>DATKLI010000066.1:0-82365 GCA_035542455.1 Thermoanaerobaculaceae bacterium
ACGGCGCTGTCGATCACCGCCGCGCTCGACTTCTTCGAGAAGCTCGCGCTGACCCCGCAGCAGCTCGCGATCGGCCGGCTGATCCTGAAGGAGATCACCGAGCGGCTCGGCTTCCTGTCGAACGTGGGTCTCACCTACTTGACGCTCGACCGCGCGGCCGGAACGCTGTCCGGTGGCGAGGGGCAGCGCATCCGCCTCGCGACGCAGATCGGCTCCAAGCTGATGGGCGTGCTGTACGTCCTCGACGAGCCCTCGATCGGGCTGCACCAGCGCGACAACCGGAAGCTGCTGGGCACGCTCAAGGGGATGCGCGACCTCGGCAACACCGTGCTCGTGGTCGAGCACGACGAGGAGACGATGCGCGAGGCCGACTGGATCGTGGACCTCGGCCCCGGCGCCGGGATCCACGGCGGCGAGGTCGTGGCGCAAGGGCCGCCCCGCACCATCCTCGCCGCGAAGCGCTCACTGACCGGACGCTACCTCGCGGGCGAGCTGACGATCGAGGTGCCCGCGACGCGGCGTGCCGGCAGCGGCAGACAGCTCGTCGTCAAAGGCGCGCGCGAGCACAACCTCAAGGCGATCGACGTCCCGTTCCCGCTCGGGACGCTCACCTGCGTGACGGGCGTGTCGGGCTCCGGGAAGTCGACGCTGATCAACGAGATCCTGTACAAGGCGTGCGCGCGCTCGCTGTACAAGGCGCTCGACCGCCCCGGCGCCCACACGCGCATCGAGGGGATCCAGTTCATCGACAAGGTCGTGGACATCGACCAGTCGCCGATCGGTCGTACGCCGCGCTCCAACCCGGCGACGTACACCAAGGTCTTCGACCCGATCCGCGAGCTGTTCGCGCTGACGCAGGAGGCGCGGGCGCGCGGGTACAAGCCGGGACGGTTCTCGTTCAACGTCCGCGGCGGGCGGTGCGAGGCGTGCGGCGGCGACGGGCAGATCAAGATCGAGATGCACTTCCTGCCGGACGTGTACGTGACGTGCGAGGTGTGCAAGGGGAAGCGGTACGGCCGCGAGACGCTCGAGGTGCGCTACAAGGGCCTCAACATCGCCGAGGTGCTCGACCTCACCGTCGAGCAGGCGCGCGAGCTGTTCGCAGCGCACCCCAAGATCGCGCGCGTCCTCGACACCATCATCGCGGTCGGCCTCGGCTACATCACGCTCGGCCAGTCCGCCACCACGCTCTCCGGCGGCGAGGCGCAGCGCATCAAGCTCTCGCGCGAGCTCGCCCGCCGCGCCACCGGCAACACCCTGTACATCCTCGACGAGCCCACCACCGGCCTGCACTTCGACGACACCAAGAAGCTGCTCGCGGTGCTCCACACGCTGGTCGAGCGCGGCAACACCGTCGTCGTCATCGAGCACCACCTCGACGTGATCAAGACGGCGGACTGGGTGATCGACCTCGGCCCCGAGGGCGGCGACGCCGGCGGGCGGATCGTCGCCTCCGGCACGCCGGAGCAGGTCGCCCACGTCTCCGCGAGCTACACCGGCCAGTACCTCGCCAACATCCTCGGCGTCGCAGCCGCTGCCCGCAAGGCGAGCTGAGAGACCGGGCGCGGGGCTCGGGGTGCGACGCCCGCGGCCTCGCGGCGGGGGCCCGGGCGGGCGTCGCGCCGGCGCGCGTCGCCCGGTATACTCCCGCGGTCCGATTCGGAGGGGAGTGCGAGCGATGCCGTTGTTCGAGGGTCTGGTCGAGATGCTGCAGTGCCCGCACGCCAGGGTCCCCCTGGCGGTCATGGGCGACCGTGAGCTCGGCGAGCTCAATTCGGAGATCGCGCGCGGCGGCGCGCGCCACGGATCCGGCGACGCGGTCACCCTGCCGGTGGAGGGCGCCCTCGCGGCGATCGACGGGACGGCGGCCTACGCCATCCGGGACGGCGTCCCCGACCTGCTCCCCGAGCGGCGGATCGTCCGCGGCGTGCGCCCGCCGCAGCCGATCCGTCCGGACCCGCGGAGCGATGCGTTCGAGGTGTGGGACGCGCGCTGGGACCACCTCTCCCAGAACTGGCACCTGATCGGGCCGCCGCTGCGCCCGTTCCCGGAGGACGTCGACCTGCTCCGGCGCCTCGTGGACGAGGCCGCCGTCGGCGCCCCCCGCGGGGGCGCTCGCGCGCTGCTGCTGGGCGTTACCCCCGAGATCGCGGCGATGCGCTGGCCGGCGGGCACGGCGCTGCTGGCGCTGGACTCGTCGAAGGGGATGATCCGCAACCTCTGGCCGCGCCACGGCGCTCGCGACGCCGCGGCGGCCCGCGGCGACTGGACCGCGATGCCGGTGCGCGACGGAGCCTGCGACGTCCTCGTGGGCGATGGGATCTTCACGACGCTGCAGTACCCGGACCACTTCCTCGCCCTCGCCGGCGAGATGCGGCGGGTGCTCAGGGACACGGGCACGCTGGTGATGCGCCTGTTCGCGCGGCCCGAGGAGCGCGAGCCGCTCGAGGCGATCTTCTCCGACCTGCGCGACGGCCGCACCGTCAACGAGCACATCCTCCCGTGGCGGATCGCGATGGCGGTGCATGGCGACCTCTCGGAACGGGCTCGCCTCGGCGACATCTGGGACGCGTGGCGCGAGCACGTCCCCGACGCGGGCGCGGTGCTGGACAGGCTCGGCCGACCGCCGGACGCGATGGACTTCCTCGAGGTCTACCGCGACGTGGACGCCCGCGTCTCGCTCCCGACCCTGGGCGAGGTGCGCGACCTGCTGGGCCGGGATTTCGTCGAGCGCGCGTGCCACGTGCCGCGCTACGAGGCCGGCGACCAGTACCCGACGGTCGTGTTCACGCCGAGACGGCGCGCCGGTTCGTAGCCCTGGCCCGGGGTCGGGGACGCCGCCGACAACGCCGAGGCCCTAGTATCCCCCGCCCCCCGCCGCGTTCACCTTGACGGTCCCGGTCATCATGGCGCCGTGAACGGTGCAGAAGTACGGGTACGTCCCCGCGGTCATGAACGCGTAGGAGAAGCTCCCAGAGGAGCGCACCCCCGAGTCCCACATCCCGCTGGCCGTGCAGCAATTTCCCGACGTCGTGGAGTGCGAGCCGCCGGCCCACATCCACGTCACCGTCTGGCCCGCCTGGATCGTCGTCGTGCTGGTACCGCTCTGCGAGTCCACGAACGTGTTGCCGCTGCCTCCGACCGTGACCGTCGGGCTGGCGCCCGATCCCGGGGCCGGCGTCATCTTCGGCTCGGTCGGCGTCGAGCTGTTGCTGCCGCACGCGGCGGCCACGACGAGAACGAGCGCCGGAACGCCGGCGCGCAGCACCCGCGCGGCCCGCGGACGCGGGCCGGCGAGACCGGCGGCGATGAGCGAACCTCGTGAATCCCATCTCACAGAAGCCTCCTTTCGCGACGGCCGATGCGACCGCACCTCCCCGCTCCGGCAGGCTCTACGTCTCTCACCCCGCACCGGATGTCACGGCCGCGGCGGCGGGCGTCACGGCACGGCACGCGCGTGACCGCGCTCACGCCGCCGCTGCGGCCCAAGACCCGGCCTCGCGACTCCCACGGACCGGGCGGGTAGCCGTGGCGCGCTGCGCGTCGCGCCGCCCGTGGCCGGACATGGCGCGCCCAACGGAGCACGGTGGCCCGGGGAAGTAGCGAAGGACACAGACGCTCACTGTCTCGTCCCTCGCTCCTTCGCTCCCCTGCCCCTCGGCTCCTCTGCTGTCTCCGATCCGACTCCGCCGACGCGCTCTACTCGACGCGCCAGTGCTCGCGCTCGGCCAGCCACCCTTCGAGCACGTGCTCCGGCGGCCGCGCGATGAGCGCCCGGCACGTCGCGCTGACCTCGCCGTCGGGGAGGCGGATCTCCGCCGCCGTCAGCGAACGGCGCGCGTCGTCGCGCTCGACCCACCCGACGACCGTGAGCGGCACGCCGGTCGGGGTCGGGCGTCGGTATGCGACCTCGAGCTTGACCGTCACCCACAGCCGGTCGAAGTCACCGTCCACCATCAGCGCCCTGCCGGCGGTCTCGTCCAGCAGCGCCGCGACCACGCCGCCGTGGACGATGCCGGGGTAACCGTTGTACTCCTCGGCCACGGTGACGAGGGCGCGCACCTGCCGCGCCTCGCGGTCGTTGGTCCACCTGGCGTGGAGGCTCGCGGGGTTGTCGCGTCCGCACACGAAGCAGTACCGGGAGGTCGGCTGGGCGTCGCTCATGCGGGCACTATCGCACGCGCGCCACAGAAGAGGAAAGAAGGAAGAGGGAAGACGGAAGAGGAAAGGCGGGACCCCAGGGGCCGCGGTTTGCCCTCTACCCTCTTCCCTCTACCGTCTTCCCTCGGCCTCCGAAGGCACTGGCCACCGAGGTGGTATGGTTCGCGGGTGACGCGGAGGACCTCGCTCGCCCTGGCGCTCGCTCTGGTTGCCGCGACCGTCGTCGCGTACCTGCCCGCGCTCTCGGCTGGGTTCGTCTGGAACGACGACACGTACCTGACCGACAACCCGACGCTGGACGGGACGCACGGGTTGCGCCTGATCTGGACGGACACGAGGGCGAACGAGCAGTACTACCCCGCCGTGTTCACCTCGTTCTGGGTGGAGAAGCGGGTGTGGGGCCTCCACCCGCTCGGCTACCACCTGGTCAACGTCCTCCTGCACGCGGGGTCCGCGCTCCTCCTGTGGTGGTTCCTGCGCCGGTTCGGGCTCCCCGGCGCCTGGGTCGCCGCCGCGGCGTTCGCGCTCCACCCGGTGTGCGTCGAGTCGGCCGCGTGGGTCACCGAGCGCAAGAACGCGCTCTCGATGCTGCTCACCCTCCTCGCCGCCCACGCCTTCGTCGCGGCGATGGACGCACGCGCTGCGGACTCGCAGCCGCCGGGAAAGCGGCGCCGTGCCGCACGGCTGCCGTGGTACCGGCGCTCGTCGGTCCTGTACCCGGCTTCGATCGCGGCGTTCACGCTGGCGCTGTTCGCGAAGACCACCGCCTGCCTCCTCCCCGCGGTGCTGCTCGTGCTCGCGTGGTGGCGGCGCGGGCGTGTGCGGGGAACCGACGTCCGGCCGCTGGTGCCGTTCTTCGCGATCGGCGCGGCGCTCGCACTCAACACGGCGTGGCTCGAGC
Source organism: Thermoanaerobaculaceae bacterium (assembly GCA_035542455.1). Classification (GTDB taxonomy): domain Bacteria; phylum Acidobacteriota; class Thermoanaerobaculia; order Thermoanaerobaculales; family Thermoanaerobaculaceae; genus RBG-13-68-16. The sequence continues at coordinate 5,063 of DATKLI010000066.1, forward strand.
GCACGATGGTGCAGGCGCGGGGCGCGGAGTGGTCGCTGGGCGCGGCCGGAAGGGTCGTCCTGGCGGGACGCGCGCTCGCGTTCTACATCGGGAAGCTCGTCTGGCCCTCGGACCTCTCGTTCATCTACCCGCGCTGGACGATCGATCCGCGGGTCGCATGGCAATGGGCACCCGCGCTCGGCGCCCTCGTCGCGCTCGCGGCGGCGTGGGCGCTGCGCCGTCGGCTCGGGCGCGGACCGCTCGCCTCGATGCTCCTGTTCGGCGGCGTCGTATTTCCCGCGATGGGCTTCTTCAACGTCTACGCGATGCGCTACTCCTACGTCGCGGATCACTTCGCGTACCAGGCGGTCGCGGTCGCGTCCGCCGCCGTCGCGTGCGGGGCCGCCGGGTCCACCGCCCGCGCGGGCGTGACGGCGCGACGGGCGGCGGCCGTCGCGGGGGTCGCCGTGCTCGCGGCGCTCGGTGTGCTGACGTTCCGCCAGTGCCGCGCCTACCGGAGCGAGGACGCGCTGTGGCGGGACGCGCTGGCCAAGAACCCGGACTGCTTCATCTGCCACACGAACTACGGGCACTGGCTCGCGGTCAACGGCCGGGTCTCCGACGCGGTGGGTCACTTCGAGGAGGCGCTTCGGCTCAAGCCGGACAACGTGCTCGCGCTGCTCAACCTCGCACGGATCGAGGAGCAGCGCGGGGACTTCGACGGGGCGGTCGCGCGCTACCGCGCCGCGCTCGCGATCGACCCGGCCGACGCGGACGCACTCGTGAACCTCGGGACGCTGTACACGAAGGCGCACAGGCCGGACGACGCGATCGCTCAGTACGAGGAGGCGCTGCGCCACCCCTCGCCGGACGACTACCTCGCCCACAACGGGATGGGCGTCGCGCTGATGCAGCAGGGGCGAGCGGCCGAGGCGGTGGAGCAGTTCCGCGAGTCGCTGCGGCTGCGCCCCGGGTACGGGATGGCGGCCGCAAACCTAGAGCGGGCGCTCGCGATGTCGGCCGCCCCGCGCTGACGGCGCGCCCGGGTTTCCCCGTTCACCGCGCCTGGAGCGCCGCGCCTCTCCGGGCGCGTGTGCCGGACGTCGCGGTGACGTCCTGCCACGCCGACGGGAGCACCACCGCGAGCTCGTGCAGGAGTTCGTCGACGGGCTTCGAGCGGTCGAGCACGACGCGCTTGTCGCCGGCGATCTCCTCGGGGGCCTCGAACTCGGCGAGCTGGCGGTGGTAGATCTCCCACCGCCCGTCCGATACGGTACCGGCCTTCTGGGCGCGCCGCTCGAGCCGCTCCCTGATCACGTCCTCGCTGGTGCGGCACTCGAGCAGGAGGAACGGCACCCCGAGGCGCCGCGCAAGGTCGACCGCGCCGTCCCGCTGGAGCCGCTTCGTGTAGCAGCCGTCGAGCACGACGGAGTGTCCGACCTCGAGCAACGCCTTCGCCCGCTCGAGCATCTCGGCGTACGTGCGGTCGGTCATCTCGGGGGAGTACTCGCCCTGGTCGTACGGCAGCCACCGCCGCTCGTCGGGCGCAATCCCGACGAGCTCCTTGCGCACGACATCGGAGCGGATGAGCTGGAGCGAGTACAGCTCGCCGAGCTTGCGGGCGAGCGTGCTCTTGCCGCTGCCGGTCAGGCCGCACGTCACGATCAGCCGGCGGGGGTTGCACGCCGCTGCGTAGTGCGCGGCCAGCTCGTAGTAGTGCGAGGCCGTGGCGCGGCTCGCGTCGCGCGCCGCCGCCGGGATGTGCGGGTCGTCGGATGCGAACGAGTTGATCTTGGCGCGGACGTACGCGCGGTACGTCTTGTAGAACGCCAGCAGCTCCAACAGCTCGGCATCGCCCGAGGCCGCGACGTACGCCTCCACGAACTTCCGGGCGAACGGCGCGTACCCGTGGAACTCCAGGTCCATCGCGAGGAAGCCGACCTCCTCGGCGGCGTCCTGGATCCGGAAGCGCTCGTTGAACTCGATGCAGTCGAAGATCCGGACCGGGTCGGTGGCGCAGATCGAGTCGAGGTGAAGGTCGCCGTGGCCGTCCACGATGCGGCGCTCCTCGACGCGCCGAGCGAACAGGCCCCCCTTGCGCTTGAAGAACAAATCGGTGGAGTTCCGGATGAGCTCGAACGCCCGGCGCGGAAGGAGCGAGCCGATGTACTTCTCCGTCTGCGCGAAGTTCTCGTCGCAGTTGAACTTCGGCCGCTCGACCCCCGACATCCCCTCGCCGGTGCGCGGTGCCGGGGCCCGGCGGTGGAAGTCGGCGAGCGTGACCGCGATGCGTTCGAACAGCGCCTCGTTCCCCTCCCCGCGGGCGAGCACTTGGCGGAGCATCCGCTCGCGCGGGAGCCGCCGCATCTTGACCGCGACCTCGACCGTCTCTCCAGGCCCGCCGATCGAGAGCGACCCGTCGCTCTCGTTGAGCTCGATCACGCCGAGGTAGATGTCCGGGCACAGCCGCGAGTTGAGAGCCACCTCGCGCTCGCACATCTGGCGCCGCTTGGCGAGCGTCGTGTAGTCGAGGAACCCGAAGTCGACCGGCTTCTTGACCTTGTACGCGTGAGCGTCGGTGAGGAAGATGAACGAGATGTGCGTTTGGATGACCTCGACGCCGGTGGTGGGTTCGGGGTAGAAGGCAGGGTTCGAGAGGTGCTCGACGAGCCGGTCAAGGTTCATTGTGCCCCCGTCTTCGCATTATACGGGAGTCGTCGGCCGCAAGCAGGGGCGCGGAGTGGCGACAACCGTCCGGAGGTTCGAATGTTCACAGGTTCGAACGTTCCACGACGGCACCTGAACTCCCGCACCTCCAGGCAACCTTTGAACATTCGAACCTATGAACCTTCGAACAGGTGTTCCTCCTCTGCCCCTCTGCTCCTCCGCCGATCTCTCGGGGCCACCGGCTACGCCTCTACGACTTCGCCCCCAGCAGTTTGATCAGGAGTCGCACCTGTCCGGCGTGGTACAGGTCGTGCGCTGCGATGCCGTAGATGAGCCGGCCGGCCGTCGACCTCCCGTGCCGCTCCCCGAGCCGGCGCGCCGGGAACGAGGCGACGGCGGCGCGCAGGAGCCGGTGCGACTCGTCGAGGAGGGCGAGATCGGCTCTCCACGCGGCGGTGTCCGGGCGCTCCGGGAGCCGGGGCCAGTTGCTGGGACGGCGCGGGAACGAGCCGCGGGCGCCTTCACCCGTGAGGCGGCGGCGGACGGCGTACTTCCAGTACGCGCAGTGCAGCGCGATCTCCCAGATGCAGTGGCGCCCCGGCGCCGGCCGGCGCGCCGCCTGCGAGGCGGTCAGCCCCTTGAGCGCGCCGCGCAGGTTGGGGCCGTGCCACGCCGGCGCGTCGAACCCTTCGTCCAGGAGGTCGGTCAGGACTTTGATCGCATCCGATCCGCGGCGGTGCGCCATCTCACCCTCCTCCCGACCCGGGGGCGCGCCGTCGGTCGCGGCACAGCACTCCGTGCGGGTCGTGCGTGAAGTGGTACAGCTTGGAGACCTCGACCTCGAACTTCCGGAGCCACGTGAGGCGGTGCGACGAGAACGCGAGGAGCGTCCCCGCCACCGGTCCGGCCAGGTACACCCAAAAGGCGCGCCACACCCCCGAGACGACCGCCGGTCCCAGGGTGCGGGCGGGGTTGGTGCTGGTTCCGGAGATCGGCGCCTCCGCCCAAACCATCAGCGCGTACAGCGCGGGGAACAGCAGCGGCGTGAAGCGGCGCAGCCTCGCGTGGCCCACGAACACGAACACGCCCACGACGAGCGCGGCCGTGGTCGCGGTCTCGCCCGCCAGCGCCGTCCACGCGCCGACACCGGCGCCGGGGACCGTCGCACCGTACGCGACCGAGGCCCCGATCGGACCCCAGGCCAGCAGCGGGAGCGCGCCCGCGACCGCGCCCGCAAGCTGCGCGGCGACGTACCCGACCGCGTACCGCCCCCGCATCGTGCCGTTGAGCCAGAACGCGAGCGTCACCACCGGGTTGATGTGCGCGCCGCTGGCCTTACCGAGGGGGGAGATCGCGATCAGCGCGCCCACGCACCCGAACCCGAACCCTGTCAGGGCGCGCCGCGCGGCCTCCGACGGGATCGCCGCGGCCACCGGGCTCCCGGAGCCGAAGTCGAGGATGACGAGCGAGACGCCGGCCGCAACGAGCAGCGCCGTGCCCGCGAACTCCGCCCAGAAGAGCGCCCACTCCGACCTCACGACGTCACCCCGGGCGCCGATGTTCGCGACGGCCCGGCGCGTCCACGGTCACTCTGCGCCCCGCGCGCCCAGGAGCGCGTCGAGCAGCTCCGGCAGCCGCTCGAGGAACACCGAGCGCGGGAGCACGACCGCGCCCGCCGCGCGAACGGCGGCGAGGCGCTCGCCCTCGACGTGGGGTCCGAAGACGAGCACCGAGGCGCCGGCCGCGGCGATGGCGCCCACGGCCGCCACCGGGTCGGCGCCGAGGGCGTCGAGGTCCGCGATCACCGCCCTGCACCCGGACCCCGTCGCCGCGGCGGCGTCAGCGAGCGCGACCGCGTCGGCGCGCCCCCGCACCGCAGCCTCCACCGGGACGCGCATGAACAGGTTCGGGATGAGCAGCCCCACTCGCACGCGCTCAGCCACGCAGCACCTCCAGTGCCAGCACCGGGTCGTTCGTCGTGATCGAACCCACTCGCAGCGCGGCGAGCTCGCGCATGCGCGCCGCGTCGTCCACCGTCCAGGGGTGCAGCGGGCGCCCCCGTCCCACCAGCGACTCGACCAGCCGGTGCTCCGGCGACAGCTCCACGTCCGCAGGAAGCCGCTCCGGGATGACGTCGAACACGAGCGAGCGCGAGACCGCCGGCAGCGCTCCCGCCACAGCGGCGAGCACCGTTCCGTCCGACGAGATCACGCGCGAGAAGGCGAGCCGGCGCTCCAGCAGCTCGGCGAGCGCCGGCACTCCGGGCCGGAGATCGGACGCCGGGAGCGGTTTGACCTCGACGTACAGCCACCGGTCGGCGGGCACCGCGTCCGCGACGTCCGCGAGCGTCGGCACGCCCTGGCGGCGCAGCTCCGCCAGCGCCCACGCCGCCACCGGCCGCCCCGCCCGCGTCCGGTCGTGGTGGCACACCCACGTCCCGTCCGCGCACCGCCTGACGTCCACCTCGACGCCGTCGGCCCCCGCTGTGATCGCGGCCTGCACGCCGGCGAGCGAGTTGTCCGGGAACGCCGCGGCGAAGCCGCGGTGGCCGATGATCAGGAGGCCGGCATCCGGTGTCCGGGTTCCGAGTTCCACGACACAGCTCCTCCGGGGGCGGCTCAGGCGAGGATCGAGTAGCCCCCGTCCACCACGACCGTCTGGCCGTGGATCATCGATGCGTACTCGGTGCACAGGAAGACGACCACGTTGGCGACGTCCTGCGGCGTGATCAGGCGCCCCGCCGGCGTGCGCCGCGCCGACTCTCCGAGCAGCTGCTCGCGGTTCGGGAAGTGCTTGAGCGCGTCGGTGTCCACCGTCCCCGCGGAGACCGCGTTGACGCGGACGCCGTGGGGCGCGAGCTCGGCGGCGAGGTGCCGCACCATCGACTCGAGAGCCGCCTTGGAGGCACCAACGGCGGTGTAGTTCGGGATCGCGCGGACCGCGCCGAGCGACGACACCGCGACCACCGAGCGCGGCCCCTTCGCCGGCATGTGGAGGAAGTGCTGCACGAGCGGGAGCAGCGCCGCGGCGTTGATGTCCATCGTCCAGTGGAAGTGGTGCAGCGTCAGCTCCGCGACCGGCTTGAGCACGCCGGACGCGGCGTTGGAGACCAGGATGTCGAGGCCGCCCCACGCCGCTTCGATCTCGTCGAACATCCGCAGCACGTGGGCCTCGTCCGCGACGTTCCCGCGCACCAGCAGGGCGCGCGCCCCGCGCGCCTCGATCTCCTTCGCCACCGCCTCCGCCGGGCCGCGGTGGCGGAAGAAGTTGATCGCGACGTCCACCTTGAAGTCCGCCAGCGACAACGCGATGGCGCGGCCGATCCCGCGCGACGATCCGGTGACCAGGGCGCGTTTGCCCCGCAGTCTCAAGTCCATTGCAAGTGCCTCCGCACGCAACGATACCCGGATCTCGTCTCAACGACAAGACACCAACGGTTCGCGCGTCACGATCCCGGCTCCGGTGGTATACTTCGCGCCCCCGGCGACCGCCGGGTGCGGAGGTTGTTCTATGCAGTTGGTCGCCACCGAGATGCGCGCCGGCAACATCATCGTCTACAACGGCCAGCTCCACCGGGTGTTGCAGGTCATCCACGTCACGCCCGGCAACTGGCGCGGGATGGTGCAGTGCAAGTTGCGGAACCTCAAGACCGGCAACCAGCTCGAGCACAGGTTCCGGTCCGAGGACAGGGTCGAGAAGGCGAGCCTCGACACCCACGAGATGCAGTACCTGTACTCCGATCCGTCGGGCAACCACTTCATGAACACCGAGACGTTCGAGCAGCTCTCGCTCACCGACGAGGTGCTCGGCGACTCGAAGGGGTTCCTGCTGCCCGACACCGTGATCACGGTCGACTTCTACGACAGCCAGCCGGTCGGCCTCGAGCTGCCGAACACGGTGGTGCTCCAGGTCGTCGAGACGGACCCCCCGCTCAAGGGCGCGACGGCCGCCGGCGGCTCGAAGCCCGCCAAGCTGGAGACGGGCGTCACGGTCGCGGTGCCGCAGTTCATCGACACCGGCACCAAGATCGTCGTCGACACCCGCACCGGCGAGTACGTCTCCCGCGCGTAGCGACCGGGCTCCGGGTTCCCACAAGAACGAAGCCAGTAGCACAGCGTGTGCGCCCGCGCCGCTGCTACGCCCGACGTCCGGGGTCCGCAAGAACGAAACGAGCAGTGCCGTGGCGAATCGCGTGCAGCCGCGTCGCCGAGAGTGGGCCAGATGCGAGGCGGACGAGGCGGGAGGAGCGGAGCGTAGCCGGAGGCTACGTGAGCATCCGATCCGCCGAGTCCAACGCCGCAGATGGTCCGCTATCGGCGGCGCAAGCAATCAGAACAGCGAGGTGCCGGAAATGAGGAACACTGCCTTCCCCCCCCGGTCCGGCACCGCCACCTCGACCCGGACCACCCTCAGCAGCGCCGCGCGGGTGGATTCGATCAGCAGGCCCACGCCGGCGTCGGACCTGATCCCGTCGGTCGAAGGCCCGACGCGCGGAGCCCACGTCTTCCCGGCGTCCGCAAACACGACGCCGCCGATGATCCCGAGGTGGAGCACCTCGCCGGTGAGCACGTGCCGCCACTCCAGGTTCGCGACCGCCCGCGAGGTTCCGTCGAATGTGTCGGGATCCCACCCGCGCAGCCCCGTGTCGGCGCCGAGCGTGAGCTGCTGATCCCCGTCCAGGTTGTGCCCGACGTCCACCGAGATCCGCGCGCGCCACCCCACGCTCCCGGTCCGCGCCGTCCCGGCGTCGAGGTGCGTCACCTGGTTGACGAGCGCCCCGCCCTCGAGCCGTCCGTCGCTGGCGACGTTTATCCACGAGTACTGAGCACCCGAGAGGAACCCGAGGTTCAGCACGCCGTCGAGCTTGACCCTCGAGCGATCGCCGCCGAACGCCGGGAGAGACACGCCGGCCGTGACGGTCCAGTTGGGACCGAGGGGGACGTCCTCCTGCCGCTGCCACGCGCGGAACCCGCTCACCACGAGCCAGCGGTCGACCTGGTGGTCCCACCCGACCAGGACCCCCTGCATGTCGTGCCCCGCGGGATCGGGGTACGGTTGGCCGCCAACGGTGCTCCAGTTCAGGAACTCCACCTGGTCCTTGAACACGCCGAGCGTGAGCCGGTCGGTCGTGCCCGAGTCCCACGGCATCCGCACCCCTCCCCACAACTGGAACGCGTCGACGTCCGCCTTGCCGCGCACCGCCTCGTGGCCGTTGACGTACAGGTACTCGGTCTGGTCGTCGCGTTGCAGGGAGAAGCCGCCGGCGCGCGGCGTCGCGAGGGCGAAAAACGGGTACACGAGGGATACCTCGTCGCCCCTGCCGTCCGAGAGCCTCTTGTGTTGGACCTCGAGCTGCCAGCGGCTCCCGAGGAACAGAGAGTCCTTGTACCGCAACGTCGTCGTGGTGCGCTCGGTGGACTGGTCGTACTCGACGAGCAGCTGCTTCCCCCATCCGAGGAAGTTGTCCTCCGCCAGGCTGCCGCCGACGTGGTGCCGGTTCCCCGCGATGCCCAGGCTCAACCCCACCAGGGTCGTCCACTGGTCGTGCGTCCTCACCGTGACCTCGGCGCCACCCGGGGCGGGCTTGGCCGTGATCGTGACGGGGCTCAGGAAGCCGGTGCCCCGCAGGATCCGCTCGCTCTCGGCGAGCTGCGCGGGGTCGAGCCTGTCGCCTTCCTTGAAGAGCAGGAGCGAGCGGATGTACCGCTCGCGCGTGAGGACGTGGAGGGCGTTCGCCCAGCGGTACGGCCAGGAGGACGTGGCACGGTCGGCGGTGTCGAAGATGTCGTCGCGGACCACTGTGATCGCCACGATCGGCGTACCCGGCGGCACGCCGGTCGTGTCGGGCGCTGCCGCCGCGGCGATCAGGAGCAGTGCGGCGATCATTCGCACCGATTCTACGTTGCCGGGTCCTCCCTGCGTTGCGACACGGCTCACCCCGAGCCGGCGGCGTGGCCGCCGGCCGCTACCGCGCGGGAGGGACTTCCCCCCGCCCGCCCGCCAGCGACCACCCGGTCCGGAGCCCGACGACGAACCAACCGAGCGCGAGCACGCCGACCGCGAACACCGTGTCGCCGACGACCCGCAGCCACCGGAAGAAGTGCACGGCCGGCGTCTGCGTGAACTCGGCGGAGCGCGCGTACCACATCCCGTGGGTCACGCTCGCCCACGTCTGGAGCAGTCCGACGGGGAGCAGGCTCAGCACGCACATGAGCGCGAGGCCCGCATTGATCGCCCAGAAGGAGAAGGCCAGAACGCGGGTCTTCCACGCCTCTCGCGCCGCGAGCCCCTTGATGCAGAACAGCATCAGGCCGATCCCGAGCATCCCGTACACGCCGAACAGCGCCGCGTGCCCGTGCAGCGGGGTCGTGTTGAGCCCCTGCATGTAGTAGAGCGCAATCGGAGGGTTGATGAGGAACCCGAAGATCCCAGCGCCCACGAGGTTCCAGAACGCGACCGCGACGAAGAAGTAGATCGGCCACCGGTATCCCGCGACCCACGGCCGCGCGCGCGCGAGCGTGAGGTTGCCGTACGCCTCGAACCCGATCAGCACGAGCGGCACGACCTCGAGCGCCGAGAACGAGGCGCCCAGCGCGAGCACCGAGACCGGCGTCCCCGTGAAGTAGAGGTGGTGGAACGTCCCGATGATCCCGCCGGCGAGGAAGATCGTCGTCGAGAACAGCACCGCCGCGGTCGCCGACCCCACCCGCAGCAGCCCCATCCTGGTGAACAGGAACGCGATGACCACGGTCGCGAACACCTCGAAGAACCCCTCGACCCAGAGGTGCACGACCCACCACCGCCAGTACTCGGCGACCGCGAGGTTGGTCTGCCGCCCCCACATCAGTCCCGCTCCGTAGAACAGCGCGATCGCCACCGTGGAGACGAAGAACAGGCCGAGCAGCGAGCGGCTCTCGCCGGGGCGGCGTAGCGCAGGCGCCAGCGCCCGCCCCATCAGCGCGAGCCAGATCAGGAGGCCGACGAACAGGAAGATCTGCCAGAACCGTCCGAGGTCCACGTACTCGTACCCCTGGTGCCCGAACCAGAAGTTGGCGGCGAGGCCGAGCCTCTGCATCACGCCGAGCCACTGCCCCACCATCGAGCCGACGACGATCACCAGCAGGCAGAGGTACAGCACGTTGACGAGCCCCCGCTGTCCGCGCGGCTCGTGCCCGGACACCGCCAGCGCCATGTACAGGCCCGTTGCGAGCCACGCCGTCGCGATCCAGAAGATCCCGAGCTGCAGGTGCCACGTCCGCGTGACCGCGTACGGCAGCCACCGCGCGATCGGTACGCCGTAGAACCCGCCGCCCTCGACGCCGTAGTGCGCGGTGATCGCGCCGAGGACGATCTGCACGACCAGCAGTGCAGCGGCCGTCCAGAAGTACTTGAGGGTCGCCCTCATCGACGGCGTCGGCGCGGCCCCCAGGAGCGGGTCGGTGTCGGGGAAGGGAGCGTCGCCCTCCTGGTGCCGGCGCTGGACCGCGAACGTCCACGCCAGCGCCCCGATCCCCGCGATCAGGAGGATGACGCTCGCGCCCGTCCAGAGGATCAGCGACGCCGACGGCCGGTTGCCGACGAGGTTCTCAGGAGGCCAGTTGTTGGTGTACGTCACGGCGCCGCCGGGCCGCTCGGTGGTGCAGGCCCAGGCGGCCCAGAAGAAGAACCCGTTCAGCTTGCGGAGGCGCTCCGGGTCCTTGATCGCGTCGGCGGGAAGGGCGTAGGCGTTGCGCAGCCCCGCCAGCGCGGGGTCGTGCCCGAACAGCGCGGTGTAGTGGGCCGCAACGGCCGCGATCGCGGCCGCCCGGTCGGCCGAGACCGCGAGGTCGCCGGTCGAGCGGTCGTAGGTGTTCGCCCGCTCCTCCCGAGCGAGGCGTGCCCGCAGCATCGCCTGCGCCTCGCCGTCGAGCTCCGAGTACGCCTTGCCGTACGCCCCGCGCGCCCAGTGGTCGAGCAGGAACGTCGCCTCGCGGTGCAGCCAGTCGGCGGACCAGTCGGGCGCGACGTACGCACCGTGCCCCCACACCGTCCCGACCTCCTGCCCACCCATCGACTGCCAGACGTTCTGGCCGTCCTTGATGTCCTCCCCGGTCCACAGGACGGAGCCGTCGGGAGTGACGACCCGCGCCGGAACCGGCGGCGCCTCGCGGTAGATCTCGCGCCCGACGGACCCCAGCACGGCGAACGAGCCGACGACGACGACGGTCAGCGCGATCCACAACCCCCGGTTCGACCTCTCAGCCATGCGTCCCCCCCTCGACGGCCACGGATCGCCGCCGCGCCAGCATCGCGCGCGCCAGGCGTGCGCCCCAGACCGCCAGACCGGCCACCTCGAGAACCCCGCTCGCGCCGGCGAGCGGGAACGCCGCCGCCGTGAAGTCGGTCGCGACCTGCATCGTCACCCTCAGGGCGCACCCGGTGGTCACCAGCGCGAACGGGAGCCGCAGGCGGCCGACGTCGGGCGCCCACGGCGCAGCGTGCGCCGACACCACCCTCGCTGCCACGCCCATGATCGTCAGCGAGATGAAGCCGACCGTGATCGCGTGCCGCATCGCTCCGTACCAGGCGTGCGAGAAGTGCGTCCCGACGACCGCGAAGTACACGGGCGCCAGGACCAGCATCGCGAGGGCGATCACCAGCCACACCTGAGCCGCGCGCACGAACTTGAGCGAGCGATCGGGGCGCTCGACCCGCACCCACAGGCGCTCGTTGGCCGCGAACGCGACGGCGCAGGCCGCGAGCACGAGCGCGGCAACCCCGGACACCGCGAGCCACAGGTGCCGCCCGCTGCCCATCCCGACCGCGAACGCCGCCGTCTCGAGCGCGACCGCGAGCTGGAGCGGCAGCCACAGCCGCCGCGCGCGCCCGGCGTCGGGGACGGGGGTGCCGAACCATGCCGGGAACTGCCGCATCGACACCCCGAAGATCATCATCATCGCGAGCCCATGGATCTGCAGATCGCGCAGCGGGAACTGCCACACCTCGACCTGACGGACCACATCGGCGGCCGTCGCGGCGCCGACCATCCGTGCGACGTGGAACACGTCCACGGCGCCCGCGGCGACGAACCACCCCACGGCCGCCGCGATGTAGCGGTCCGACACCGTAGGGCGCGCGCCGGAGCCGCTCCGTGTGGCGAGCAGCACCGCGGCGAACGCCGCCACGGCGGCGAGCTGCGCGGCCGCTCCGGCGACCGCCGTCGGCGCGAACCCCGCGATCTCGTGCAACGGCTCGCCGAGCGCGCGCAGGACGATCCCCGCGGCCATCAGGAGCCACGACGCGAGCGCCGCCCCCGGCCACCGCAGGCGTACCCGCCAGAACCGCGGGAACGCCGTGTACGCGAACCCCATCACGAACATCCCAACCCAGCCGTAGATCTGTGCCTGGGCGTGCGCGTCGATCTCGAAGATCGAGACCGAGGTGAGGGAACGATGGGCGGCGATGCGGAGGAGCACGATCGCACCCCACGTCGCTCCGGCGGAGAGCGTCGCCGCGATCCCGGTCAGGAAGAAGCGCGGGAACGCGTCCGGATCGGGCGGAACGGCCGGCAACGCCGCCCCCGGAGCGCGGTGGGGAGCTCCCGCGGCGGCACCACCGCCGACGGCTGCAGCGCGGCGCGCCACGGCGTCAGACACCCGCCAGCCGGTGCGCCAGCTCGTGGTACCGCTCGTGGACCCCCTCCCCGATTTCCTCCGCCTCGACCTGGTCGAACTGCGCCGCAAGCGTCGCCTGCTCATCGGCGGCGAGGAGGCGGTCGGCCATCGGGAAGAGCACGTTGTTCTCCTTGAAGATGTGGTTGCGCAGGAGCTCGACGTACTCGAGCAGCGCGTCGGCAAGCGCCGCCGCCGCGCGGCGGTCCCCGTTGCGCGCGCCGGGGAGCGACTCCGTGATCGCGCGGATCGCGGCGCGTCCCTGCTCGTGCTCGTACAGCATCACCGCAACCGGGCCCGTCTCGGCCGGGAACCCCTTCGAGCCGAGCGCGGGGAACAGGTGGCGCTCCTCCTTCGCGTGGTGACAGCGGTCCACGAAGTTCTTGAAGAAGTCCGTCATCTCCTCGATCGTCTCGGCGTGGACCTCGCCGCCGTTGCGGATGGCGAGCGCCTCGCGCTCCGTCCCCTGCAGGACGAGCTCCACGATCTTGTGCTCGTGCTTCAGCGTCTCCGTCGGTGTCATCTCTGCCTCCTCATCGCGAACTGGCGCGAGCGCCCCTCCCGGCGCGTCGGACCTCGTCCAGCAGCGCGTCTTCGTCGAAGCCGTACGTCTCGGCGGCCACGCGCACCGTGTCGAACGGCGCCATGGCGCACCCCGGGCACGCCATCCCGCGTCCGATCAGGACCGGGCCGGCGGCCGGCCAGCGGCGGAGCAGCTCGGCGACTGTCAGAGCCGGTGTCGGTTTGGCACGTCTCGCGCCCATCGCGAGAGCACGCTACGCGGTGGCAGGCGCATCGTCTTTGCGCTGGAGCAACCAGAGACAGGAAAAGGGGGAAAGGGGAAACGGCAAAGGGAAGACGAGCAACGGCAGCCGAACGCCTGAGGGGGCGGTGTCGTCCTCTTGACGTTTGCCCTTTACCCTTTCCCTCGCCTCTCCTCCGGCAGGTCCTCCGCGATCGCGACAAGACCGTGCGGGTTCGTCACGGTCACCCGCTCCCGGCCGCTCTCGATGATCCCGCGCGCCTCCCACTCCGAGAGGACGCGGCTTACCGTGAACAGCGTCGTCCCGGTCATCTCGGCGAGGTCCTGCCGCGACAGGGGCAGGTCGATGAGCACCCCCACCTCGACCTTGCGGCCGGCCTGGCGGACCAGGCGCAGGAGAGCGCGCGCCACGCGCTGGGCCACGCGCTCGGTCGCGAGCTCGCGGAAGCGCTCCTGCACCTCCCGCAGGCGCTCGGAGAGCAGGCGCACCGTGTTCACCGCAAGCGCGGTGTGACGGCGGAGCAGCGCCTGGACCGCCTCGCGCTCCCACTCCAGCACCGACGTCGGCCCGACGGCCCGGGCGGTGAGCGGGTACTCGGTCCCCTCGAAGATCGCGAGCGCGGCCGTCGCCTCGCCCGGCCCGACGAAGCGGAGGATCACCTCGTTGCCGTCCGCCCCGAGCTGGGTCAGCTTTAGCCTGCCGTCCGTCACGACGCAGAACCGGTCGGCGGGCTCGCCCTCCCGGAACACGGCCTCGCCCTCCTCGACCCGCCGCTCGCACGCCGCGGCCACCACCTCGGCGAGCGCCCCCGGTTGGAGCCCCTGGAAGAACGCCCCGCGGGCGAGCACGTCGAGGAGAGCGGCGCGTCTGCTGGCCATGGCGGGGTCATGGTGACACACGCGACGGCGCCCGGCGAAACGGCCGTCACGGTGCGCCTTGCGCCCCCGGGGCAGTAGGGTGTATGATCCCCTGCCCGCCGTTCGGGGCCGTGGAGGTTCGCATGAAGGAAGGGATCCACCCCGTGTACCAAGAGGTCGAGGTGCACTGCGCCTGCGGCAACACCTTCAAGACCAGGTCCACCAAGAAGGAGATCCGCCTAGAGATCTGCTCCGCCTGCCACCCCCTGTTCACCGGCAAGCAGAAGCTTATCGACTCCGCAGGGATGGTCGAGCGCTTCCAGCGCCGGTACAAGAGGAGCGAGAAGAAGGCGTAACGGCCGTTGCGACCCGGAAACCGATCCAGCCGGGGGCGCGTCCCCCGGCTGGTTGCTTTGGGGTGGCGGATCGCCGGACCCCGCCCGGTTGCCGGAACCTGCTGAGAAAGGTAGGCTTGCGCCGTGAACGGGATGCTGCAGCGCCTCGACGAGGTGACCCGCCGCTGGCAGGACCTGCGCGACGAGCAGGCCAGCCCCGAGGTGCTCACCGACCGCAAGCGCCTGCTCGAGGTGAGCAAGAAGCTCGCCGAGATCGAGCCGGTGGTCGCGGCGTACCAGGCGTACCGCAAGCTCCTCGACGAGGAGCGCGGCGCGCGCGAGCTGATGGCGGGCGAGAGCGACCCCGAGCTCCGTGCGATGGCCGAGGACGAGGTGAAGCGGCTCGCCAGCGAGCTCGCCGGCCGGGAGCGCGCCCTCAAGCTGCTGCTGCTGCCCGCCGACCCCAACGACAAGCGGAACGTCGTCCTCGAGGTGCGGGCGGGCACGGGCGGCGAGGAGGCTGCCCTGTTCGCGGCGGAGCTGCTCCGCATGTACACCCGGTACGCCGAGGGGAGGCGGTGGCGCGTCACGGTCACCGATCTCTCCGAGGCGGGGATGGGCGGCGTCAAGGACGCGGTGGCCCTGATCGAGGGCGAGGGTGCCTACTCGCGCCTCAAGTACGAGTCCGGCGTCCACCGTGTGCAGCGCGTCCCGGCGACCGAGGCCTCGGGCCGGATCCACACGTCGGCCGCCACCGTCGCGGTGATGCCGGAGGCCGAGGAGGTCGAGGTCGAGATCGACCCCAAGGACCTCCGCATCGACACGTTCTGCTCGTCGGGGCACGGTGGGCAGTCGGTCAACACCACGTATTCGGCCGTGCGCATCACGCACCTCCCGACTGGCCTCGCCGTCTCGTGCCAGAACGAGCGCTCGCAGATCCAGAACCGCGCGCAGGCGATGCGCATCCTGAAGGCTCGGCTGTATGAGATCGCGCAGGCCGAGCAGCAGGCCAAGCTCTCCGCGGAGCGACGCTCGATGGTCGGCAGCGGCGACCGGTCGGAGAAGATCCGGACGTACAACTTCCCGCAGTCGCGCGTGACCGACCACCGCATCGGGCTCACCGTCCACCGGATCGCCGAGATCCTCAACGGGGAACTCGACCTCCTGCTCGACCCGCTGATCGCCCACCTCCAGGCCGAGCGGCTGGAACGTGAGCTGGCCTCCTCCGGATGAGCACCCGCGAGGAACGCCGGGATGCCGCATCCGGCCGGCCCCGGCAGGCCTCACCGTCACCCGAGCCCGCACCGACCGGGTGGCACCGCCTGTTCCGCCGGCCGCGGGTGCTCGCCGAGGTCAGGTTCGCGTTCGGCGCGGCGCTCGTGATGGCGGCCGCGGGCACCGTCATCGCGTTCTGGATGCCTCCGTTCCGGCTGATGCCGAGCGAGGCGCCCGCCGTGCGCACCTTCGTGCAGGCCGCGGTAGGGTTCGGGCTCGGGTGGTGGGGGGGGCTGTTCTGGAGCACCGCTCTCGTCTTCTACGCCCGCCGCCACCGCCCGCTGCCGCCGGTCGCGGCGCTCACGCCCGCGACGTGGCTGGCCGGCGTCCTCGTCGCCGCGGGCACGCTGGCGATGCGGAGGCTCGGGGCCTCGGTGATCGTCAGCATCGGCGTGGGCGTCGTGGTCGCGACGGTCGCCGCGCGCCTGGTCGTCGGCCGCGCGGCGCGCAGAGCGATGCCGTGACCGTCGGCGAGCTCCAGGCGTACGCCGCGGCCGCGCTTTCCCGGCGCGAGGGACTCCCCGACCCGGCGCGGGAGGCGCGCTGGCTGCTGGCGCACGCGCTCGAGCGCCCCGAGGCGTGGGTCCTCGCGCACCCCGGCGACGGTGTGCCGGAGCGCGCCGAGGCCGTCCTCCGCGACTGGCTCCGGCGGCGGGCCGCCGGCGAGCCCGCGCACTACATCACCGGAACGTGCCCGTTCTGGGGACGGCCGTTCGAGGTCACGCCTGCGGTGCTGATCCCGCGGCCCGAGACGGAGCTCATCGTCGAGTGCGCGCTCCGCCTGCCTCGCGGCGAGCGCCCACGCCTCCTCGACGTCGGAACGGGTTCGGGGTGCCTGGCGGTCACGCTCGCGCTCGAGCTGCCGGGCGCCCGGGCCGTCGCCACCGACCTCTCGCCGTCGGCCGTGCTCGTCGCCCGCCGCAACGCCCGCGCACTGGGGGCGGAGGTGAGCTTCGCGGTGGGTGACCTGACGGCCCACGTCCGCGGTCCGTTCGACCTCGTGGTCGCGAACCTGCCGTACGTGCCGGTCGCCGAGATCCCCGGCCTTTCGGTCGAGATCCGCGGCCACGAGCCGCACATGGCGCTGGCGGGTGGGGAGGATGGCACCGACCTCATCCGCGGGCTCCTGTCGGACCTCCCCCACCTGCTCGCCCCTGGCGGCCACGCCATGCTGGAGATGGGGCCACGGCAGCGCGTCAGCCTCGGACCTGTGCTCGCCGGCGCGGGGCTCGCCGAGGTCCACCGCGGTCTCGACCACGCCGGTGTCGAGAGGGTGCTCGTCGTTCAGCGAGGGTGAGCCCGTCCGCACGCTCGCGGGTTCGAGCGTCCGGACGCCGTCTACACGCCGGAAGAGGGTAGAGGGTAGCAGGAAGAGGGAGAGCTGCGACAAAGCTGAAGCCGCGGCCTTCGGGCTCCCCCCTCGCTCCTGCCGCCTGGCGGGCCCGCATCGAGGTGCCTGCGGCGCGGCGCCGCTGGACGCGCGGCTCCCCAGGGACGATCTTGAGTACGGGGGCCTGCTCCCGCCGCGTCCGTGCGCGGACTCGAACGCCACACCAGGACCCTCACCGAGAGGAGCGTGGCACGAGCGGGCGAACGCCTCCCGGGGAGGACACCATGAGAACCCTCACCATCGCGCTCTCGGCGGCCATCGTCATCGCCGGCTGCGCGCATAACGCCCCGTCCGGCGTGGGGGCGCGCGCCGAGGCCGCGAGCGACGAAGCCGGCCTCGCCGAGGCGCTCGCGGGTCGGACCGCCGGGCCGCCGCAGGAGTGCGTGGCGATGGCGGATCTCGGCGCCCAGCGGTCGTACGGGAGAGGCGTGATCGTGTTCGACGGCCGCACCGAGGACGTCGTCTACGTGAACCGCCCGCCGGTCGCCTGTCCCGGGCTCGACGCCGGACGGGCGCTCAAGAGCGCGACGACCGTGACGCGGCTGTGCCGCGGCGACATCGTCACCGTGTTCGACCCGGTGGGCGGCGTCGGCGTCGGCAGCTGCAGCCTCGGCCAGTTCGTCCCCTACCGCCGCACCCGGTAGCGGGCGCGATCGGGAGGCCTCGACCCACGAGGAGAGCACCGCCGCACGGCGCATCTCAGCGGCGGACCCGGCGCGCGACGCGGCGGCCGTCGACCGGGGAGAACCCCACGCCCGTGGCGCGATCGTACTCGCCGCCCC
This sequence comes from Thermoanaerobaculaceae bacterium, assembly GCA_035542455.1. Taxonomy (GTDB): domain Bacteria; phylum Acidobacteriota; class Thermoanaerobaculia; order Thermoanaerobaculales; family Thermoanaerobaculaceae; genus RBG-13-68-16. The sequence continues at coordinate 22,762 of DATKLI010000066.1, forward strand.
TGGCCACGACGCCGACGTCGAACGCGCCCGCCGGCACCTCCGCGAACGTGAACCTGGGAGAGTCCGTGGACGCGACCCGCCCTCCGGGGCCCCACACCTCGTACCGGGTCGCGTCCGCCTGCGCCTCCCACTCGAGAGCCAGTGGGGCCGCCGGCGAGACCCTGACGGGCACCCAGTCGGGGTTGCGTGCGCCGTACTGGAGCCTTCTTCCCCTGTTCCAGCAGTTGCCCGCGCCGTACGTCGGGTCGAACGCGCGAAAGTCGTACCGTCCGGGGAGGAACGCCCCCTCACCGAGCAGCACCCTCGCGACCCGGCCGGCCGGGATGAAGCGCGGGATCGCGCTCGAGACGCCGGGGTCGTCGCACGGCCCGATCTCGCCGCGCGCGTCGAGACAGCCGTTGACGTAGGAGCGCCCGTCGGGGGTCGCGGTCAGCTGCAGCCAGCCGAACAGCGACGCGATCGTGGCGAGCACGGCCGGGTCGCGGTAGAACTCCGGCAGGGGCGTGCCCGCCAGCCAGTAGGCGTAGAAGGCGTTGGCCAGCTCGATCAGGAGGACCCCGCCGTACACGGCGCTCTGGCCGCCGTGGTTGTTCATCATGACGTACGCGTTGCCGTCGATCGGCGACGTCTGCACCGTCAGGGCGTACGTCCCCGCCTCGGTCGAGAACGCGAGCCTGAAGTACTCCTCCTCGAGCAGGCGCAGCGCCCCGTCCCCGACGCGGGCGACGACGTTGGGGAACAGCTGGCGCACCGTCGCGACGGCCTTCAGCATCGACCCGAAGTCCTCGGAGCACGAGTTCCAGGGGTCGATGCCGCACGACGTGTCGACCCGGAACGTCCGCTCGTCGACGGCGTCCTCCATGATGCGGTCGATCTGCTCCGCGAGCGCGCCGGGGAGCTGTGACCGGAGCTCGAACGCCCGCACGCCCAGGTCGTACACGACGAACTTGGAGAGCCACCCGTTCCCCCACGTGCCGTCGCCGGCGGAGAAGAGGTAGTACCTGTCGGCGACGTACTGGAGCGCCGCGACGTCGGCGTCCGCCAGGAGGTCGATGTAGTAGTTGGCCTCCGCCGCGCCGGAACCCGTGCGCTGGAGCCAACTCATGTCGCCGGGCTCACCCGCCGTGGCGGCCGACACCACCGCCCCGTCCCGGCCCGGGGATGCGGCGCCTGCCGCCGGCGCCGCCAGGCCCGCCGCGCACGGCGCGAGGAGCACCGCGAACGCGACCGTCCACGCCCGCCACACCTCGGCGGCCAGCGCAGATACCCGGCGCCGCACCTCCGATCCACGATCGGCCCACCTCGTGCGAGTGTCCGCGGTCCCGACTCTCATGGGCACCTCCCCGCGCTCCTCGCTCTCCACGCTGGTGCCCGGGCCGACCATGCTCGTGACGGCGCCGCCACGCCGGAGCAACGGTTGGCCAACGCGGGGGCAACGGATGAATCAGGGCTTCATGACACCGGGGGCGCAACGAACTGGGCTGCCCGAGAGTCTTAGGGCACGTTGACGGCACGGAAGCGTCAAAGGGCAAACGCTCAACGGAGGACGCGGCGAGGCAAGTGGTGGAGACGAGACGAGCCGTGGCGAAGCGTGCGCGGCCGCCGCTGCAGGGTCGACGCTACGCGCGTGTAGCCGCGCCGCCCAGAGTGGGCCGGATGCAAGGCGGACGAGGCGGCAGGAGCGGAGCGTAGCCGGAGGCTACGTGAGCATCCGATCCGACGAGTCCAACGCCGCAGACGGTCCGCTATCGGCGGCGCCTATCCGCGCAATGCTTCCACGGGAGTCATGCGGGAGGCCGTCATCGCCGGAAACACCCCCGCAAACAACCCCGTCGCGACCGCGAACGCGATCCCGAGCACGAGGCCGAGCGGCGCGAGCGCGAGCCCCGCGGGGAACGCCGACGACGCGGCGGCGGTGATCCCGGCGCCGACGAGACAGCCGATCAGCGCGCCCAGCGTCGAGAGCGCGGTAGATTCGACCATGAACTGCAGCAGGATGGCGCGGTCGGAGGCGCCGATCGCCTTTCGCAGGCCGATCTCGTACAGGCGCTCGGCGAGCGAGATCTTGAGCACCGAGTAGATCCCGATCCCGCCGACGAGCAGCGAGATCCCGGCGAGGGAGGCGAGGATGATCGTCCAGTTGCGCAGCTCCTTGGCGACCTCCTTCTCCGCCCGCAGGATCTCGTCGGCGATGTTCTCGACCTCGAAGTCCGAGATCCCGTGGTGGGCGCGCCGCACCAGCCGCTCGACCTCCTTCTTGACCAGGTTGAGCCTGTCCTTTGAGGTCGTCTTGACGGTGAGGAGAGCGATGCGCTCCCCGCCCTGCAGGTACGCGCGGAACGACGAGAGAGGGATCAGCACGCCGTCCATCTCGCGTCGCGTCCACCCCGAGTCCGCCATCTTGTTGCCGAGCTCGGTTTCGACGCCCACCACGCGGAACAGCGCGTCGCCGATCCGCACGTTCCGACCGAGCGGGCTCTCCGTCCCGAACAGCCGCTCCGCCAGCAGCTTCCCCAACACCGCGACCTTGCGCGACTCGATCTGGTCGCCCTCGTCGAGCCATCGGCCCGCGCTCACGTTGCGGTCGTGCACCTGCCCGTACGAGGGGGTGATCCCGTACACCCGGACGCGGCGCTCGACGCCCTGCGCCGAGACCACGAGCTGCGAGATGCGCACCGCCGCCACCGCCTGGATCGCCTCACCCTCCTCGCGCACGACGCCCGCGTCGGGCGCCTCGAGCCCGCGCGAGTACCCCTGCTTGAGGCGCTCGATCGGGTCCTCGGGCTCGCGCGCCGAGACGAACATCACGCCGTCGAACCCGAGGCTCGCGATCCCGTCCCACACCATCACCTTCACGCCCTCGATGATCGTGATCATCACGACCACCGCGGCGGTGCCCAGGATGACGCCCACGAGTGTGAGCCCCGAGCGGAGCTTGTGCGCCCAGATCTCCGCGAGCGTCGTCCGGACGGCCTCCCAGAACGCCATCACCCGCCCCTCACTCGTACCTGAGCGCGACCACCGGGTCGAGCCGCGCGGCCTTCACCGCCGGGTAGAACCCGAACACGAGGCCGACGCTCGTCGCCGAGGTGACCGCCCCGGCGACCATCGCGGGCGTGAGCGCCGCGGGCTGGTTCAGCATCCCCGCCATGATGTGCACGAACCCGACGCCGAGCGCGAGGCCCGCGGCGCCGCCGAGCCCGGTCACGATCGCGGACTCGAGGAGGAACTGCACCGCGATGTGCCACCCCTTCGCGCCGAGCGCCTTGCGCACCCCGACCTCGCGCATGCGCTCGGTGAACGAGGCCATCAGGATGTTTGCGACGACGATCCCGCCGACGAGCAGCGAGATCAGGCCGCACACCAGGAAGGCGATGTCGTACACCTGGCCGTTCTGGTTCATCTGCTCCATGCGCTCCTTGCGGGCGTACACCTCGAAGTCGTCCGCTCCGTGGCGGTTGAACAGGAGGCGCCGGAGTGCGGGCACCGCCTTCTCGTAGACGTCCAGGGAGGACATGTGCAGCCCGATCTGGTCCACCTTGCGCTCGCCGGCGCCGATGTGGCGCGCCTGCATCGTGGTCACCGGCACGAGCACCATCTCGTTCATCCACCCGAGCGCGTTGTATGTGTCGCCGGCGTTCCAGTAGAACTCGCGGTACTGCTGCACGCCGGCGATCGTGTACAGGTGGTCGCCGATGCGGAGCGTCTTGCCGACCGGGTCCTCGCTGCCGAAGAACTCGCGCGCGCGGTCGGCACCCAACACGCACACGGTCGCGGAGGCGCGCACGTCGTCGTCCGTGATGAAGCGGCCGCTCTCGAGGCGCAGCTCGTTGAGCTCCGCGTACAGCGGCCCGACGCCGCTCACCTCGTAGCGCTTGGTCGCGCGCGCGCTCGTGATCTGGAGGCGGCGGTCGACCTCGGGCTCCACCAGGTCGAACCCCGGAATCGACGCGCGGATCGCCGCGATGTCGTCGAGCGTGAGCCCGCGGCTCGCCATCTCGCGCGCGGAGGCGTGCACCGTCTCGGCCTGCTTCGTCCACACGAGGACCTTGAGCACGCCGCCGCTCTGCGTGAAGTACTGCATGCTCTGCGCCCGGCCGCCCGCGGTGAGGCCCATGGTGGCGACCACCGACGCGACCCCGAGCACGACCCCGAGCGTCTGCAGCGCGGTCCGCCCGGCGTGCGCGCGCACGTCCGCGAAACCGTCCGAGACCACCTCGAGGAGGTTCATCTACGCCGCCCTCGCCTCGTCGAGCGAGATCCGCCCGTCCACGATGCGGATGATCCGGTGCGCGTGCGCGGCGACACCCGGATCGTGCGTCACGATGATCACCGTCTGGCCGAACCCGTTGAGGGCGTCGAAGATGTCCATCACCTCGCCCCCCGAGGTCTGGTCGAGGTTCCCGGTGGGCTCGTCCGCGAGCAGCAGCGCGGGCCGGGTGACGAGTGCACGGGCGATCGCGGCGCGCTGGCGCTGCCCGCCCGAGAGCTGGCTGGGCATGTGCTTCTCGCGGTCGGCGAGGCCGATGTGGTCGAGCATCTCGCGGGCGCGGGCCTTGCGCTCCTCGGCGCCGATCCCCGCGTACAGCATCGGCAGCTCGACGTTGCGCAGCAGCGTCGCCCGGGACAGCAGGTTGAAGCTCTGGAACACGAACCCGATGAACTTGTTGCGGAGCGCCGCGAGGCGGCCGGGCGAGAGGTTGGCGACCTCCTCCCCGGCGAGCCGGTAGCTCCCGGCGGTCGGCGTGTCGAGGCAGCCGAGGATGTGCATCAGGGTGGACTTGCCGGAGCCGGACGGGCCCATGATCGCGATGTACTCGCCCTGTTCGACCGCCAGGTCGATGCCGCGCAGCGCCTCGACCGCGACCTCGCCGGCGTCGTAGACCTTGCGCACGCCCTCGAGGACGATCAGCGGCTCGCTCACCGGTTCTCCTCCTACTTCTTCGGCCGCGTCGGGTCCTCGAGCGCGACCTCCTGCCCCGCGGTCAGCCCGGCCATGATCTGCACGTGGGACATCGAGGAGATCCCGGTGTCCACCTTGCGCTCCTCGAACTGCTGCTTCCAGGCGTCGCGCGGGTTCGGAGTTGCCTTCGGCGCGGGCTGCTTGCCGACCGGCGCCGCCTTCTTCAGGTAGACGACCTCGCCGTCCTCGCGGTGGAACACCGCCTCCAGGGGCACCGCGAGCACGTGGTCGGCCCGGTCGCCCTTGATCGTCACGTTCGCCGTCATCCCGGTGCGCAACTCCTTCCCCTGGTTGTCGAGCGTGACCTCGACGTCGAACACCTTGACCTGGTCCTGCAGGCGGGCCGCAGGAGCGATCCGGGAGACCTTTCCGGCGAAGCGCACCTTCGGGTACGCGTCGAGCGTGATCAGGACCGGCGCGGCGAGCCGGACCTTGCCGATGTCCACCTCCGAGACGCCGGCCTTGACGATCATCTTGGAGAGATCCGCCACGGTGGCGATCACGGTCCCGGCGTTGAACGACCCGGCGCCCGTCACCGCCTCGCCGAACTCCACCGAGCGCGTGATCACGACTCCGTCCATCGGCGAGCCGATGTTGAGAACCTGGTTCGGGTTCGTCGAGAGCGGGATCCCCGACGACTCGACGATCCCCGCCTTCTCGCGCGCGGCGGCGAGCGCCTCCCGGTTGGTCTTGAACCGGGTCTCGGAGGTGCGCAGAGCCTCGTCCGACAGCAGGCCGCTCTTGTACAACTCGAGCTTGGCCTTGTAGTCCTTCTCGGCGTCGGAGAAGTCGATCTCCTGCTGGTTCACCGACCGGCGGACCGCGGCGAGCGTCTGGGCCTGGTTGACGTCGGGCTCGATCGCCGCCAGGAGCTGCCCCTTCCTCACCACGTCGCCCTCGCGGACCGGAAGCTCCACGACCTTGCCGGACAGCGCGGACTTGACGTCCACCTTGACCTCGGGCTGGACCGTCCCGATCTCGGTGACCTCGACCTGGACGTCGGCGAAGTCGGCCTTCGCGATCGGCGTCTCGTCCTTGGCCTGCGCGTTCCCCTTGGAGCGCGACCCGAGCGCCACGGTCGTTCCGACCACGACCACGCCGACGGCGACACCGATGAGCCACCTCTTGCGCTTCTTCGTCATGACGGCCTCCAGCCGAGACATCAGTTCATACGTCCACCGGCACCGGGTTGTTCTCAAGACGCCGGCGCGCGCGGTCGCGCTCTCAGCGGCCGGGCGCCCGCAGGAAGCGGCCGAGCGAGGCCTGGTTGAGAGCGGCGAGGGCGCGCCCGAGAGATGCCGCCGGCACGAGGAAGTGGTCGGTGTCGTGGCTCGAGAACACCATCACCGGCACTCCCACTTCGGCCAGGGCGCCGCTGACCGTCGCGAGGACGCCCACGGTTCCGAGCGGGAACACCGCCTCGAGGGTGAGCGCCCGCCACCCCCTGAACACCTCGTCGCCGGGCAGGGCGAGGTCGCCGATCACATCCTCGGGCGCGAGCACGCTCACCTCGCCGTGGCCGACGATCACCGCGACCGGGGGACCGCCTACGGTGTGCGAGGGGAGACCTTCAGGGACGGTGTCCAGTCGGGCGATCGCGTACACCTGCGGCCAGAGACGCACGCCGACCACCGGCTCCTGGAGAGGTTCCATCTCGTTCTCGTCAGTGGTGTGGGTCAGTAGGCGTCGAGGATGTAGTAGAGCGGGTTCTGCTTCTCACCGTCTTTCCAGACCTCGTAGTGGAGGTGCGGCCCCGTCGTGCGCCCGGACATCCCCACCTTCCCGATCGGCTGGCCGCGGGTGACCCGGCTGCCCTCCTTGACGAGGAAGCGGTCGAGGTGTCCGTACATGGTGGTGTAGCCGTAGCCGTGGTTGATCTTGAGGAGGCGGCCGTACCCGCTGTCCCGGTCCGCGAACGTCACGACGCCGTCCGCCGGCGCCGAGATCACGGTGCCGAACGCGACCGAGATGTCGAGCCCGTCGTGGAAGGCGGGCTGGTGGGTCACCGGGTCGATCCGGGGCCCGAACCCGTCCGTGATGACGCCCACCACCGGTGCCACCACCGGCGTGTGCGACAGGACGAGCGCCTGCTCGGAGAGCCGCTTCTCGACCTTCGCGAGCTGTTGATCGAGCTGTTCCTGCTTCCGGACCAGCGCCTCGGGCTCGCCCGCCAGCCTGGTCAGCGGGCCGCCGCTGCCGGCGACGGCGGGCGCGGCACCGCTGGTGTCGGAGAACAGGTTGGCGACCCCGGCCGCGATCGCCAGCGCCTTCGTGCGCTGCTCGAACTGCGCCAGTCTCGTCTGGACCTGCGTCAACGTCTGGGCCAGGCGCTGGTTGTTGCCCTTGAGCTGCTTGTTCTCGCTCTGGAGGGCGCGGAAGAGGGCACGCTGACGGAGGAAGTTGCCCGACGCCACGATCGAGACGACGGACAGGACGGCGACCGCGATCCCGAGGAACGCCAGTGATTTGAGGAGGACCGGAGAGAGCTGGATCTTGAAGACCTTGCCGTGGGCGTGAGGAACGATGATGATCGTGCTGTGTCGCTTCTCAGTCACGCCTCTCGCCTCCTTCAGGACGGCATTACCTCGATCTCGAACCGGCACAGCCTCGCGTGCTGCGACTAATGATGCTGCCACAGCCTTTTTGTCGCTGTCAAGCAACCGGGGGGCACCCCGTAAGTACCTGGGAAAGCTGGTGAACCGACCCACCCGGAGAAGGCCCGAAACGCCGGGAAACCAGTTGGAGGTGGACCATGCTGCTGGCCGAGTTCTCGCTGACCCCGCTCGACAAGGGTGCGAGCGTCTCGCCGTGGGTGTCGCGCTCCCTCGACATCATCGACAAGTCAGGCGTTCCCTAGAGGTTGGGCCCGATGGGAACGTGCGTCGAAGGGGAGTGGGACGAGGTCATGGCCGTCCTCAAGGCGTGCTTCGACCGGATGGCCGGGGATTGCGACCGCATCAGCGTCGCCTTCAAGGGCGACTGGCGCCGGGGGGCTTCCGGCCGCCTCGCCGCCAAGGTCGAGAAGGTCGAGGCCACGCTCGGGCGGAAGCTCAAGACCTGAGATGAGGGGCCGGAGGAACCGCGCAAAGGGGCGTGGCTGGAGGGAAGAGAGAAGAAGGTAGAGGGAAGACAAGCCACGCCGACGTCTGGAGGCGTGCCCTCCGCCTTCCGTCTTCCACCTTCCGCCTTTCGTCTTCCCTCTCCCGTCTCCCCTCTTCCCGCTCCTGTCCCTCGCGTGTCGCCGTCCTCCGACGTACGGGAAACCCGCTGCCGGAGCGGAGCGTAGACGGCCTCATGACCTCGCCCGAGGCGAACCCAACCCCCGCGCCCCCGGCCGCGTCGAGGATCTCGCGCGCCGTGAGCGCCGCCGAGTTCCTCCTCGCCGCCGCGATCGTGATCGCCCACAACGTCTATCGCGTCGTCCCGAACGAGGTCCCGATCCTGTTCATCCTCGGGATGCTCTCGTTCCGCATTCGGGACGGCGGATGGCAGGCGATGGGGTTCCGGCGGCCGGAGTCGTGGGGCCGCGTCGTTGCGATCGCGGTGGCGGCCGCCGCGCTGCGGCTCGCGCTCGGCAGCCTCGTCGTCGAGCCGCTGACCGGCCTGGTGTGGCCGCCGATCCACCCCCCCGCGATAGCCTCCGGCATCCCGGGGAACCTCCGCAACGCGCTCCTCGCGCTCCTCATCGTGTGGACGTTCGCGGCGGTCGGCGAGGAGGTTTCGTACCGCGGCTACCTCACCGGACGCGCGGCGGACCTCGGCGGCCGCACGACCGCAGCGTGGTGGGCCGCGACCGTGGTCGCCTCGGTCCTGTTCGGCTACGGGCACTTCTACAAGGGCCCGGCCGGGATCGTCGACTCCGGCGTCGCCGGGCTCATCCTCGGCACCGCGTACCTGCTCACCGGCCGCAACCTGTGGACGTGCGTCCTCGCGCACGGCCTCATCGACACGGCCGCACTCGTCGCGCTGTTCTTCGGCTGGGCGTCGTAGGCGCCGGTCTGCCGGACGGGACGCGAGCCCGGAGCCGATATACTCCGCGCGGACGCCGGAGGGGTTCTTGCGACGAGCCAGGGTTCTGTTGACCGTTGTCGCCGCGACGAGCGCAGCGTGGGCGGCGGCGGGGAGCGGGACGTGGACCTCGGCAGGACCGCCCGCGATCATACTGTCGCTCGCGGTGGACCCCTCGACGCCGGGCACCGTCTACGCCGGGAGCTCGGCCGCTGGCGCGTTCCGGAGCACCGACGGCGGCGCCAGCTGGGGCGGCTTCGGCCTCGGCTCCAACTCGGTTCTCGCGCTCGCGGTCGCGGCCACGACGCCCGCCACCGTCTACGCCGGGACCGCCGCCTCCGGCGTCCTGACCAACTCGGCCTCCGCACCGAACTGGACCTCCTCCGGTCTTCTCTACAACTCGGTCCAGGCCCTCGCCGCGCTCCCGGGGACGGCGGCAACGGTGTTCGCCGGCACCAACGTCAACGGGGTGATGAAGACGACGGACAGCGGCGTCACCTGGGTGAAGTCCGGCCTCGGCAACACCTCGGTTCTGGCGCTCGCGATCGACCCCGTCGACACCGCCACGATGTACGCCGCGACCGGCAGCGGCGTCTTCCGAAGCGGCGACCACGGCTCCAGCTGGGTCTCGGCCAACGTCGGCCTCGCGGGCGTCACGGTTCGAGCGCTTGCCGTCGACCCCGCCGGCGCCGGAACGGTGTACGCGGCGAGCACGGCGGGGGTGTTCAAGACGGTTGACGGCGGCTCGACCTGGAGCCCGGTGAGCTCCGGCCTGACGACCCTCTCGGTCACGTCGCTGGCGGTCACGACGTGGTCCGCGCCGAAGGTGTACGCCGGAACCGCAGGCGGAGGCGTGTCCGTGAGCACGAACGGCGGAGGGAGCTGGAGCGCGCTCCTCGGCGGACTCGCGAACCTCTCCGTCAACGCCCTCGCCGTCGCGCCGACGGTCCCTCCCACCGTGTACGCCGGCACCGCCGGCGGGGTCTTCGCGTACACCGAGCCGGTGGTTTGCAGGGCGCCGTCCGGTCTCGTCAACAACACGGCGGTCGACGCCGACCCGTGCGCGAAGAAGGGACTCTCGATCGCCTGGACGGCCCCCGCGGACTGGGGAGACAGCGGCGTCGGCACCCGCACCTTCGACGTGCTGCGCAACGACATCCCGGTGGCGACCGGCCTCGCCGAGACGGCCCACGCCTACACCGACACGACCGCCGTCGCGTACGTCGAGTACGCGTACGCGGTGCGCGCGGACAACGGGTGCGGGCTGTCGGCGACGACGGTCGGGGCGATCGCCTCCGACACGACGGCGCGGCCGGCGATCCAGGCCCAGCCCAGCAGCGGCACGATCTGGGCGGGCCACTCCACGCTGCTCTCCGTGACCGCATCGGGCGCGACCGGCTACCAGTGGTACACGGGCACGAGCGGCGACACGTCGCACCCGGTCGTCGGCGCGACGGCGTTCCGGTACTCCACCCCGAAGCTGTACTCCAACACCTCGTACTGGGTCCAGGTCACCAACGCCTGCGGCAGCACCGCGAGCGACACCGCTGCCATCACGCTGAAGTGGCACCGGCTCCGCCCCCACGTCGGCAGGGCGCAGTAGGAAGACAGGGTCTCGACTTTCGACTTTCGACCGGAACGAAACAAGCAGCTCCGTTGCGTAGTGCGTGTAGTTGCGTCGCCGCGACAACTACTGCTCGTGGATCGTGGGTCGTGGATCGTGTGTCGTAGATGCGAGACTAGCAGGGCCGAGGCGAGTCGCGTGCAGCCGCGCCGCCGCGACAACTACTGCTCGTGGGTCGTGGATCGTTGGTCGTGGATCGTAGATACGAGACAAGCAGGGCCGACGCACGACGCGTGGAGCCGCGCCGCCGAGAGTGGGCCGGATGCCAGGCGGACGAGGCGGGAGGGGCGGAGCGTAGCCGAAGGCTACGTGAGCATCCGATCCGCCGAGTCCAACGCCGCAGACGGTCCGCTATCGCCGACGCCCAGACTGCAAGCGCTACATACTTGGCAGATACCAGCAGATGACCTTGGGCTCCGTCATCTCCTGCAGCGAGAACTTGATCCCCTCCCGCCCCAGCCCCGAGTTCTTGATCCCGCCGAACGGCATCGAGTCGAGGCGGTAGTCGGTCGAGTCGTTGACCATGATCCCGCCGGCGTCGAGGCCGAGCGCGAGCTTGAACGAGGTGTCCACGTCGCGGGTGAAGAGCGCGGCGTGCAGGCCGAACGGGAGCGAGTTCGCCTCGGCGAGCGCCTCCTCGATCGTCGCGACCGGGTACAGGTTGACGGTCGGCCCGAACACCTCGGAGTGGTGGATGGTGGCGGTCTTGGGGACGTTCTCAAGCACGGTCGGCTGCATCAGGGCTCCCGTGCGCCCGCCGCCGATCAGCACCTTGGCGCCGGCCGACCTCGCCTCCGCGACCCAGCGCTCGACGCGCTTCGCCTCGCCCTCGGCGATCATCGGCCCCATGTCGGTCTCTTCCTTCATCTTGTCGCCGATCTTGTACTTCGAGGTGAACTCCACCATCCCGTCCCGAAACGCGGCGTACACGTCGTTGTGGACGTAGATACGCTGAACGCCGATGCAGTTCTGCCCCGCCGCCCAGAACGCCCCCGACACGCACGTCTCTGCCGCCCAGCGGACGTCGGCGTCCTTCCAGACGACCACCGGCGAGTTGCTGCCGAGCTCCATCCCGATCTTCTTGATCCCGGCAAGCGTGGTGATGCGCTGCCCGGCCTCGAGCCCGCCGGTGAACGAGATCATGCGCACGCGGCCGCCCCTCACGAGCGGGTCGCCGATCTCGGCGCCGTGCCCCGTGATCGTCTGCAGAACGAGCGGGGGCAGCCCCGCCTCGACGAACGCCTCGGTGAGCTTGAGCGCCGAGAGCGGCGTCACGGTCGCCGGCTTGAGGATCACGGAGTTGCCGGCGGCGACCGCCGGCCCCAGCTTGTGCGCGACCAGGTTCAACGGGTCGTTGAACGGCGTGATCGCGAGCACCACCCCGACCGGCACGCGCTGGTAGTAGCCGACGCGCTTCTCGCCCCCCGGGAACGAGTCGAACGGGATCGTCTCGCCCTGGATCCGCTTCGCCTCCTCAGCGGAGATCGTGAGCGTGTTGACGCAGCGCCGCGCCTCCTTGCGCGCCTCGCGGATCGTCTTCGAGCCCTCGCGCGCGATCGTCGTCGCGAACTCCTCGAGCCTGCCCTGCACGATCGCCGCAGTCCTGAAGAGCACCTGGGCGCGCTCGTACACGGTCATCCGCCGGGCGACCTCGAACCCCTTCACCGCCGCGGCGAGCGCGGTCTCGACGTCGGCTGCGGTCGCGCGCGGCACGGTGTCCACGAGCGAATTGTCGAACGGGTCGCGGACCTCGATCTTCTTGTCGCGGTCCACCCACGAACCGGCGAGCAGCATCTTCATGAGCGCCTCCGCACGATGTGGAGCAGGTCCGTGAGCATCGAGAACCCGGTCTGCGCGCGCCCCGCTCCGGGGCCCACGATCGTGACCTCGCCGAGGGCGTCGGTCTTGATCGCGACCGCGTTGGTCGCGCCCATCACCCCGGCGAGCGGCTGGGAGAGGTCCACGAGGCGCGGGGCCACGGCGGCCTTCACCGCTCCACCCTCCCGCCACACTCTCCCGATCAGCTTGTACCGCTTCCCCTCGGCCTTCGCCTTCGCGATGTCGGCCGCCGTGATCTTGGTGATCCCCTCGCACGGGCTCTCGGCCGGCTTCAGGGACGCGCCGAACACCACGTTCGCCAGGATCGTGACCTTTGCGAGCGCGTCCCATCCCAGGACGTCGGCGTCCGGGACGGCCTCCGCGTACCCGAGCTCCTGCGCCTTCTTGAGGGCGTCCTCGTACGACAACCCCTCCTCCATCCGGGTCAGGATGTAGTTGGTGGTGCCGTTGAGGATCCCCTGCATCTCCATGATCGCCGCGCCCGCGAGCGTCTCGCGCACGAGGTTGAGCACCGGCGTGCCGCTCATGACGGTGCCCTCGAACAGGAACTCGGCGTTGTGCTTGGCCGCGAGATCTGCGAGCTCGCGGTAGTGGAGCGCGAGCGGGCCCTTGTTGGTCGTCACGACGTGCACCCCGCGTCCGAGCGCCGCTCGGATGTGCGCGGTGGCGGGCTCGCCGGTCTTGATGTCGGTGTACGTCGCCTCGAGCAGCGCGTCGGCGTCGGCGCGCTGCGCCATCGCGAGCGCGTCCCACCCCTTGCCGCCGCGGTCGAGCGCGGCGAGCGACTCGCCCTTGCCGGCGAGGGCGAGCGCCTTCGCGAGGTCGATGCCGGTCGGGTCGTACGCGTTCCCCTTGAGGGTGTCGGCGATCCCCGTCACCGTCCAGTCGAAGCCGTACCGCTGCTTGAGCTCGTCGCGCTTGGCGAGCAGCAGCTCCGCCAGCCCCTGTCCCACCGTCCCGAATCCCAGGAACACCAGTTTCATCGCAACCTCCTGCGCATGTGCGCGAGACGTGCGTCTCCGTTTCGCCTAGCTGACAGCTCACAGCCGACAGCCAACAGCAGACAACGACAACCGACTGGTTCCTCTGCGCTCTTGCTTCTGGCTATCAGCTGTCGGCTGTCGGCTGTCAGCCAGCCCCGGCCAGGCACGGCGTTCGCACCGGCACGCAGCGCCACGACCGCCCGGCTCACTAGATCTTCCCGAGGGCCTGCTCGAGGTCCGCGATTACGTCGTCCGGGTGCTCGCCGCCCACGCACAGCCGCACCATCGTCGGCGGGATTCCGGCGAGCTTGCGCCCCTCCTCCCCCTGCTGCGAGTGGGTAGAGATCGCCGGCAGCGTGGCGACCGATTTGATGCGTCCGAGGTCGGTGGCGCGGTAGATGCGCTGCAGCGCGTCGAAGAACCGGCGCGTGTCCGCGGGCGACCCCTTGATGTCGAACGACATCAGGTGCCCGAACGTCGGCGTGCCGTCGTCCACGAGCCGCAGGTACCGGCTTGCGAGCTCGTGCTGGCGGTGGTGCGGGAGCCCGAGGTAGTCCACGCGCTCCACCCTCGGGTGCTGCTCGAGGAAGCGCGCCACCGCCATCGTGTTGGCGGAGAACCGCTCCATCTTGAGCCTGAGCGTGCGCAGCTCGTTCAGGAACATGAACGCCGAGTTCGCGGACATGCACGGCCCGGCGTCGCGGAACGGCCACAGCTTGAGCCACGTCGCGTAGTCCTTCTTCGCCTCGTCCGCGAGGTGTCGGCTCGTGAGGTTGTGCCGCGCGACGATCCCGCCGCCGATCGAGAACCCGCCCGCGCCGACGGTTTTCGTGAGCGAGTGCACGACGACGTCCGCGCCGTGCGCGAGCGGGCGCATGAGCGCCGGCGTCGCGACGGTGCTGTCCACGATCAGCGGGATCCCGTGGCGGTGCGCGAGCGCGGCGACCGCGGCGACGTCGAAGCACGACTGCTGCGGGTTCGAGGGCATCTCGCCGTAGATGAAGCGGGTGTTCTCGTCCACCTGGGAGCGCCACGCCTCGAGGTCCCACGGCTCGGCCACGAAGCGCACCTTCGCGCCCCGCTCGCGCATCCGGACGTTGAACGCCTGGAACGTCCCGCCGTACACCTGCGCCGCCGAGACGAAGTTGATCTCCTCGTGTTCCTCGCGCTGCTTCGCGAGCAGCGGCTCCACCGCCAGCTTGATCGCCGACATCCCGGAGGACGTGCATAGCCCCGAGGCGTCCTCCGTGCACCCGTACGACTCCAGCAGCGCCAGCGTCTCCTCGAGGTAGAACACGGTCGGGTTGTGGATGCGCGAGTAGCACCACGTGGGGATCAGGTAGCCGAGCCCGGCCTCCATCTCGTCGCTGTCGCGGTACGCCTGCGACGTCGAGGGGAAGACCGGCTCGATGATGCCGCCCTGGCCGGCCGCGAACGCCTCCTCGACGCCGTAGGTGCCGTGCACCGCGATCGTGTCGAACTTGAGCCGCCGGACGCCGGCGCGGAACTCGGCCCTCCGCGCGCCCGTCTCCCTGGCCATGTCGACGTACCTCTGGACTCCGGGCGAGAGCTTCTGCTCCATCTACTCCTCCGCTTCGTTGGTCGTTGGTCCGGCGGTGCTGCGAAGGTGCGGCCCCACGGCGGCCTCCCGGGGACGGATCAGCACGGGAGTTGTACCACCGAATTTGTGAAATCTCAACACAAGGTGAGACATCGTCGCGCCGCGCCGCGACCGACGCGGAGCGGGCGCCCCACGACCCGGCGGGCCGTCAGCGCGCGGCCCGGGCGGTTGCCGCGGTGACGGCGGCGAGCGCCTGCTCGAGGTCCGCGCGCAGGTCCTCTACGTCCTCGCACCCGACCGCGAGCCGCACAAGGCCGGGGGTGATCCCCTGCCGGAGCTGCTCGTCGGCCGGCACCTTCGAGTGCGTCATCGAGGCGGGGTGCTCGATCAGCGACTCGATCCCGCCGAGCGACACCGCGAGCGTGATCACCTTCACCGAGTCCATGAGCCGGCGCCCGGCCTCCACGCCGCCCCGCAGCTCGAACGCGATCACCGACCCCGGACCGTCCATCTGCCTCTCGGCGAGCTCGTGCTGCGGGTGCGACGGCAGCCCCGGGTACCGCAGCCACTCGATCGCCGGGTGCGACTCGAGCCACGCCGCCAGGACCTGCGCGTTCGCCTGGGCGCGCTCGACGCGCATCCCGAGCGAGCGGATCCCTCGCAGCACGAGCCACGCCTGGTGCGGGTCCATCGTGAGGCCGAACGTCCGCGCGACGTCGGTGAGCGCGACCAGGTGCTTGGGCTCCTTGGCGACGACGATCCCGGCGACGACGTCCGAGTGCCCGTTGAGCGACTTCGTCATCGAGTGCAGCACGATGTCGGCGCCGTGCTCGAGCGGCCGCTGCAGGTGCGGGCTCGCGAACGTGTTGTCCACGACGAGCGGCACGCCCGCCCGGTGCGCAGCGCGCGCGGCGGCGGCCAGGTCCACCAGGTCGAGGTTCGGGTTGGCCGGCGTCTCGACGTACACCATCCGCGTCTCGGGCCGGATCGCCGCGCCGAGCCCCTCCGTGTCGGCCGCGCCGACGAACGTCGAGGTCACGCCGAGCCGCGAGAAGTACCTGTCCAGCAGGCCGCGCGACGGACCGTACAGAGGGTGCGTCCCGACCACGTGGTCGCCCGCGCGCAGGAGGGTCAGGAAGGCGGTGCTCACGGCTGCCATCCCGGTGGCCGTGCCGACCGCGCCGCACCCGCCCTCGAGCTTCGCGACGCACTCCTCGAGCGCCGCCACCGTGGGGTTCCCGAGACGCGTGTAGATCGGGCCGCGCGAGGTCCCCGCGAACCGCGCCGCGCCCTCCTCGGCGGTCGGGAACGCGAACGTCGAGGTCTGGTAGATCGGGACCGAGACCGCGCCGTGGTGCTTCTCGGACTCGAGCCCGCCGTGGATCGCCTTGGAGTGACGCCCCTTCACCTTCGATGCCATGCGACCTCCCCCGCGCAATCTAGCAGGTCCGGCCGGCGGTGCCTTCCTCGCGCAACACCAGCGTCACGCCCGCGAGGATGACGGCCGTGCCCGCGAGCATGGTGGCCGTCACCGGCTCGTGGAGCAGCAGCGCGCCCAGGATCACGGCGATGACGGGGTTGACGTACGTCGAGGTCGAGACCCGTGTCGCCCCCCAGTGCTGGAGCAGGTAGAAGTACGCCGCGAACGCGACCACCGACCCGAACACCACGAGGTATCCGAGCGCGGCCAGGGCCCGCGGGGTCACCGGGCCGACGACGGCGCGCCCGGTGAGCGCGGCCGTCGCGAGCAGGATCGGGGCGCCCGCCGCCATGTGCGCGACCGAGAGCGCCATCGGGTCGTAGCGGCCGCGGATCCGGCGCACCCACAGCGACCCGGCCGCCCACGTCACGACCGAGAGCTCCACCACGAGGGCGGCCGCGATGTCCACGGCGCCCGCGCGCCACGGCTCGAACAGGATCGCCGTCCCCACGAACCCGGCGCCGATACCGGCCCATCCGAGCGCTCCGGGGCGTCGCTCGCCGGGCACGAGCGGGGACAGCGCCGCCGTGCCGAGCGGGCTCGTCGTCAGGATCAGCGCGGTGAACCCGGAGCCGAGCCGCGTCTCCCCCCAGAACACCATCCCGTTCGAGAGCGCGATGAACAGCACCCCGATCCCGAACGCCGGCCACCAGCGCGAGAAAGGCCCCGGGAACGTCACGCCGCGCCACCTCGCCACCGAGTACGTGACCCCGCCGGCGAGCAGGTAGCGCACCCCCGCGAAGAAGAACGGGTCGAAGCTCTCAAGCCCGACCTTGATCGCGAGGTACGTGCTCCCCCAGATCACGCAGATCGCCGCGTACGCGGCGGCCGGCCCCCACCGGGACGGCTCAGGCATGGCGCGCAGGGTATCAGGACGCCGCGCAGCGGGCCGATGTTGAGAGCGCCCCGGGGCCGGCGATCTCCCGGCCCCTTGGCGTCGGCGACCCGCTCGTGGTATCGTTCGCGACCCGGAGAGCCAACGTAGCTCAGCCGGTAGAGCAGCTGATTCGTAATCAGCAGGTCCGCGGTTCGATCCCGCGCGTTGGCTCCAATCCTTTCAATAACTCAGCGTGCCGCGCCCCGCGCTTTGGGGACAGTAGTCACACAATAGTCACACCGGCCTTCAAATTCGCCCCGGCCAAACCCGCAGGGTTCGACGCCGAGTTGATGGTCCCGTAATCAGACCTGCGGCCTCAGTTCTCCTTCCGGAGAGTCCTCTCGCAACGGGCACGGACAAGCACCTGAGCGTCACGTTGAGGTAGGTGGAGGTGCGCGGCCTCAAGGGGTTCCAGCTCGCGCGTCGGGCCGCCGCACCACCGGCAGCGGGGCGGGGTGACTTTCAGTAGCGGCTCGGTCACAGAGGGAGCGTAGCACTGGCCCGCTTTGCCCCAGAACGCAGCAATAGAGTGGGGCCTGGAGATGATCTCCCCCCGGGAGGGGTAAGGTATCGGGCCGGGAGAAATCGGGTCAGAAACAGCCCGTACGGGACGCGCCAGCAGACAATAGCCCTCTTGGGGTACCCAGGGTCCGTTGCCCCCCAGCGGGCCTTCACTTGGCCATCAACCGCCTGTCCTATTCGACCGGTGTTTCTCGATCCGGTTTGGGTGCAGTGGGCTGGGGTCTATCCCCTCCACACTCACCGCCGACGCACTGGCCGGTGTGCCGCTGAAACGCGGGGCTAGCCGGCGGAGAGACGATACCCATGAGGAAACTCGAGCACCCGAGCCCGATCGACCGCATCGGACGGGCACTTCAAGCTCGAACCTGCGCCGCGACGCGGTTGGCCGAGGCCCCTCCTCGTCAACGCTACGGTCCCGAGCAGCTTGGAGGACACGGAAAGTCGCTCCTCAGGGCCCCACCCACTGATCCAGGAATGACCGCCACAAACTCCGGATCGTTGAGCGGCGAGTAGATCATGGACGCATAGGTGAAGTAGGGAGCCTCGGGATCGTCCGCCTGAACTTCGAAAACGTGTGGGCCAGCGTAGCCACCGCCCGCGTAGACCGGCCAACAGCCACTAGCATAGGTGCACCAGACCAGCTTGGAGAAGATGTCATCGACCTGGTGCCATCCCCAAGGTGGCAGGACCACCACGAGCGGCTGGAGAGCGATGGCGTCGAGCCAGAAGCGCGGGTCCTGAACACCCTGGCTGTTGGTCGCCATCAGGACCCGCGACGGAAAGACCCGCAGCGTGACTTGGTTCGCACTCGGGTTTACGAATCCCACGCTCATTCGGAACGAGCCTTCCCCCGCCGTCGACCATGGGATCGTGACGGGGCCGATGAACGGTGCGGACGACCCAGGCGTCAGTTGGCCGCTCCCGAGGAGCGCCGCCCCCTGCGCACCCTGGCTGTTGACGTTGTGAAGATACACGGCCACGCTCCCTGGGATATCCAACGCAACCGCCGCGTGTGCGGCGCTTACTCCCTGGAGCAGGTCGCTGCCCTTCAGCACGATCATCCGCGCCTGGTCTCGTGATGACAAAGCCGGAAAACTCCACGCCGGGGCTGTGCCCGGATCGTCGACAAACCCCCCACCCTCTACGGCAACCCACAGACGCCGCACGACTATGTCCTGCTGGAGCGACAAGAGCAGGATTCTGACCTCGCTGTCCCAAAAGCTGCCGTTGAGGCCGCGTGTGCCCTTCACCACAACAGGCAGAACATACGTCGTCGCTGGGGCGGATGCGGCGCTCGCCACTAGGAGCACGAGTGCCACCGCGACGCTGCTCCTCAGGCGACCGGTGCTCACCGTGACCTCCTACGGCGCAGTCTACACGCATTGCGCGAAGTCCTGGTTCGGCCCTTTGTCATCCAACCCCGGAACAGGGTTTCCGTTGATCCCCTCGTAGACGATCTCGATCGTGAAGCTGTTCCCGGCGAAATCACTCGGCTCTTTCCGAATGAACAACACATTGCTGTCCTGACTAGGAACGTCACCCTCGTCCCGAACCGTGTAACCCTGCAGATCTGAGAAGTTCGAGTAGCAGAAATATGTGCTGTTGTACAGGAACATGAATAGGCTGTTCACGTAGCTCTCGCGTGCACCTGCCTGTCCAAAGCGATCCATGAAGACCATTACCGCCACCACGTCCTTGTTCGCGTTGGCTCGTGTTAGACCGACTCTCGACGAGGATTCCCCAGGCGCCAAGCGCGCCGCCCCGTCGGGCAGGGTGCTTGCCCCGCGTCCATCGGGATGTCCCAGGACATCTGGCACTGCCCGCAGTGGCGTGCCACACTCTCGCCAGGCCACGAGCCTGAGGAGGGGTCTCGGGCAATGCCGGGTCGGACAGTTAGCCGCACCGCTCTAGGTACTGCCTACGTGCGGGCGGCGCACCAGTTGCTCGACGCATCACCCCACATCCTCGAGGACCCCCTCGCTGTGACGATCCTGGGGCCGGCTGGTGTCCAGAGAATCTATGACTCCGCCGAGAGCTACCAAACCGCCCAGCGGAGAGCTCTGCGCGCCCACATCGTCCTAAGATCCCGGTTCGCCGAAGACCGACTCGCCGCGTCCCTCCTGCGGGGCGTCACCCAGTACGTCATTCTGGGCGCCGGCTTCGACACCTTCGCCCTTCGGATGCCGTCCTGGGCCCACTCCCTGCAGGTTGTTGAGGTCGATCATGCCGCGACCCAGGAAGTGAAACGCTCCCGGATCGTTGCCACCGGGCTGGCGGTTCCCAAGAACGTCCACTTCGCCGCGATCGACTTCGAGCAGGAATCCCTCTGTGACAGCCTACGGAGGAACGCGGTAGCGATGGACACCCCGACCTTCTTCTCCTGGCTCGGCGTGACGATGTACCTCACTCAGGAGGCGATCGATGCCACGCTTCGGTGTCTCGGGTCCTTCCCCCTGGGCAGTGAGGTTGTGCTGACGTTCGCCCCTCCGTCTACGGGTGCTCCCTCGCCATTCAGCCAAGCGGCCGACGGCGTCGGCGAGTCGTGGATCAGCCACTTCGAGCCGGAAGCGCTGAAGGAGAGGCTCCAGAGCGCACGCTTCTCTCTGGTCGAGTTTCTCCTGCCCGCAGAAGCTAACGCAAGGTACTTTCGACAGCGTCCCCAGGATCTCCCACCGCCGACAAGAACGAACATTGTGACGGCTGTGCGTGCGCCCTAGTTGCTGGAGCGCGCTCAAGGTCTGGGCCCGACTCCGGTGGACCCACAGGCCACCAACGGATGGCACAGCCCAATCGGAGGGCAGCTACTGACACCCGAGACGACCATGCTCTGGCCGCCTAGCTCGGGTTTGCCCCGCCAGGCGGCGGGCACGAGTGAACTCGGTAGGACCACATACCGCAACCGGGGCTAAGTCACAGCCGAGCCGATCCCGAGCAACATGGCCAAGCTGAGAGTCGGAGTTGGGGCCCTTGACCCGCCACCTGGCTGCGCTCCGCCTCTTCGGGCTCCGCTCCGCCTGGTGGCAACCCTGGGAGGACTAAAATAGGGACTGGTACCACAACTGGGGGCAGGTCAGGTGCCGGTCATTCCTTGACCTCGTAACTGGTGAGCAACGCCTGGAACCGCGGGTCCGACCGCAGCGGGTCCCACACCGGGTCCAGCCGGAGAAAGTGTGGTGTCACCCGGCCGCTCCGCGAGAGGAGGTCGTCCAGCGTCGCGATCGCCTCGTCGGCCCGCCCCGTCATCGTGTAGACCAGGGCAAGGTCCTCGAGCCTCCAAGGAGCCGCCACCGCATCCTTCGCTGCCGGCATGAGGTCACAGCCGAGCCGTGCCTCCCGGATCGCTTCCAACCGCTTGCCGAGCCCAGCGTAGGCGATCCCGAGCGAGCTGCGGCAGCGATCGTCCTCGGGGTCTTGCTTGACCCTCTGCTCGATATCGAGGCGCGCCGTCTCGAAGGCGCGCCGTGCTGGCTCGCTCCGACCTGCCAGCATCAGAATCTCGCCGCGCAGGAGCGAGATGGGCTGGTAGGTATGCTGGGAATCGAAGGCGAGGCGCGACTGGGCATCGAGCACCCGCAACGCCCTCTCGTAGTCACGGCAAAACCTGGCGAGCCGAAGCGAATCCCAAGCAAGGGACCCGTCGTCGTCCCGCAATCCAGGGACCCGTTCGGCCTCGTCCAGGATCGCCTGCGCCTTGGCCACGTCGCCATGCCACCGCAGTTGGAGCCATGCCGCCCCATCACGGGGGCCGACCCCCAACGGGTTCAGGTTGATGGCCAGCTGAAACGCATGATCCGCGTCCGCGTACCGGTGAGCGAAGACGCAGCTCGCCCCAAACTCAAGGAGCGGTGTGAAGTTCTTCGGATCGAACTCCACCGCCTTGCTGAACTCCTCCGCCGACTGCGCCCACCGTCCCTGCCGTCGCAGGGCAGCGCCCGCGCCAAAGTGCGCGGCGCTCAAGTTGGGCTGGATCTTGAGGGCGGCGGCGAACTCCTCCAAAGCCCTGGGGTAGTCACGCAAGCCCTGGATGAAGTACCTGCCGAGGGCGATGTGCGTCTCCGCGAGGTCGGGCCGCAGCTCGACGGCGCGCTCGGCCAGCTCCTTCCCCTTGGCGAGCCGCTCCGGGCTGTGGTCGTAATAGAAAAAGTACATCAAGAGCTGGGTTTCGGCGAGTCCCGCCAAAGCCTGGGCGAAGCGGGGATCGCGATCCACCGCCGCCTGGTACATCTTCAAGGCGTCCTCAGTATCCCTCCTGCCGTAGCCCCCGCGCTGCGCCTCCAGGCCACGCAGGTAGAGGTTATAGGCCTCAAGGTCGTCCGTTGAGATCTCCTTCAGCTTCGTCCGCTCCCGAGGCAGGAGCGCGACATTCATTGCCTTGACGACGCTCTCCGCCACCTCCGACTGCATCGCGAAGACGTCCGCCAGCACACGGTCATAGTGATCGGCCCAGATGTGCGTGTCGTCCGCGACCCGGATAAGCTGCGGCGTGATGCGAACCCGGCTCTCCTTTCCCTGGCCGTGCTCCCACCGCACGCTCCCCTCGAGCACGTAGTCAACCCCGAGGTCGGCACCGATCTGCTTCACGGTCTTGCGCGTGTGCTCGTACTGCATCGCCGAGGTGCGCGAGATGACGCCCAAGCCCTGCACGTTCGCCAGCCGGCTCGTGATCTCCTCGGTCATCCCGGACGCGAAGTAGCCATCCTCCGAGAGACCGAGGTTCTCAAAGGGGAGGACGACGATCTTCGGGACGGCAGCAATCGCGGCCTTGGGAGCGAGAAGCCGCAGCTTGACGACCAGAGCGCCCGCCACCGCAAGGAGCACGATGGCAGCCGTCACGCCCAGAAGACGCCGATGCCTCGATCGCGCTGGCGTCACCGCCCGCTTCGCTGGAAAACTCTCCGCGATGATCTTGCCCAGGTCATGGGCCAGATCGCGGGCCGACTGGAAGCGCTCTTCCGGGGCCTTCCCCAGACACCGGCCGATGATCTCACCGAGCGCGGATGGAACCCCTCCACCGTTGGACACGAGCGCTGGAGGCTCCTCATGCAGGATCGAGCTCGTGGTGTCTGCTGCGGTGGTTCTGGAAAACGGCGGCTTCCCCACCAGCATCTCGTACAGCACAGAGCCAAAGGAGAAAATGTCGCTCCGCTGATCCACGCTCAGTCCCCGGACCTGCTCAGGTGACATGTATGCGACCGTGCCTAGCACAGTACCCGCCTCGGTCGCCTCGACCAGCGTGGTTGCTTTCGCCAGCTCCTCCGCACTTCGCGGCGGCGCGAGCTTGGCGATGCCGAAGTCGAGGATCTTGACGCGGCCGTCCTTCGCGATGAAGACGTTTCCCGGTTTGAGGTCGCGATGGATGATGCCCTTTTCGTGGGCAGCGGCAAGTCCCTCGGCGATGTGGACGGCGACCTCCACCGCCTTGCGGACAGGCAGTGCGCCGCTGCTCAGCCGGTCGTGCAGCGATTCGCCTTCGAGCAGCTCTGTGACGATGTAAGGTGCGCCCTCGTGCGTCCCGACATCGTGGATCGCGAGGATGTTGGGATGGTCGAGCGCCGCGACCGCGCGAGCCTCCTGCTCGAAGCGGTGGAGGCGCTCCGGATCAGAGGCAAATTCCGCCGGCAGGACCTTGATCGCGACATCGCGCCCCAGACGCGTGTCGCGTGCCCGATACACCTCGCCCATCCCGCCTGCCCCGACCAGGCTGATGATCTCGAAGTGGGCGATCCGGCTGCCCGGCTGCATTGAGGCGCTGCCCTCTTGGCTGAGATTCTACCCCTCGCCCGGCTCTCCGGGGTGGGTCAAAGGCCTCAGCTTTGACCTTCTCCTTGAACTCGTTTCCGATGGAAAGGTGACGCGGCCTCACCTGCCGTTCTCAAAGGTCAGAGTTGACCGCGTGCTTGCCGGGAGGCGGAACAGGATGACCACCCCTCCGACCCGCACCTGGTCGCCGTGGTGCAGCGTCCTGGGTGCCGTAATGCGGTCCTGGCCCACGAATGTGCCATTCTTGCTTCCGATATCCTCAATCGTCGCGCCCCCGGCGCTCACGACGATACGACAATGGTGGCGGGAGCCCCCCTCGTAGTCGACGTGAACCGCGGCATCGCTCGCACGACCGACCACGTGCACCCCTTCCCCGAGCGGGATCCGCCGTCCCGCAACGAACAGGACGCAGGCCACGGACGCATCATCCGGGGAAGCGCCGGCTGCGGGCTCGACGGGCGCAATCACCCGGTAGCCACGTTTCGGAACGGTCTCGATGAAGCGGGGGACGCGGGCGTCATCGTCGAGAGCCGTCCTCAACTCGGCCACCAGCCCGTTCAGCGCCGACTCGGCCATGAACTTCTTCGCCCAAAGACCCTCGAGGATCTCCTCTTTCGGGACCACCTCCCCTGCGCGCTTGCCCAGGAGGACGAGGAGGTCCATCAGCTTCGGGCGGAGGTGCCTCTCGATCTCGCCGCGCCTGATGCGGTTCGATGGCGGCTCGACCAGCCACTCGCCGAGACGGAAGTTGCGTGCGCTCTCCGCCACCCAGACCCCCTTGGATTCGCTCATGCCCATGATAGGACCTGGCGGCAACGACCGAGAGCCGCGACGCTACAGGTTCCAGCTTCGGAGCAGACGCGTGGCCACCATCAGGACGGTGGAGCATGCGGGACCTCGCGCCCAACCGCAGCGCAGTCGGAGGGCTCTATCGGCCGCAGTTCGCAGCAACGAGCGTGTTGATCTCAGCAGAGGTGAGAGCCGTCGGGTCAGGGGGCCGCTCTCGCAGGCCCCCGAGGTGGAGCGTTTCGTGGATGAGGATGAGGGCGGCCGCGCGGACGGGAAGCTCCCCGAACCTCGGGCACAGGCGGATCACCCGACCCCTGACCTCTGTGACCGCAACGGCGCACCCGGCGCACACGTCTCGATCCCGACTCGTGGATGACGGGGCGAAGATCGCCTGCCCCAGAAGCCGGGGGCCCAGCGCGCCGAGGTTCGTGAAGAGCTCACCGCATTGCGCGTTCGTCCGGAGCCTCTCCTGCGCCATTCTGTAGGCGGAGCCGAGGGCGACCCAAACGGGAGAGGGGAGGTTCCCAGCGATGCTGGGCAGGCTCGACCGATCGGCGGCCGCATGTCCCCGGCCATCGCTGCGACCCACATCGAAGGCTGCGCCTGAAGCACCGTTCCGTTGCCCCTCTCGACGTGTGTTCGCTGTCGGACCCTGGGCCAGTGCTGTTCCCGCGAGCCCAAGACTCACGACGAGGGTCGAAAGAAGACCCCGGAGGACAGCCCCGCCCCGGCCCGAATTCGCGCGCTGACGGTTGCTGGCCATCCCGACGCCCTCCTGCGAGCAGCGTCGGGGCCGGGGGAGCCGAAGTCCTCAGGAAGTTCTCGGATCGAGGCGAGAGAAACCCCAGGGTTTCCCTCGAACTCCTTTCCGGGCGGTGGAGGACGATGACGCGCCAACCTCGAGGGGACCGTGACGAGGGCGGCGTATGCCGGGCGGTTCCTCCCCGAGGGGTGTCTCAACCCAGCACGGAGGCTTCCGGATGAAGACACCGGGGTGCAGGGCCCGCGCGCGGTTCACTCCCCATGTGGAGCTCGGGCCTGAGTGAGATCCATCTAATCCTTGATCGCGTACTTCGCGAGCAACGCCTGGAACCGCGCATCGGAACGGAGCGGGTCCCACCGTGGCTCGAGACGGAGGAAGTTGACGGTGTAATACCCGCTGGCCGCCAGGAGGCGGTCGAGGGTCGCGACCGCCTCGCTGGGCTGGCCGACCGTCGCATAGACCTCGGCCAGGTCCTCGAGACGCTGGAGGGCTTCCCAGGCGTCTCTCGTGGGCGGCATCAGTTCGCAGGCGAGCCTCGCCTCGCGCACCGCCGGCTCAACCCGACCCAGGCCCGCATACGCGAGACCGAGTAGGCTGTGGGAACCGGCTTCGGCGGGGTCCGCCACGGTCTTCGGCTCGGACTCGAGCGCCACCGCTTCGAAGGTACGGCGCGCCTGGTCACGCTCGCCCTCGAGCTGCAGAACCTGTGCGCGAAGGAGGAGGCCCCTTCCGATGAAATACTGCTCAACCGAGGGGAGGCCAAGGAGAGTATCGAGGTGTCGCAGCGCTCCCGGATAGTCTCTTCGGCACATGGCGAACCACGCCAGGACGTACACGGGCCCTACCCTGAGGCCACCTGTTCGCTCGCGTGCCTCGAGAATCGCCACCCCCTTCTTGAGGTCGCCGCGCCACAGGACGTGCAGCCACGCCCTATTGATATACGGGTTGCCCCACTCCGGGCTCAACGCGATGGCCTCTTCCAGGGCACGGTCGGCATCGGCGTACCGTCGCGCGTGGAGGCAGCTGACTCCGAAGTCGTTCAGCAACTCGGGGTCCTTGGGATCGAACCTGAGCGCAGCGTCCACCGCGTCTGCCGCCTCGGCCCAGTGGGCCTGACGGCGTAGGACGCATCCGGTCCCGTAGAGCGCGTCGCGATCGTTCGGCTGGATTGCCCGCGCGGCGGCGAATTCTCTGAGCGCCTGTTGATAGTCACGCAGGCCTGAGTAGAGGTACCAGCCCATGCCAACGTGCGTTTCGACAAGGTCGGGGCGGAGGGCCAGCGCCCGTTCGGCAGCCACTTTCGCTTTCTCGAGCCGTGGCTGGGTCCTATCCCCGCCCCTTTCGTACATGTCGGCGTGCAAACCCGCGAGCGAGGCGAGCGCCTGTGCAAAGCGAGGGTCACGATCGACCGCCGCCTGGTACATCGGGAGCGCGGTCTCCGTGTTGCCACCGCGGTGCTCGAGGGCCTTCCCTCGGAGGTAGAGACTGTAGGCTTCGGTGTCGCTGGTTGCGACCTCCTGGAGCGCTGCTCGTTCTCGAGGCAGCAGCACAAGGCCCATCGCCTTCACGGCGCTTTCCGCCACCTCCGACTGGATTGAGAACACGTCCGTGAGGGGACGCTCGTAGCGGTCGGCCCACACGTGGGTGTCGTCGGCGACCCGGATGAGCTGCGGCGTGACGCGCACCCGGCTCTCCCGCCCCTTCTCGTGCTCCCAGCGCACGCTGCCCTCGAGGACGTAGTCGACCCCGAGGTCGGCACCAATTTGCCTGACCGTCTTGCCCTTGCGTTCGTACTCGAAGGCGGACGTGCGCGAGATAACGCCCAGGTCATGCACGTTCGCGAGCCGACTGGTGATCTCCTCGGCCATGCCCGAGGCGAAGTAGGCATCGTCCGGCGGACCCAGGTTCTCGAACGGCAAGACGACGATCCTCGTCAACCCGCGCGGGGCGGTGGGGAGGGCTTTCCGCCCAAGCTTCCCTACCAGCAGGACGATCAAGGTGGCGGCGACGGCGACCCCGACCCCGGCTCCAGCCAGCCGCCACCGCCCCGCGGGACTGTGCCGCTCGCGTGGGGTCACCTGCTCGGTCGCCTCGAGGGCGAGGGCAACGTCATGCGCACTCGCGAAGCGATCCTCCGGGTGCTTCTCGAGGCAGCGTCGAACTACCGCAGCAAGCACCCGTGGGATCTTGGGTGGGAGCGGCAGTGGATCTTCTCTCAGGATTGCAGCCATCACATCGCCAGTCGTTTCGCCCGGGAAAGGGCGGTCCCCCGAGAGCATCTCGTAGAGCACGCCCCCGAGCGAAAAGACGTCGCTTCTCTCGTCCGTCGGCTGCCCTCGCACCTGCTCGGGTGCCATGTACCCGGCTGTTCCCACGACCTGCCCCGTCGTCGTCGACGAGGCGGCAGCCTCCGTGGAGAGCTCCGTGGCGCCGTGCTTCAGGGCCAGCTTGGCCAGCCCGAAGTCGAGCAGCTTGACCTGACCTTCCCCTCCCAGGAAGACATTCGAGGGCTTGAGATCGCGATGGATGATCCCTTTCGAGTGCGCCGCCGCGAGCGCGCGCGCGACCTGGATGCCGATTGCGATGGCTGTGCCGACCGGAATTCCGTCGCCCTCGAGACGGTCCCGTAGTGATTCGCCCTCGAGCAGCTCGGTGACGAGGTACGGCGCGCCCTCGTGGCTGCCCACGTCGTGGATCGCCAGGATGTTGGGGTGGTCGAGCGCCGCGACGGCCCGCGCTTCCTGCTCGAAGCGGCGCAGCCGGCCGGGATCGCCCGCATACTCCGCCGGCAGCACCTTGATCGCGACGTCGCGCCCGAGGCGCGTGTCGCGGGCTCGATAGACCTCCCCCATCCCGCCTGCACCGACCAGGCTGATGATCTCGAAGTGGGCGATCCGGCTGCCCGGCTGCATTGAGGTGCTGTCCTCTTGGTTGAGATCTTACCGTCTATATCAAGGTCCGGCGAAACTCGCTGACACGATGCCCACTCGGCAGAGTTCCGCCTTGCCTCGGGCCTTGCCACTAGCGCCACCAGCGCCTCGCCCTGCGCCGGGTGCCCTGCGGCCGTTCGCTCACGGCTACTATGGGCGGGGGACGACCCGGAGACAGGGAGCGGCCTGGCGCAGCGCCAAGGAGGCTTCGATGGGCGAGCGGGAGCGTCTCGACGGGATGGTGGCGATCGTGACCGGCGGCGGCCGCGGGCTCGGCCGGGCGATTGCCCTCGGCCTCGCGCACGCGGGGGCGCGCGTCGCGATCACGGCGGCGCGCTCGCGGGACGAGATCGAGGCGGTCGCCGGGGAGGCCCGGCCCGGGCGCATCCTGCCGCTGACGGCCGACGTCGGCAGCGAGGAGGAGTGCGCGCGCGTCGCGGCCGAGGTCGCGAACCGCCTCGGGCAGGTGGACATCCTCGTGAACAACGCCGGGCGCGGGATGCGCTTCGTTTCCGATCGGTTCATGAGCGAGCCGACCAGGTTCTGGGAGACCGGCACCGAAGCCTGGCGGATGGTGATCGCGACCAACGTCAACGGGCCATTCTTCATGGCGCGGGCGGTGGTGCCGCCAATGCTCGCGAAGGGGTGGGGGCGCATCATCAACGTCTCGATGAACCACGCGACGATGCGGCGGCGTGGCTTCTCGCCCTACGGCCCTTCCAAGGCCGCGCTCGAATCGGAGACGATCATCTGGGCGCAGGAGCTCGACGGCACGGGCGTCACCGTCAATGCGCTGCTGCCAGGAGGCGCCACGCGGACCGGCATGGTGCCGGACCACGTCCCTGAGGAGATCCGCCACTCGCTGCTGGAGCCGGAGGTCATCGTGCCCCCGCTCCTGTGGCTCGTCTCGCGGGACGCCGACGGCGTCACGGGGAAGCGGGTCGTCGCGTCGAGATGGGACCCGAAGCTGCCCGACGCCGCGGCGGCAGCGAACGCGGTCGAGCCCGCCGGGTGGACCACAACGGCGTAGAGCTCGGCCCTCGGCGCGCCCCGACCGCGGAGCGGCGGGCCGTCAACGTCCGCCCGCACCAGCCTCACACAACCCTCCGCGGGCCGCGGTCGGTGATCCCGGATGACGGTCGAGACGATGACCGCGTACCGGCAGGCGCTACCTCCGGTACACGACGCCGTTCTTCATGACGAAGCTCACGTGCTCGAGCACGGAGATGTCCTGGAGCGGATCGCCGGGGACCGCGATGACGTCGGCGTAGAACCCCGGTTTGATCTGGCCGATGACGTCCTGCCAGCCGAGGAGCCGCGCGCCGTTCAGCAAGCCGGCGCGGAGCACGTCGACCGCCGGCATGCCGTACTTCACCATCAGCTCGAATTCGCGCGCCTGCGTGCCGTGCGGGAAAGGGCCGACGTCGGAGCCCACCGCCATCGGGACGCCCGCCGCGAGCTGCTTGCCGAACTCGCCGACGTGGAACGCGAGGACCGCGCGCTGCCGCTCGGCTGCCGCAGGCGACTCGGCGTGGTCGGCGAAGTACTCGGAGACGGCGAACGTGGGGACGGCGAAGATCTGCTTCTCGCGCATGATGCGCATCGTCTCCGAGCCGAGCTGGTCGGCGTGATCGATCGAGGCGACCCCGGCCTCGGCAGCGTAGAGAGCGCCCGGCTCGCCCGTGCAGTGGACGCCCACGCGCCTGCCCACTCGCGCCGTTTCCCGGACGGCGGTCTCGAGCTCGCCCTCGGTGTACTGGTAGGGCGTGCTGAACACGCCGGCGACGAGGCGGTCGGCTCCGGTCTGGTAGATCTTGATGAAGTCCGCGCCCTCCTTCAGCTGCTGCCGGATCACCGCAACCAGCTCGTCGGCGTTGTTGGCATAGGTGGCGTTCGACGAGATGTGCTCGGCCGGGTTGAAGTGGATGGCATCCTCGTGGCCGCCCAAGATGCTGATCGCGTTGCCGCTCACGCGCATGCGGGGACCAGGAATCAGCCCCGAGTCGATGGCGTTGCGCACCGCCGTGTCGGCCGAGCCCGCGCCCTCGGTTCCCATGTCGCGTTCGGCGGTGAAGCCCGCCATCAGGTCCTCGCGGGCCGCGATCTCGGCGAGGATCGTCCGCTCGGGTACGGATTCGACGACGGTCTGGAGATCCTCGGCCCCTGGATGGAGGAAGAGGTGAACGTGGGCGTCGATAAGTCCGGGCATGAGCGTCGCCGCGCCCAGGTCGATCACGGTGGCGCCTTCGGGACGGGCGACCGAGGAGCCGGCCTCGACGATTCGGTTGCCGCGCACCAGCACCTCTCCAGGGCTGACGAGAGTGCCACGCTCCACGTCGAGGAGGTGGGCGGCACGCAGCACGAGAGCCGCGGTGGTCGGAGCGCCGGGCGATTGAGCCCGGAGGACACGGACGCCGGCGAGAGCCAGGATGGGGAGCAGTAGACACGTGACAACGCGCACGGATCGGGACATGAAGGGGATGCTAGCACTCCGCGCGGGGGCGGCGGTCCACCGAAGCGGTGACCCTTTGCCCGGTTGAACCTCGAGCCCACGTGCAAGCTAGGGCGTCGGTGGACAGGGCGGGATCCGGCCCGAGCGGTTCCATGCCACAACGATGCCGTCCCGATTCACGCAGAGCGCCATCTGTGTCACGAACGACTCCGCGGTCGCGGCAACGTAGGGAAAGTCATTGACTTCATCCCAATACGACGAAGGAAGGGCGTGATCGAACTGCCAGGTGCAGATCGCGCAGCCGCCATCGACCTACTGGATGCTCGTGGGAGGCCCTTTCTCAGCGACCACGTCGTCGATCCGGCGGCCGGTCCGGTCCCCGCTGCGCGCGACCGAGGCGCAGGACCCGCACGCGATCGAGGCCACCGCTGCGAGCGCCCAGAGTGTGATCGACCGAGCCATGGGCCACCTCTGCAGCCGACAAGTCCAAGCCCCGTGCCGCGATCGAGTGAGACGGTCGGGATTTGATCGTGCGGGCGACGGCATGCGCAAGTGACGGCCGCTCCTCGCCGGATGACGGTGGGACCGGCGATCCCGGCCGCTCAGTTCTCCTTCCGCGTCGTCCGCTCGCAGCGCCCGCAGGTGAGGATCTCCGCCTCTCGCGTCGGCAGCTTGAGGTTCGCAGCGCCGAGCGGATCGTGGTCGTGCGTCGGCTTCCCGCACCAAGGGCATCGGCGTCCGCCCCCTTCCGTCGACGGCTCAGTCACCGGCACTGGCTAGCGCCAGGGTCGGTCTCTGAAGGCGAGGGTTGCCCTGCGACGCCCGCGGGAAGTGCTCACCCCGGGGGCGTCTAGTCGAAATGACAGCGGGCATCGTGGAGTCGGCCGGTGAGTGTCTTCGGGCAGCGGACGAGCGACGCAGTACCTCTCCGTACTCTGGTCAGGGATGAGGGAGGTCACCTTCGATCGCTCGCTGGTCGCTTGCCTGATCTGCTCGGCCGTCTTCTTCCTGCTCGCTCGCGCGAGCGTTCTCGGTCGCGGGCTGCGGTCCGGGGCACGATCCAAGCTCGTCGTGCTGACAGTGCTGGGTCGTGTGCACGTGCGCACGCACTTCATGCTGCTTCCGCTAGTGTCGGAGCGGTTCTTCCTGCCCCGTACTTGGTCGGCTGGTGGGCTCTCTTCGCTCTGGTCTCTTGACAGGCGCGAGGTACGGCCTTCGATGTCGCCACCGCGGACAAGGGGTCGGCGCCGAGTGAGGCGCTCGGGAGTCGGGCGCTCAGCGAGCCGGCTTGAGCAGGTCCTGAAAGGGAGCGTAGGTCCACAGCGGGTGGAGCCGGAAATCCGCGTGCATTTCAAAAGTCTGCTGACCCTGGGCGATTGCCTCGCGGAGGAGCGATACCGCCTGTCCCGTCTCGCCGAGCCAGGCGGCGATAGCGGCCCTACCCCGCGCCGGCTCGCCGAAAAGGTAGGGGCGATCCAGATGCTCAAGCCACTGCTCGACCTCCCCGGCGCGGTGCCGATCCCCACTCCGCGCGGCGATGATCCCGAGGAGCGTCATGTAGGCCACGTCGTCGGGCCGCTCCGAGGTCAGGTCCGCGAGTTCGGTCGCGGCCTCGCTGGGGCGATCGGCCAGGAACAGCGCGAACGCGAGGGCGGCGCGATTCGCAGCGGCCCTGCGTTCCTGGTCCGGCCGGGAGTTCAACCAGGTGAGGGTCCGTTGCACGAGCACGCCGCCGGACTCGACGTGGCCATGCCAGACAAGCTCCTGAGCCCAACCCAGCATGACGCTCCCGGCCCTGGCGTGCGCCTCACCGGGAAGCGCGAGCAGTTGGTCGCTGAGTCGCTCGAGCTCGTCGAGACGACCTAGGCCGATCACAGCGTCGCCCTCGTCCCCGACCAGATCAATCAGGTCGGGGTGAATCTCTCGGCCCGCGCGCGCCGTCCGGAGCTCGCCAGCGTAGTCGCCCGCCAAGTGCTGGGAGATCGCCAGCACGCGCCAGTACGGCAGCCAGTCGCGTGCAATTGGAGAATCCCGCTTGAAGCGCCCCAGCACCTCGATCGCCTCGCGCGGCCGGTTCGCAAAGAGCAAGACCCGGCCGAGCTCGATGCCCTGCCCGGAAAGAGGGGCGAGCTCTGCGGCCCTCCGCGCTGCGATGACCTGCCCGGCAGTGTCTCCGCGAAGTCGTGCCTCGAGCTCCTCGAGGATCGCCCGGTCGAGTTCCGGGAGGCGATCGCGGGTACCCGCAAGCTCGCGTAGCGTCTCGGCAAGAGCGGGAAAGTCACTCAGGTTTGCCTGGCAATAGGCCGCGAGCAGCCGGGCGTGGGCGAACGAGGCGTTGGTCGCCGCGACGCGCTGGAAGAGGGGCATGGCACCCCGGAAGTCACGTGCAATGAATCGCTCCATGGCCGCGATGTAGACCTGGTACGCCTCGTAGCTCGGCAGGGGTGCGATCACCGCCGCGATTGGCGCGGAGCGGGGGTCGAGGGCCATCGCGATCGTGGCCATGACCCGTTCTCTCAACCTCTCGACCGCGCCGAGAGGCTGATCGGCCGGAGCTGTAGTCGGTCCGATTGCACCGAGCACCGAGTTCTTCCCGGCGTCGTAGACCGTTGCCTGGACCTGCAGGACGCCGCCGGACAGGTAGTACGCGCCCGATACCACGGTTCCGGCGCCGAGCTCCTTGCCCAGCCACGTTCGTTCCTCGGCCTCTCCGCCTGCGGCCGACCTCCGACCCGGTTGGCGCCCGTACGCGAGCGATGTTGCAAGCGGGATGACCCGGACGATACCGGTCTCGGAGAGCCCTTGGATGATCCAGTCCGCGCTCATCGCGCCGACCGTGTCGAGGTGCGGGTCACCAGTGCGGTTCTCGAAGGGAAGCACCAGGACACACCTGCGGTCGGGAGTCGGCGGCGGTCCCCCACGGCTCAGATGGTCGTGGACCAATACGACGTACCCGCCCACGAGACCGGCAATCGCGGCCGCGGCGCTCGCCGCAGCCAGCCAGGGGCGACGTCGAAGCGAACACTTCAGTGAGATCCAGGGCGACACCGCGCGCTCGACCATCGCTGACTCCAGTGCCGCAAGGACTTCACCCGCGTTGCGGTACCGCTCGTCTTGTTCCTTCCGGAGGCACTTCTGGATTACCGACGCAAGCTGCGACGGTACGGCCGCGGGAAGAGGCGCCGGGTCCCCCTTGAGTATCGCCGCCACGGTGTCCGCTGCCGTTTTCCCATGGAACGGCTGCGCCCCCGCCACCATCTCGTACAGCACGATCCCGAGGGCGAAGACGTCCGCCCGCGGGTCGACCGGCATCCCACGTGCCTGCTCCGGCGCCATGTACGCGACCGTCCCGAGTACCCGCCCGAACTCCGTCGCTCCCGTCGGAGCGTGCGTGAGTGTCTCGACCTCGCGGACCGGGACGGCCTCCGCCTCCTTCGCCAGCCCGAAGTCCAGGACCTTCACCACGCCTCGCGTTGTGAGGAAGACGTTCGCCGGCTTGAGGTCGCGGTGGACGATCCCCTTCTCATGCGCCGCCGCGAGACCGCGGGCGATCTGAACGGCGACCACCAGGGCGTCGCCCGCCGGGAGCGCGCCCTTCGCGAGCCGCTCGGCTAGGGACTCACCCTCGAGCAGCTCCTCGACCAGAAACGGCACGCCGTCGGTCGTTCCGACGTCGTGCACGTCGAGGATGTTGGGATGCGAAAGCGCGGCAGTCGCCTTCGCCTCGCGCTCGAAGCGGCGGAGGCGATCAGGGTCCGAAGCGAACTCCGCCGGCAGCACCTTGATCGCGACGTCGCGGCCAAGGCGGGTATCGCGTGCCCGGTAGATCTCGCCCATCCCACCCGCGCCGATGCGGGCGATGATCTCGAAGTGGGCGATCCGGTTGCCCGGTTGCATTGTGGAGCGGCCCTCACTTGAGATTCTACCGCCCAGAGAGCAGGTTCAGGGAGGCGTCGACGCCGGGCCTGCTCGTTGTCGGCATCGCAGCGCGTGAGCGGGCTCGCCCGCCCCGCCGATCCTCCCGCGACCTCTGGAATCACGCCGAAGCGTCGTCGAGACGCTTGCGCTCGTCGTCCCGGAGCTGCATGGAGACGAACGGCAGCAGCTCCTCGAGCTGTTCGGGGGTGCGGGCGCTGGCGATCGGGGCGACGACGGCGGGACGCGACCGAAGCCACGCGAGGGCGACCGCGGCGACCGTCGTCCGGCGCTCCGCGGCTATTTCGTCGAGCGCCGCGAGGACCCGGCGCCCCGTGTCGTCGAGGTACTCCCCGGCTCTCGCGGCGCGCGCGCTCGCCACCTCCGAGCCCGTACGGTACTTGCCGGAGAGGAAGCCGCTGGCGAGCGCGTAGTACGGGAAGCATGCCAGCCCCTCGCGGGTGCAGAGCGCGGCCAGTCCGCTCTCGTACTCGCTTCGGTGCACCAGGTTGTAGTGCGGCTGGAGCGCCACATACCGGACAATTCCGAGACGCTTCGAGGTCGCCAGGGCCTCCGCGAGGCGCGCTTCGGTGTAGTTCG
This sequence comes from Thermoanaerobaculaceae bacterium, assembly GCA_035542455.1. Lineage (GTDB taxonomy): Bacteria > Acidobacteriota > Thermoanaerobaculia > Thermoanaerobaculales > Thermoanaerobaculaceae > RBG-13-68-16. The sequence continues at coordinate 57,828 of DATKLI010000066.1, forward strand.
ACGCCGCGACGTAGCGGATCTTCCCCTCGCGCACGAGCGCGTCGAGCGCTCCCAACGTCTCCTCGAGCGGAGTCGCCGGGTCGTCCCTGTGGGCGTAGTAGAGGTCGATGTGGTCCGTCTGCAGCCGGCGGAGCGACCCCTCGGCCGCCGCGCGGATGGTCTTAGCGGACAGCCCGCCGAGATCCGGGAACATCCCGACCTTCGTGGCCACGACCATCCGATCCCGGTTGCGCCTCTGGACCATCCAGCGACCGATGATCGTCTCGGACTCACCCCCGGTGTGGCCCGGCACCCAGGCCGAGTAGACGTCCGCCGTGTCGACGAAGTTGCCGCCGGCGGCCGCGTAGGCATCGAGTACCGCGAACGATTGCTTTTCGTCGGCGGTCCACCCGAACACGTTGCCGCCGAGACAAAGCGGGAAGACGTCGATCGAACTCGTGGGGATCCGCGTCATCGTTCCTCCTGGTCTTTGGCACGACCACGTCTCAAAACCGTAGCACGTGGGTCGAGTGCTCGTTCATAGGTCTCGGACGGCCATACCCCCGCAGCGCCCTCCAGCCGCTCATCTCAACCGGCGCCACGCCGAGCAGTCTTCCCTCGTCCGTGGTTCCGGTCAGCCGGGTCGGGAAAGGGATTGACTCCAGCCCCGGCGACACCCTACGATCTTCTTCGATTCAATACGCGGTTGAAACAACCTCTGCGCGCCGGCGATGGGATATCGTCCCGTCGCAGGCACGCGATCGAAAAGGGAGGAGGAGAAGAATGAGACGTCTCGGAATCGTGATCGCTGTGATCCTGGCCTTCGCCGCCCCCGCAGCTCAGGCGGCCATCGTCTTCACCAACCTCGGGACGAACAGCCCGCCGTCGATGCTCACCATCGCGCCGGTGACCGCGCTCGACACGACTCCGCAGGCCGCCATCGTCGACGGCACGCCGACGGGGTCGATCCCGGCCACGCCGCTGACCGGCAACCTCACGTTCTCGCAGAACCTGCGGAAGGAGACGGTCCCTTCGACGTGGGCGACGTGGAGCAACGGGTACACGGGCCCGGTCTTCGAGTACAACACGGATCCGACGACGGTGACGATCACCCTCCCCGCCGGATCGACCGCCTTTTACGCCTACGTCGAACCTGACAACTTCGGCGCCTACAACGTCACGGCCGTCACGAACACGGGCGTGAGCTCGGGCGCGATCTCAGTGACGGGAGATAGCGGTGCCAATGGATTCGGGTTCAACACGACCGACACCGCCGAGACGATCGCGAGCGTCACGATCACCGTGGACGCGGGGGCCGGCGGGTTCGCCGTCGGCGAGTTCGGCCTCTCCGAGACACCCAACCAGGCAATCCCCGCCTTGAACTGGGTTGGACTCGTGGTGCTCGCGGGGCTGCTGGCGCTGGGCGGTCTGATCGTCCTGCGCCGCCTCTAGAGCGTTCTCCGGCACGTTGGACGGCGCCGGCGCCCTCGGGTGCCGGCGCTTTTCTTCGCCGGGGTCACGAACGGCCGCCCGGGAGCCGGGCTACTCGGTCGGCCCACCGACAGCCGCGGCGACCTGATCGGCCTTTACCTTCGCCGCATCGAACCGCCGGGCGGACGCGACCATCTTCTCGACGGTGGCGTCGAACTCGGGGCTGCCGCCGCGCTGGAAGCGGAGCGGGTTGATCCGCGCGACCACGAACGCCTTCAGGTAGGGGCTCTCGAAGCCGCGGGCCTTGAGCGCCTTCACCGCCTCGCCGACCGCGTCGTCCAGCACGAGGAGCCTGTCGGCGCGGCCCTCGCGCTCGGCGAGGGCCGCCGGGAGCCCGGTGTGGAGGAAGCGCTCGACGCGCCGCAGCACCGGGTTGTAGGCGCCGCCCGCGAAGCGGCCGTTCTTCTCGTAGCAGCAGCCGAGCGTCAGCAGCGCGGGCTCCTCGAATTCGAGCGCGAACTCCGATTCCGCCCTGGCCGGGTGCGCGGCGGCCAGCGCCCGCGCCATCCGGATCACCTCCAGCGCCTTCTCGCGGATGTTGTGCGCCTTCTCGGTGTTGAGCGCCAGGATCTTGAACGCGACCTCCGGATCGGGAAGCACCAGCGCGACGATCGAGCGGCCGCCGAGCCCGCGAACGGCCGCGAGCCTGTGGTGCCCGTTCGGCGTCCACCACCCGCCCTCCGCGCCGCGCACCGCGACGATCGGGTCCACGAAGCGGTCGAGCTTGTCGATGACGCCGGCGAGCCGCTCGACGTGCGTCTCGGAGAGGTCGCGCTGGAATGGCGTCGGAGCGACCTTCGCGATCGGGAGCGCGGCGAGGACGTGCCAGTGGCCGCCGACTGGGTCTCGAAACGCGCCGAGGAACGTGCCGCCGTCCGCCTCGATCTCGCGGCGGAGCCCCTCCACCTTCGCAGGCGGGTTCGACGCCGCAACCTGCCCCGCCGTCAGGCCGCGCGACGCCGGCTCGGCACCTGTCTTCCTCCGCCGCGCGCGCGTCGCCCCGCCCTTCGCCCTGCCCTTCGTCTCCGCCATCGCCGCCGCCTCCCCCGGGGACGCCGCGCGAGCTCGAGCGCGGCACCCGTGCCGGCTGACCACCAATTATCGCCTCGCCGCGGGCACCGGCGACGTCGGGCCGACGCCTCGGCAGGGGCAGAGGCACTGCGGACGTGACCGCGCGCGCCGGAGGTGCCGGCGCCCTTCGGCGGCGGCGCTAGAACGACAGTGTCACCGCGCCCTGAGCGAGGTACTCGACGACACGCGCGGCGGTGACGATCTTCGCACCCGGGATGAGGTGCTCGTCGGTAATCCCTCGCGGCTTGGTGCACGCGCCGCACGCCCAGATCTGCCCCCCATTCGCCACGAACGCCCGGATCACGTCGTCGAGCGGGTCGAGACCGGCCTGGTGGATCCCGACCGCGTACCCCTTCGTCGCCAGCCACACCGCCTCGCTCGTCAGCAGAACGACCGCCTCCTGGTCGGCCGCCGCCGCCACGTTGCCCACGACGAACGGCAGGGTCGACCTCTCGGGGTCCTCCTTGCCGTGGTTTGCGCTCGCCACTATCTTCGCCGGCATTTGAGATCCTCCCTACTTCTTCCGCACGTAGAAACGGTTGCTCTCGCCATCGCTCCGTGCCGCGATCACGGGGTTCCCGGTCAGCGCACTCCACGAAGCGAGGTCCTGTGCAGCCGACGGCTCGCTGGAGACGATCTCCAGCACCTGGCCGCTCGCGAGATCACGGAGAGTCGCCTTGACGAGCGGCGTCAGCGTTGCACAGCCGGCGTCGCCGCCATCCACGCTCGCCGCGACCTCGAACTCCTGGCTCCGAGTCGCCACGCCGGTGGGCTCCACCGTCTGCCGCTCGTATTGGAACCCCGAGCAGAGCAGGTCGAGCTCGGCGATGCTCCCGCCAAGGATCGTCGCGTACGCCTGCTGCTCGATCACGCGCGGCCCGCGAGCGTCGTGGACCCTCAGGCGCCACGCGAGATGCGCCCGGCCGGCTATCGCCTCGACTTCCCGGCCGAGCAGCTCCGCCCGCTCCGCGGAGCCGAACCAGCCCTGGAAGCAGCGCACCACATCCTCCACGCCCGAGGCCTCCTGAAACCCCCGCGGAACGAGCGCGCGGAGCCGGGCCTCGGCCGCGAAGCACGACGCCAGGCCTGCGAAGTCGAGCTCGGCCACCGCCCTCACGAAGCGGTCCCCGACGGCGAGGTCGGGAGCCGGAGCAGCCCCGCCCGCCGGTGCGGGGGCTTGCCCGGGTGCGGTTTTGCGTCTCGTCATGTCCGTGACCTCCGCGTTTCAGGCTAGGCGCCGCGTCCGAGCTGCACATCGGACGAACGTCCCATCGGAGGTCGTCCGGACCAAGCCGCCGCTAGGGGAGAAGCCCGTGTTCCATTGCGAACAGGGTGGCCTCGACGCGGGTCCGGACGTCGATCTTGCCGTAGATGTGCTCGAGGTGGTGCCGAACGGTGTGCTCGCTGACCGACAGCCGGGCAGCAATCGCCCGCCGGCTGGCACCCGTCGAGAGGATGCGGAGCACCTCCACCTCACGGTCCGTGAGGCCGGCCAGGCGGGGAGGCGCGGCGCAGGCGCCGGCAACGGCTCCCGGCGCGGCACACGGGGCTCCACGTCCGCGGCGCAGATCGCGACCTCGCGGAGCGCCGTCACCGCTTCACGGCAGAACCCCGAACCCGACTCGCGCTCGATCGCGCAAAGCGCGTCGTCCGGGGCGAGAGCGGTGCGGCCCGGTCCCGAGTGCGTCAGCTCGTCGAAGTGATCGCAGGCACCGACGATGCGCGCGCCCATCGGGATGGCGTCGAGCGCGAGCCCCCGGTAGTACCCGCGTCCGTCCGGGCGCTCGTGGTGCGCTGCGATTATCGGACACACCGGCAGGAGCGCCGGCACGCGGGCGAGGATGCGTTCGCCGTGGTACGGGTGGAGCCGGAGCGCCTCCCACTCCGCGCCGCTCATCCGGTCCTCGGGCTTGTGCAGGACGAACGAAGGCACCGCGACGAGACCTAGGTCGTGCAGGAGGGCGGCCCGGCGGATCGTCACGACGTCCACCGCCGGGAGGCCGAGCGCCGATGCGAGCCGTTCGGCGAGCGCCGCGACGCGCCGAGAGTGTCCGGCCGTGTAGAAGCTCTTCAGGTCGCCGAAATCGCCGAAGGCCCTGGCGATGTCGTCCAACCCCGAGGCGCCGAAGTAGCGTGCGGGCGAGTCCGGCTCCAGGCCGCACACGAGCGTCCAGATACGCTCGCTCTCGAGGTCGCGCCAGAATCCCTCGTCAGCGGCGAGGCGGAGGAACGCCTTCACCACGTCGGGATCGAACGCATCGCCGCACCGTCCGCGGGCAAGGCCGACAGCTGCGGTGCGCCCCTCCGCCCTGTGGAACACCTCGAGGAAGATCGCTGCGTACACGATGCGGGAGATCAGCGGGATCGACTCCGCCCTGCGGCCGATCGGACCCGAGCCGTCCCAGCGCTCGAACGCGAAGCGCAACGCCTGCTGCACGCCGGGCGACCGCTCGAGCCGCCCAGCGAAGCGCGCTGCGACCTCTGTGGTGTTGCGCATCCCCTCCACCATGAATTTGCGGCCGTGGACTGCGAAGTCGACCGCGCGCTTCACGCGGACGCCCGCCCGCTCGCCCACAGCCATGTACCGCGCGAGCCAGCGCACGACGTCGCGCGGGTCGCCGTGATCGGTGAAGAAGAACAGCTCGCGGCGGGCCGCGGCGTCGTCGCCGAGGATTGTCGCCGCGACCTGGCTCGCCCACGCCGTGCATCCGGCGTCCATGAGAAGCGCGGCGTAGAACAGGTCTGTCTGCTCGCCCAGCGGCAGACCGAGGCGTGTGGCGATGCGCATCCCGATGTACGTCGTCCGCGCGCCGTGGCCCGCGGGAAGGCCGAGCGCCATGTCGGCGGCCAGCGAGAGCGCACCGAGCACCTCGATCGTCCGGAGTCGATCCTCGGCCGGATCGGCCGCCGGGCAGGTTGATGGATGGTTCATCGATCCCCTTGTCTCGCACCGCGGGCAGCCACCCAGGACGCGAACGCTCGCTGTGCCGCCTCGTTCGAGACAGAGAACCCCGTCGCGGTCTCGATCTAATCCATGTGTGGCCGACGACGAGCGAGCGAGGGCCAGCCACGTTTGGCCGCCGGCACCCGGCCACGCGGCGGGAGGTCGCGTGATGCAGCGCACATTCCGCGCTCCTCCCGGTCGGCCAGCCCCGCGCGCCCCGCCGCGGCGCCGCCGGAGGGAGTACGATCGTCCGGACGAGCGCGGGCGGCGACGGGAAACCCGGGCGTCCGCGCTATGGGCGGAGGTCGAGCGATGCGTCGGTCAGCCTCGCAGGTCCAACGGGCAGTGCTCAATGTGGCCGTCCTCGGGCTTGCCGGGGTCGCGGCGGTCGGGACCGCCTCCGGTGACTCGGCGCTCACGATCACGGCCAGCGCGGCGGCGACGCCACAGGGGCAGGTCGTGACCTTCACGTTCTCCCCGAAGGTCGCAGCCCAGGGCGACTCTGTGAAGTTCAACTTCGGTGACGGGACCTCGCAGACGATCGCGTACTCCGCCGTTTGCCAGAGCGCCGGCGGGTGCGACGAGATCACCCACCTCTACGCCCAGGCCGGGACGTACGCGGTGACTGGGAACGGCACGATCGGCGGGGTCACCGTTTCCGGCTCGGTCGCGGTCACGGTCGCCAACCTGACGATCACGCCCAGCCCCTCGACCGTCACACCCGGCCAACCGGTCACCTTCACGTTCACGCCGAACGTCTGGACGGCCAGCGACTCTCTCACGTTCTGGTGGGGCGACGGCTCGAGCGACCAGACGACCGGCTCCCCGTTCTGCCAGATCGTCGGCGGGTGCAACTCGATCAGTCACACGTACACCCAGTCGGGGGTGTTCGGAGTCGCCGCGGGTGGCGCGATCGGCGACGTCCCGGTGTTCGGCACGACCCAGGTGGCCGTGCAGAGCGTCTGCACGTCGCCCGTGCCTTCGGCGGCGTTCACGGTCGGCTCGTCGGCGATCCGGCCGTGGGAGCCGGTGCAGTTCACCGACCTCTCGACCGGGAGTCCGACGTCGTGGTCGTGGGACTTCGGCGACGGCAGCGCGGCGCTCGGAACGGTCGACGGGACGTCGGACAAGCAGAACCCCGTGTACACGTTCAACCGGGCGGGAACGTTCACCGTCACCCTGACCGCCACCAACTGCAAGGGCTCCGCCCAGACCCAGACGTCCGTGAGCGTGCTCGGCGACTGCACCGCGCACGGGGGCTCGGGCACCGGGTGCTGGAGCGGCGTCGGCCCGTACGGCGGGTACGTCACGGCGCTCGCGGAGGCACCCTCGGCCCCGGCCACGGTCTACGCCGCGATCCGCGACGAGGGCGTGTTCCGGAGCCCCGACGGCGGTGCCACGTGGTCCCGAACCGGGGTGGCCATCCCCACGCGGTTCGTCACGGGGTTCGCGATCGACGCGGTCAACCCCATGCTCGCGTACGCCGCGGGCGCGCCCCTCCTCAGGACGCTCGACGGCGGCGCCACCTGGGCCACGATGAACCTCGGCTTGCCGCCGTTCTGCACCACGGTCCTGGCGGCCGATCCGCAGACGACGAACACGGCCTGGCTCGGCGCCTGCACAGGGCTGTTCAGGACCGCAGACGGAGGCGCGACCTGGCCCGGCGTCACGTTCGACGGGGTGGCGCGCGGCGTCGCCGCGCTCGCGGTCGACCCCACCCACGGCGATACCGTCTACGCGATCGCGAACGGCCTGAGGAAGACGGTGGACGGGGGGGCGCACTGGCAGCTCCTCGACAACCTGACCATCGCCGGTACCTCGCCGTACTGGATCGCAATCGACCCCAAGAACCCGGCGACGGTCTACGTCAGCACCAACGGCGGCGGGGTGTTCAAGACGGCCGACGGCGGGACGACGTGGGCCGCCCTCGACACCCACGCCGGCGGGGTCGGCAGCGTCGCGATCCAGCTGCTCGCGCTCGACCCCAACCACTCAGGCACCGTGTTCATCGAGGCCGACACCGGGGTGTTCAGGAGCACGGACGGAGGAGCCAGCTGGACGCGGCTCACACCCCGCACCGACGTCACGGCGCTCGTGCCGGACCCGAGCACCTCCGGGAGGTTCCTGGCCGGGCTCGGCGGCGGAGGCGTGCTGGTGAGCGCCGACGGCGGGTCGAGCTGGTCGCTGTCGAGCACCGGACTCGTGGGCGTCTACGTCAACGCGATGGTCACCGACCCGAACTCGGCGAAGACGGTGTACGCGGCCACCGAGGACCAGTGGGTCCTGAAGACGACCGACGGCGGCGTCACGTGGTCGGCGAGCGGGATCGGCGCGGCCAACGCGCTTGCGCTCGACCCGAGCAGACCGGGCACCGTGTACGCCGGCGCGGCCAACGCGGTCATGAAGACCACCGACGGGGGTGCGACCTGGTCCAACCCGTCCGCTCCAGGCGCCGCCGTCTCCGGGCAGGTCGTCGGCCTCGGCCTCTCGCCCGCGAACCCCTGGAGCGTCTACGCGGCGACCGAGCTCAACGGCGTGTTCAAGAGCACCGACGGCGGAACCAGCTGGACGGCCGCCAACTCGGGGATCGGCGACACCTCGCCGACGCCGGCGACGGTCGCTGTGGCCGTCGATCCCACGAGCGCCGACGTGGCGTACCTCGCGACCGGGCATCTTGGGGTCTTCAAGACGACGACCGGGGGAGCCGCGTGGAGTCCCGTCAACACCGGCCTGCCCGTCCCTCCCCTGCCGTTCCCCGGCTCGTTCGCGGTCGATCCGGCGGTGCCGGCGATGGTCTACGTCGGCATGTCGAATACCAGCGGGTCTCCCGCCGGCGTCTACAGGACGCTCGACGGCGGCCAGCACTGGAGCGCCACCGGCGGCCGGATCGTGACGCTCAGCATCCTGAGCCTGGCGATCGACCCTGCCGAGCGCTCGACCGTGTACGCGGGCACTCAGGGCGGCGGGGTGTTCCGCTCGACCGACGCGGGCGCGACGTGGCAGTGGATGGGGGACGGCCTCGGAAGCCTGACCGTCACCTCCATCGCGTTCGACGGGGGGAACCCGAACGTCCTCTACGCCGGGACGGCGGCGGGTGTGTACACGACGACGGTGACGCCGCCGCCCGCGCGGCTCCGCCGTCACCTCCGCCGGGTCGGGCCGTAGCGCTCCGGCGCCCCTGTCCGCCGGGGAATCGCCGGGACCGGGCGGTGCCCAGCCGTCGAGCCGGCTCGGCCGTCGGCTCCGCCACCGCGGGGCGCGGTAGACTGGCGCCGACGCCATTCGTCCCCGGTGCGGGCGCGCGCTCAAGCGCTCGAACGGCGTCGGCCGGGGTCCGGCGCGGAGGCTGCAGTCGATGAAGGCGATCCCGGGACACGAGCGGGAGGCCATGGACCACGTGCTGATCGCACACGGGTACTCCCCCGAGGACTTCGAGGCGACGGTCGAGGAGAGCGCGCCGGGCGAGGCGGGCTCGATCGACGCCTGGGCGACGCGGACGGTCACCGTTCGGCGCAAGGGGGGTGGCCACCGACGCCGGTATCGGGACCTCCCGGGTACGGCGTGGATCATCGACGGGCTCCAGCTCGATCTGGTCGCGGGCCTGTTCGGCCGGCCCTGAGGGACGCCGCCGCCCGGCCGGGCCCCGGCCGCGCGCGCAGCCTCGGGAGCAGCTACTTCCTCGGCGGCGCGAAGTGGACCAGCACCTCGATCGCTTGCCGTACCGGCTTCCCGTTCAGAGTCGCCGGCTCGAACCCCCACTTCTCGACCGCCCGTTGCGCCTCGCGGGTCAGCCCCATCGGCAGCTCCTTGACCACGCCGGTCCTGGAGATCTGACCGTTCTCGTCGACCTCGACGGAGAGGACCACGTCGCCGGTGAGGCGGGCCGAGGCGGCGGACGCCGGGTACTGGGGGTCCACGCGGCGGGTCACCCTCGGCGGGATGACGATGCCGACGACCTTGACGCCCTCGGGGGTACTGCCGCCAGCGACGTAGCCGATGGCGCCGGTGTGGCTCGCGACGAACTGCGCGACCTCGTGTGAGCCGGCGAGTTCCAGCGGTGGGACCGCGTGTCCGGAGAACACCTCCCGGTTCCAGAAGCTCTTGACGTTGGCGGTCGTCCGCTGGTGGATCTGCTGCGAGAACGCCTCGCGTACCTCGGGCTCGCCCGAGAGATCCACGGGCTCGATCGCCGCACCGGCCGGCCAGCGCACCGTCTTCTTCAGGAAGATGTCCGACACCTCAGGGGCCGAGAGCGTGTCCGCCGGGTTGTCCTGGCTGACGATGACCTGGTAGCCGGAGTTGCTCTGAGCCAGGCACAACGCGCTCGTACAGAGCAGCGCGGCTGCCGGAACTGTCACGCGGTTCGGGAACGTCGCACGCCTCCTCGCGATGGGGATTGACGGGTCCGCCCGAGCGTCGCGCCCCGCGAGGTCTTCGGGCACCCCGCGGGGCGTGCGGGCCCACGAGGGCGGATTATCGCCCGGCCCGTTCGGGAGGTCCAGAGCCACGCCGACGTGGTTGTCTCCCGGCGGAATAGACGCGACCGGGTTTCAACTTCCAAGATGTCAGGCAGCGAAAGGGAGGGAACCCGATGAACCTCAAGGCGGTGATGATCGTGGTGTGCGTGGCGCTTTCGGCGACGGCGGCGTTCGCGCTTCAGGAGGCCACGGAGCTGTTCCTCGTGTCGGTCGGCCGCGGCCAGGGCGCTTGCCCCGGCGGCGTGTGCGCCGAGTGGCGGACCTCCGTGTGGATCACCAACCCCTCAACGACCGACTCCGCCCAGGTCGAGATCGCGTTCCTGAAGCGGGGCCAGTCGAACACCTCTCCCGCCACGGTGAACGTGAGCGTCGGCCCCAACGCGAGCGAGCAGTTCACCGACATCTTCAACGATAGCTTCCATCTCGACGGCGTCTTCGGCGCGCTTCGGCTGCGTTCGAACATCCCCATCGTCGCGTTCGCCCGCACCTACGATTCGAACGTCCACACCACCAAGGGAACAGGCGGCGCAGGGCAGGACCTCGCGGGGATCGCGTTCGAGAGCGGGATCCCCTCCGGCAAGAGCACGTTCGTGGCCGGGTTGGCGCAGGACTCGAGCGCGGCCTGGCGCAGCAACTTCGGCGTCGTCGAGGAGATCGGCCAGTCGTGCACCGTCCAGGCGGAGGTGCTCGACACCACGGGCAACGTCCTCGGGACCAAGACGTACCAGCTGCTGCCGTTCGAGGCGATCCAGCCGTCGATCACCGACATCGGCGCGCCGCTCGGCACCAACCAGCGCGTGCGGCTGAGCGTCACCGCCGGGAACGGCGCCATCATCGCGTTCGGCTCGCTCGTGGACAACGTCACCGGCGACCCCACCACATCGGACCAGGTGCGCGGCCTCGTCCTCTCGGCCACGGAGCTGGCCGGCACGTGGAGCGGGGCGTGGAACAACGTCACGTTCGGCAGCACCGGCACGGCGACCATCGTCGTCACGCCGAACGTCCCGGCGCGCACCGCGCAGTTCAACGTGACGCTCACCGGCTCGGTGTTCGGCGGCTCCCCGCCTCCGCCCGAGAACGAGGCCGCCACGCTCACCCCCGACGGGATCGCCGTCAACTCCGAGTCGGCGTTCGCAGGAGCGCTGACGGCCACGATCACACCGGCAGGGATCATCACCGGCCAGGCGACGCCGCCGTCGAGCTCGCCGATCGCCAAGGTCACCTTCTTCGGGTACGCGACCGCCAAGCAGATGAACATCGCCTACGAGGTCACGTTCACCGCTGCGCAGGGCGGCGGTACGGCGGGCGGGTTCTGCACCCTCACCAAGAGCTAGGCGAGGCAGCAGCGCGGTCGATCCGAACAGGGAGGCGCGCCGGCGACATCGAGCAGACGCTCGACACGACGGCGGGCGGCCTGTACCAGGTCATGTTCTTCCTCGCCGGCAACCCGACGTGCGGCAACGCGGTCAAGGGGCTCGACGTGGGCGCCACCGGCAACCCGACGTCGCACTACACGTTCGACGTGACCGGCCACTCCAGCTCGTCGATGGGTTGGCAGCGGGAGACGTACCTGTTCGTCGCGACCGGCGCCATCACGACGCTTCTCTTCGAGAGCAGGGAGACATCGGCGCGCGGCCCGGCGCTCGACAACGTCGCCGTGACGGAGGTCCCGCCGATCCCTGCGCTGTCGCCCACACTCGGGGCGGTGCTCGCGCTCCTGACGGCCGTCGCGGTCTGGCTGGCGCTCGCGCGCCGGGCCGAGTAGGCGCGCGCCGGCCGGCTACTGGTCGGCGAAGACGCCCCGCACGGACGCCGCGAGGTCCGCGCCGCCGTCGAGAGGGAGACCGGCGGGGACGAACTGCGGCGTGTTGACCTTCATCCCGTCGAGCCCGACGAGCTTGACCGGCGGGTAGTCGATCCCGTCGTCGTCCACGTACGCGAGGTAGAGCGCGGTCATCCCGCTCCCCTCCCGGTTGGAGCTGAACGCCAGCCAGTGCGAGTCCGCGGACCACGAGTGCCATGAGTCCATGGCGTCCTCGACGTTGAGCCGCAGCCGCCGCGCCTCTCCGCCCCCGGCCGGGACCAGGCAGATGTCGCTCGAGAGCCGCGCGTACACGCCGCGAGAGGCGTCGCCGCGGCAGAACGAGATCCACTTCCCATCGGGGGTGTAGCGAGCGAAGTAGTTCCAGGTTCCCTCTCCTGACGCGCCCGCGACCGCCTTCGCGTCGCCTCCCCGCCCGCCGTTGAACGGGACTTCGGCGAGCTCCATCGACGGGACGCGATTCACTCCCTGGGTTGCGTCGAAGCGGTACCTCGAGAACACGACGCGACTGCCGTCGGGGCTGAACGACGGCATGTCCTCCACGACCTCCGGGTCCGCGGCTCCCGGGAGCGGGGCGCTGCGCCCGGTGCGAGCGTCGAGCACGAAGATGTCCCCGGCGCGGTACGGGTAGTCGAATGGCTCCACGGGCGTGTCGTGGAGGACCAGATCCCCGGCCGGCGCGTTGACGAACACCGCGTGGTCGCCGTCGGGCGAGGGGGCGAGGAACGAGAACTGCCCGAGATCACGGGTCACGACCCGCGTCGAGGTGCCGGTCCGTCGCACGACCGCGAGCCGCCGCTCGCCGCCCCTCTTGAGGTTGAGAAACACGGAGCCGGCCGCGTAGGCGTGGCACCCGACACAGGTGCCCTCGAGCCGGAGAACCGTTTCCGGGGCGCGCTTCGCGGGCCCCCACACGACGAGCTCGTTCGGGAGCGCCGGGTTGAACAGCGGCTGCACGACGCGGAACGCGATGCGCTGGCCGAGACGCCGCCGCGCGACGGCGAGCCGGACCCGCCCGCTCCGGTCGGTATGGCCTGCGGCCAGCCGGTAGACGGTGACGACGACCTCGCCCCGCTCGAGGAACCGCTCGAACTCGCCCTCTCGCGGCCGCCAGCTCTTGCCCCTGAGCACGACGTCGAGCGCGGTCCGGCCCGAGCGAAGCCTGAGCAGGAACGCGTCGGCTTCGCGCTCGCTCCGCCACTCGACCAGCGGGAACGCGAGGTCCGCCGGCACCACCGCACCGTCGCGGATGCTGGTGATCACGAGGTCCGGCGCCGGCTCGGCGATTCCGGGCTCGAGTGCCGCCACCACCTGCGCCGAGATCCCGTCGAGGACGACCGCCGGCGCGCGTGAGCAGGCGGCCGCGAGCAGGAGCCCGCCGCCCGCGACCAGCACGACCAGGAGAGGAACCACCCGCCTCGATGTCACGGTGCACCCCCTTCGCACGAGGGCACGAGTTCGCGGCCGTTCGGCTCGATGATACGCCGGCTCCGGGGTCCCGTGGCATGCCGGCGGCGCGCTCCCCGTGCGGTCCGACACACGACGGGCGTTGTACCGTGTGGGCGCCGTGTTGACAGAGCGGCCGTTGGCGCCGATAGTCAGTCCGGAGCCGAAGGCCGCGACCGATTCTCGCATCGTCCGGGGTGAGGCTCCCCGGCGAGGAAGGAGACACGATGAGATCACCGGAACGTGCGGTCGGGATCCGGGCGGCATCTGCCGCCGTGCTTGTCGCGGCCGTGCTGGCCGTCACGGCGACCGGGGCGAACCCGCCCGCGGCCAAGTACAAGCTCCCACCCCAGGTGCTGGCGAAGTTGCCGAACGCACTCGTCCTCGAGAGGGTTCCCCGCCCGCTCCCCGGGGGGATCGCGCCGCGCGGGATCCAGTACTTTCAGTCCCAGGGCGGGTTGTCCGGGATGTACTTCCAGCGGAGCCCCTCGCCGCCCGGCAACCGGCTCGTGTTTCCGCTGCAGGGTGAGTGGGCGTTCCTTCCCGACAAGGGGTTCGAGCAGCGCGACGCGAGGGGCAACCGTTGTCTTATCTACGACGGCAAGTCGCAGGTCTTCGACCAGGCGGGCCTACAGGTCGGGGCACTCCAGGATCCCGGCCTCCACGACCTCTACGGCGCTCTCCTGAAGCTGACGATGTGACGGTGAGCCGCGAAGCTCCGCCGCGCCGCGCGGCCTGCGGCGCGGCGGCCCGCTTTGGGCGGAATGCGGGCGCGCTCCCGGCGGGTTGCCGGGTGTGAGACGTGAAGCACGGAGGGATGACGCTATGCGAATCGCTTTGGCCGTGTCTCTCGTCGTGGTGCTCTCGGTCCTGGGCTCGCCGTTGTCGGCCCAGGACGACGCGGAGTACGAACCGTTCTCGGCCGAGCAGCTCGACAACCTCCTCGCGCCGATCGCCCTGTACCCGGATCCGCTCCTCGCGCAGGTCCTGCTCGCCGCAACGTTCCCCGACCAGATCGACGAGGCGTCGCGGTTCCTCCGCGACGACCCCAACCCGGACGACATCGACGGGCAGCCGTGGGACGTCAGCGTGAAGGCCGTCGCGCACTACCCGGAAGTCCTCGACATGATGGCCGACAAGCTGGACTGGACCACGGCGCTCGGCCAGGCGTACGTGAACCAGTCCACCGACGTCATGGCGTCCGTCCAACGGCTCCGCGCGCAGGCACAGCAAGCCGGGAATCTCGCGACGACGCCCGAGATGGAGGTGGTCACGTCGGGCGGCGAGATCGAGCTCTGGCCGGCGCAGCCGCAGTACCTGTACGTCCCCGTGTACGACCCGGCGCTGGTGTTCTTCTTCCGCGCGCCGCTGTTCTTCCGCGCCCGGTTCTTCATTGGCGCCTGGCTGAACTGCGACTTCGACTGGCGCGAGCACCGGATCTTCTACCACGGCTGGGAGCACGAGCGCGGGTGGGTGGAGCGCAGCCGGCCGTTCATCCACGTCACCAACGTCTACGTCAACACCAGCTACCGCACGGTGGTGGTCAACCGGAACGTGGTCCGCGAGCGCGTTAACTACCGCGCGCTCGACCGCTACGACGACGTGCACCGGACCGTCAACTTCAACAACCTCCGCTCGCCGGTTCAGGGTACGTACAACCCGCCGCCCCCGGCGAGGGTCGAGGCGGTCCACAACAAGGTCATCGTCCGCAACGTCAACACGGCAGACCCGAGGCTGTACGAGTACCGCGGCCACGTGTCGAAGCCGCCGACGCCCGTTCACGTGGAGGGACTGCCGGCGTTCACGCCGTCGCACGGCGGTTTCGACCCGCACAAGGAGAGCGTGCGCGGGCAGGCCAGCCGGATGCTCGTGAAGGCGACGCCTTCCCCGCATCCTCCCGTGAAGAACGTCGAAAGGAAACGGCCATGAACGGCACACCGGTGAAGAACGTGGTTGCGTCCGCCGATCGCGTCGGTTCCCGGCGGGGCTCCCGGCGATCCCACGTGGCTGCGGTCGCCGGGTCCCTTCTTGCCGGTGCACTCGGGATCGGCTCGGCGAGCACCGCGGGCGCGAGTGCGCCACGGCAGAAGCTCTTTGCGACTCCCGAGGCGGCGGTGCAGGCGCTCGTGGCGGCCGCGAAGGCCGGGGATCAGAAGCAGCTGACTGCGATCTACGGGCCCGAGCGCGAGAAGCTGCTCTCCGGCGACGCCGTCGAGGACGCCAACGCGCTCAAGGGGTTCGCGGAGAGGCTCGCGAAGTCCGCGACGCTCGAGAAGGCGGGCGACTCGAGCTACACGCTGCTGGTCGGCGAGGACCACTGGCCGTCGCCGATCCCGATCGTCAAGGACGGCCGCAAGTGGCGCTTCGACACTGCGGCCGGGCTCGAGGAGATCCTCAACCGGCGGATCGGGCGAAACGAGCTCTCGGCGATCATGACGTGTCGCGCCTACGCGGTGGCTCAGTGGGAGTACTACACCGAGGCCCGCGACACGTCTCAGGACGGGCTCGCCGTGTACGCGCAGCGGTTCATCAGCACGCCCGGGCAGCGCGACGGGCTGTACTGGGAGGTCCCGGAGGGCGGGAGCCCGAGCCCGTTCGGCAGCCTGATCACGGAGGCGCGGGAGGAGGGGTACTCCCCGGGTATGCCCAAGCCTCCGGAGGCGACCAAGCGCTCCCCCTACCACGGCTACTTCTTCAGGATCCTCAAGGCGCAGGGGCCGCACGCCCCCGGCGGCAAGTTCAGCTACGTGATCAACGGCAACATGATCGCCGGGTACGCGCTGATCGCCTACCCCGACAAGTGGGGAAGCTCGGGCATCATGACGTTCATCGTGAATCAGCAGGGGCGGGTGTACGAGAAGAACCTCGGCCCCGACACCGCCGCACTCGCGGCAGCCGTCAAGGAGTACGATCCCGACCCCACCTGGAAGGTCGTCGAGGCGCAGTAGCTTCAGTGGATCGCCGCCGCACGCCGGAGCGCGGCGGTCCCGGCTCAGCCGTCCACAGGCGGCTTGAGCGCACGGTGCAACTCGAGCGCGAGCGTCGCCATGTCGAACGGCTTCTGGAGGAACCGCAGCGCACCGGTCGCGACGCCGTCCCGGAGGGCGTCGTCCTCGGCGTACCCCGACATCACAACGACCTTTAACGCCGGCCACCGCTTCAGGAGTTGGTGGGCGAGAAGTGAGCCTGTCATCCCGGGGAGCATGAGGTCCGTCAGGAGCACATCGAACCGGGCGGTGGGGGGGAGCGCCGAGGCGTCCTCGCCGCTCTCGACCGCCGTGACGGCGTAGTCGAGCGAGTTCAGGATGTCCGCGAGCGCCTCGCGCGCCGCGTGCTCGTCCTCGACCAGGAGCACGCGCGCGCCGTGTCCGGCCGGCAGTCCGGCGGAGGACGACCGACCGTCCACGAGCCGAGAAGGAGGCGTGCCTTCCGCCCGGGGCAGGACGACCCTGAACGTCGTTCCGGACCCGACGCGGCTCGACACGGTGATCGTGCCGCCGTGAAGGGTCACGATCCCGTGCACGACGGAGAGCCCGAGCCCGGTCCCCCCGCCCCGCTCCTTGGTGGTGAAGAACGGCTCGAAGATGTGCTCCCGGATCTCCTCCGGGATCCCGTGCCCGGTGTCCGCGGTTTCGAACCACACCCGATCGGGCTCCGTACGACCCGTCCGGACGACCAGGCGCCCCCCTTCGGGCATCGCGTGCGACGCGTTGACAGCCAGGTTCATCAGGACCTGATCGAGCTGGCTGCGGTCGGCCCTCACCGGGAGCGCGCCCCCCGCGAGCTCGAGCGAGAACGTGACGTTCTCCCGGATGAGCCGCCGGAGGAGGTCCGACGATGTGCCGACCACCTCGTTGAGGTCGAGGTACTCGGCCTTGGCCGGCTCGTGGCGCGAGAACAGGAGGAGCTGCCTGGTCAACGCCGCGCCCCGGCGCAGGTGCTGCGCGAGCTCCTCGGCCGAGGTGCGCACCCTCGCGGGGTCGCCGGCGTGGCTCCCGAGCAGCTCCGTCCGCGACAGCATCGCCTGCAGCACGTTGTTGAAGTCGTGCGCGATCCCTCCCGCCAATCGCCCGACCGCCTCCATCTTCTGCGACTGGCGCAGCTGGTCCTCGAGCCGGATGCGCTGCGTCAGGTCGCGGAACGCGACCAGCACCGCAGGCTTGCCCTGGAACCTCAGCGGCCCGGCCGCGACCTCGACGTCGAGCGGCGTTCCGTCGAGGGCGAGGAGCTTCTCCTCCTGCAGCGGCACCGCAACCCCGTCCCCGAGCATCGTGCCGATGCGCCGGCGCACGATGTCACGGAACTCCGGGTGGACGAGGTCCAGGACCGGCTTGCCGAGGAGCTCCTCGCCGACGGTCGCTCCGAGCAGCCGGACCGCGGCCGGGTTCACGAACACGATCCTGCCGTCCGCGTGGACGGCGACCGCGTCCGGCGACAGCTCGACGAGCTGGCGGTAGCGCTCCTCGCTCTCCCGGAGCGCCCCCTCCGCGCGCTTGTGTTCGATCGCCCGCGCCACCTCGCGCGAGACGTAGGTCAGAATCGCCTCGTCGTCGGCACCGTACCGGACACCCTCCATGTACGTCTGCACCACCAGCACGCCTATCGGCCTCTCGCCCGCGATCAGCGGCACGCCGAGCCAGTCGATCGAGGGCGATCCGATGCTCTCCACTTCGCCGAGGTGGCACAGCTCCTCGAACCGCTCCGGCGTGGCCAGCAGCGGCTTCGCGGTCCGCAGGACGTACTCGGTCAGACCGCGGCGCGGCGGGCGCGGGGGCTGCGCCTCGTCCTGCTCGTCCACGAAGTACGGGAAGTCGATGAGGCCGGTGGTGCGGTCGCGCAGGGCGATGTAGAAGTTCCTCGCGTCCATGAGGCGACCGATGATCGCGTGGATCGAGCGAAACAGGTCCTCGAGGGTCGCGCTCGTGGACGTGGCCTCGGAGATCTCGTAGATCGCCGCCTGGAGCTCCCGCAGCCGTCGCTCGTCCGTGATGTCGTACAGCGTCACGATCAGGGCCGGCTTCCCCTTGTGCGAGATCGCTCCGGAGGTGAGGTTGACCCAGCGCGTCTTGCCGTCCTTCGTGAGGAACTTGGTCTCGTACCGGGTGGGGAGGCCGGTTGCGCCCGCCAGGCGCGCCGTCCCCCTGCCGCGGACCAGCTCCCTCACGTCGGGATGGATCGGCTCCCAGAACTGCATCGCCTGGAGCTCCTGCACGCTGAAACCCGTAATCCTGGCCGCGGCGGGGTTGGCGTAGAGGATCTCCGCTCCCGCATGGAGCACGATCCCGGTCGTCGTCGTGTCGGCCAGGGTGCGGAACTCCTCCTCGCTCTCCCGGAGCGCCTCCTCGGCGCGCTTGCGGTCGCTGATGTCGCGGATCGTCGCGATGATCGAGTCGTCGCCGTCGCGCTCGACGTAGCGGAGGCTCGCCTCGACCGGGAACGTCGTGCCGTCCTTCCTGCGGTGGACGGTCTCGAACGTCCGGGCGCCCACTCGAACCACCTCCTCCAGTGTGGCGGCCACGCCGGAACGGGTCGCCGGGCTGCGGATGTCCACGACCGAGAGGTTCTTCAGCTCCTCCTTCGCGTACCCGTACATCTCGGTGGCCCGACGGTTTGCGTCGAGGATCCGGCCGGTTCGCGAGAAGAAGAGGACCGCGTCGTTCGCCTGATCGACCAGCTCCGCAACGCGCCCCTGACTGCGCGCGAGCGCGAGGTCGAACACGAGCCTCTGGCGCCGCCAGACGCCGTAGGCGACCGTCCCGAGGACGCCGGCCAGAGCGGCAACCAGCGTCGCAGCGCCGGCGAGCCACATGCGGAACGGGCGCAGCACCTCCTCGCGGTCGACCTTCACCACCATCGCCCACGGGGTGTCGTGCACCCGGCGCATCACCGCGAACACCGGGGTGCCCCGGTAGTCCACGTACTCGCCGAACGCCGTGGTACCCGAGACCGCGGCGGCCGCGGCAAATCCGGAGGTCGACACCGGGCGCCTGAGCGACAGCGGCGCTGCGCCGGAGTGCCGGAGCGGGGTCAGGTAGACGACGAGCTCACCCTCCCGGTGTACCAGCAGCGTCTCCGCACTCAAAGAAACGACGGCCTGACGGCGGAGAAACGGGAACAGCCAGTCCTCGGGGTCCGCGACGAGCACGACGACCGCGACCGGAGGTGCCGGCCCGCCGCTGAGAACGGGCGAGGCGAACTCGACGACGGGCCGCCCGCCGGCGAGACGGAACACCGAGAGCGCGCTCCGGGTCGTGAGGCAGCGGCGGACGATGCCCGCCTCGCCGGGCTCCGCCGCGGGAGACTCCCCCGCGACCACGAGCGTGCGCCCGTCGCCGGCGACGACACGGGCGCCGACGTACCCGTACGTCCGGACGACGGAGGCGAGAACGCTGGCGAGGTGAGCACCGGCCCCCCCGCCGTCGGGCCGGCCCGCGGGCGCATCGGGTCCGGCGCCCGCGAGCGCGACCACTGAGGGGTAGCTCGCAACCACGCGCGCATCGCCGATCCTCTCCCACACCCAGCGCTCGACGGCGGCGCACCGGTCGTCGGCCACGGCGACCAGCTGATCGCGCCACCGAGCGACGAACACCTCCCTCTGGTGCGGGATCACGCCGAGTCCCGCCACCACGAGCACCAGCGCCGCGAGCGCCGTGCTCCAGACGACGAGACGACGCGGATACCAGCGGGTGACCGTCGTCATGGCGACCGCCATGGCCTGCTCTCCGGGGAGGAGCGCTCCATGTTGCATTCTTCCACCGACGTCAACCCGCGCCAACCTCGCGTGGCGACCGCGGACCCGACACTTCCACCTGCATCAGAGATTGCGCGCCTCCAGGCCGTACCCCTTCTTCCTGTCTTCGGCCTTGAGGAGGAACGCGAACAGCAGCGACAAGACGGCGAAGCCGGTGAAGATCATCATCGGCAGGGTGTAGTTGTACGTGACCACGGTCTGGCCGCCGACGACCGCCTGGCCGGTGACGCAGAACCGGTACAGCACCCAGCCGATGAGGGCGGGCACGCCCATGAGCCCCCAGTTCTGGACCCAGAAGATGAGCGCGTACGCGGTCCCGAGTTGCTTCTCCGGGATGATCTTCGGCACCGAGGGCCACATCGCGGACGGCACGAGCGAGAAACCGACGCCCAGCACGACCGTGAGAGCGAGCGCAGCGGGCCACCACGTGAGGAACGGAAGCGTAAACAGGGCGTGGACGAGGATCAGGAGGCATGACCCGAGGATCATGATCGTCGCACCGCGGCCCTTGCGGTCGTAGAGGTTCCCGAACAGCGGCGTGAGGAGGATCGTCCCGAACGGCAGAACGCTCGGGATGATCCCGGCGAGGCTCGCCTGCACGTGGAACTTCTGCACCATCAGGTCGGACGCGTACTTCAGGAACGGGAACACCGCCGAGTAGAAGAGGACGCACAGGCTCGCGATGTACCAGAACCCGCGGTTGCGGATGATGAGGCCGATGTCGGAGAGGCGGAACGCGTCGTCGCCACCGCCCGCCCCGCCCGCGGCGGCCTCCGACGCGTCGAGCCTCCGGTCCATGACGCAGTAGCACAGGAACGAGAGGAGGCCGATGCAGAGGAACACGAGGCCGAGCAGGACGGGCGCGGCGACCGACTTGAAGTGGACGGCGAGCAGCGGGCTCGCGCCCAGGGCGATCGCCGTTCCCACGCGGGCGGTCGCGAGCTGGAGCCCCATCGCGAGGGCGATCTCCTTGCCCTTGAACCACTTCACAATGATCTTGGTGGACGTGATCCCGGCCACCTCGACACCGACGCCGAAGACGGCGAACCCGATCGCCGCGACCATCACCTGCGCCTTCCACCCGAGCAGCGTCGCTCCGTCGAGCGCGTGGGTGCTGAGCGCGAAGTACTTGATCGCCGTGCCCGCGATCATCACGAGCGCCGACGTCACCCCGGTGAAGCGCATCCCCATCTTGTCGAGGACGATTCCGCCGAGGATCAGCATCAACAGGAACACGTTGAACCAGCCGTAGGCGCTCGTGAAGAACCCGTACTCGTTGCTGTTCCACCCGAGCTGCTGCTCGAGCAGCGGCTTCAGCGGCGACATCACGTCGCCGATGAAGTAGCCGCACATCATCGTGAACGCCACGACCGAGAGCGCCGTCCAGCGGGCGGCCTTCGATTCGCGGAGCGAGGTGCGGATGGCTTCAACCACGTTTCCTCCCGAGGCGCGGGGGACCGCGCCGGTGCGCGGACCGGACGGGTACCGGTCGGCAGCCGTTCCCGAGTCCGATCGAGCTGGCGTCGAGCACGCCCGGCGATCTTACCTCACCGTCGAGAGTCGCCATTCGGCCCCGCGGTGGATGCGGCGCGCCGACGTTGACATGACGACCGAAGATGCGGTGGAGTTGGTCTCCCGGGCGTTCCCGGAGGAGGTCCGATCGTGGCAGTCTCGAGCAAAGTCCGCGTGATCCCCCTCGCCGTCGTCCTCGTTCTCGCTCTCGCTGCGTCGAGCGACCTGATCGCGGTGACTCCGTCCGAGGCGAGGTCGCTGCGCGGGCTGTCCGGCGTGGAGGTCGTCATCGAGACCCTGCCCGACGAACTGCGGAGCGCAGGACTCAACGCGGACCAGCTCCAGGCCGACGTGCAGTCGCACCTGCGGGCGAACCAGATCCGCGTCCTGACATCGGAGGACACCGCACCGGGCCGGCCGTGGCTGTACCTCCGCCTCTCGGTTCTCAAGAGCTCGAGCGTCCCGCTCGTGAGCTTCTACGTCGGCGCCCAGCTGCGGCAGGACGTGACGCTCGAGCGGAACCCCGACTTTCACCTCGCCGCGACCACGTGGGATGCCGGCGCGGCGGGGTTGGCCGGAACTTCAGCGCTCGCGGACGCCGTCCGGGAGACCGTCCAGAGTCTCGCGGAGCGGTTCGCCTCGGAGTTCCAGGCGGTCAACCCCGGCCGCTGAACCGCGGGAACCTGCCCCCTCCGGGGCCGCGCGGGCCTGGCGCCTTCAGTGGCGCGCCGGGAGGGACTCGAACCCCCAACCGCCTGATCCGAAGTCAGGTGCTCTATCCATTGAGCCACCGGCGCGTCCACGTCCCTTGTACCACACGTCCGGCACCCCGCCCACCGCAGTTTCCGATGGCCCGCACGGCGCGCGGGGCGGGGCGAGAGCTCCGCGTCGGCATCCGTCCGGGGGAGGAGCGTGCGGTACAATCCGGGGATCTTCGGTGCGGAGGGAGCGCCGGGTGCACGTCGTAGGCAGGTATCTCGAGTCGCTGTGCTGTCCAGTCGCGCGCAGTCCGCTCAGGCTCATGGTCGACCGCGAGCTCCAGGAGCTCAACGCTGCCATCGACCGGGGCGAGGTCAGGTACAGGTGCGGTGTCGCCGTTGACGAGCCGCTCGAGGGTGGGCTCGCCACCGACGACGGCGCGTGGGCGTACCGCGTGCAGAGCGGCGTCCCGTTCCTGCTGCCGGCACTTCGCGTCGGCGTTCACGAGCGGGTGCCGCCGTCCGGGCCGGGCTCGGGTGCTCCCCTTCAACCCAGCCCGCTGAAGGACGTGTGGGTGGAGCTGTCACGAAGGTGGGGCAGGATCAATCCGCCGCTCCGCCCGGCGCCGCAGGATCTCGAGCTGTTCCAGGCGCTCGCGACCGAGACGCTCGAGGACGCACGCCGCACCTCGCGGCTCGCTCTCCTGCTCGGCGTCACCCCCGAGATCGCCACGCTGCACTGGCCGACCGAGACGAGCCTCCTGGCCCTCGACTCCTCGCTCGCGATGATCCAGAACGTCTTCCCGAAGGACCGCGCGCCGAACGTCGCCGTCGCGCTCGCCGACTGGAAGGCGATGCCCCTGGGCGACGGAACGTGCGCCTTCCTCATCGGGGACGGCATCCTGACTTCCCAGAAGTACCCGGAGGACTTCGCCTCCCTGCCGCGAGAGCTTCGCCGGGTCATCACGCGCGACGGAGTGCTCGTCATCCGCCTCTTCGCCCGGCCGGACCAGATCGACCCGCTCCACGCGGTGTTCGGCGACCTGAGGGCGGGCCGGATCGCGAACTTCGACCTTCTGCACTGGCGCCTCTCGATGGCTCTGCACGGAGATCTCACCGCCGGCGTCCGGCTCGGCGACATCTGGGACGCCTGGTGCGAGCACGTGCCCGACCCGCAGGCGCTCATGCGCGATCTCGGGTGGGCGCCCGACGCGGCGCGGATCTTCGACAGCTACCGGGGGCGGGACACGAGGATGCTGTTCCCCAGGGTGAGCGAGGCGCGCGAGCTCCTCGCCGACGGCTTCGATCAGGTCGCGTGCCGCGTGCCGTCGTACGAGGACGGCGACCGCTACCCCACGGTCGCGTACAGGCCGAGGCCTCGCTGAGACGCCCCGCGTGTCGCGCGACCTTGCGCCGCCGGAGCCGGTGGTGAGCGGTCCTCCAGAGGGAGGCGTGCTCCGCCCCGCGCGGGGTACGATGGGAACGAAGGGAGAGGTGCAAATCACATGACGCGACGGTCGTCGCTTCGTCTGGTCGTCCTGGTAGCGACCCTGATTGGAAGCGCCTCCCCGCTGTTCCCGGCGGAGCCCGAGGCGGGGGGCGAGGAGGGACGGACGGCGGTCCCGGTCCGCTCGGGGTACGAACGGTCCCCTTCGCAGCTGTGGCCGGCGGAGGTGTCTTCGGCGAACGGCGTCGTCGTCTCCGGCTCGGAGCAGGCGTCCCGGGCGGGGGCGGCGGTCCTGGCGGCGGGCGGGAACGCGGTCGATGCCGCCGTGGCCACCGCGTTCGCGCTCGGCGTCACCGAGCCGATGACCTCGGGGCTGGGAGCGGAGACGTTCATACTGATCTACCGCGCGGACGGCCAGACCGTCGCGATCGACGGCTCGTGCTACGTGCCGCGCCTGGCGCGCGCGACCGAACTCCAGGAGCTCCGTGCGAACGCCGACAGGGGGTACCTGCAAGACTACAAGTCGGCGGCGGTGCCGGGCTCACTCGCAGCGCTCGCGTACGCACTCCAGTACTACGGCACCAAGCCCCTCGCGGACGTCGTGGCGCCCGCGATCGAGATCGCGGACTTCGGCTACACGCTGAACCCCAGCTCTCACGGGGAGCTCGAGTCGCTCGGTTTCCTGGTGCGGCACCAGGAGTATGTGGCCGATCTCCTCCTGAAGGGGTTCACCGACACGTGGGACGTCGACCACGTGTACTGCGCGTCGGATCTCGCGAACACCCTGCGGCGTATCGCCGCCTCGGGGGCCGCCGATTTCTACCATGGCGCGATCGCCGACGAGATCGACGCAGACATGCAGCGAAACGGCGGCTACATCCGCAAGTCCGACCTCGAGC
>DATKLI010000067.1:0-11597 GCA_035542455.1 Thermoanaerobaculaceae bacterium
GCTCCGCCGAGACGTCGGCGTCCTCGAGCGGGAGGAGGCGGTCGAGGAGCTCGACGACCGTGACCTTGGAGCCGAAACGGGAGAAGATCGAGGCGAACTCCAACCCGACCGCGCCGGCGCCGAGCACCAGCAGGCGGGGCGGGACCTCGGCGAGCTCGAGCGCGTGGTCGGAGTTGATGATCCGGTCGCCGTCCGCC
The DNA here is from genome assembly GCA_035542455.1 of Thermoanaerobaculaceae bacterium. Lineage (GTDB taxonomy): Bacteria > Acidobacteriota > Thermoanaerobaculia > Thermoanaerobaculales > Thermoanaerobaculaceae > RBG-13-68-16. The sequence goes on from DATKLI010000067.1 coordinate 198, forward strand.
GCGAGGAACGGGAGGTCGCCGCACCGTGACCCGGTCGCGAGGATGACGTTCTTCGCCTGGACACGGTCGATGGACCCGTCCGGCTTCGCGATCTCGACGGTGCGGCTGCCCGCGAGCCTTCCCGTCCCCTGGACCCAGACGACCTTGTTCTTCTTGAAGAGACCCTCTACGCCCTTCGCTTTCTTGGCCACTGTCCGTCGCTTGTTCTCGAGCGCCGCGGCGAGGTCCAGCCTGACGTCGCCGCACACCACCCCGAACTTCGCGCCGTCGCGGGCCTGCTGGAGCAGATCGGCCGTGTGCAGCAGCACCTTGGTCGGGATGCACCCGCGGTGCAGGCAGGTGCCGCCGAGGAACGGGTCCTTCTCGACCACGAGAGTGTCGAGGCCGAGCTGCCCGGCGCGGATCGCAGCGACGTAGCCGCCGGAGCCGGAACCGATGACGACGAGATCACGCTGCGAATCAGCCATCGCAAACCTCCCCACGGCCGCCGGTGGCGGCGACTCATTCTAGCTTGGAGGCCGCTCCGCCGGCGCGGGGGCTACGGCCCGACGATGATCTTCGGGAACGACGCGGCCGCGAACACCCTCTGCTTGTTGCAGTAGACGGAGTAGATGTACGTGACCGGCCGCCGCACCCTCGCCTTGGAGACGACGAGCCTCTTGCCCTTTGCGGGGACCGCGATCACGGGACCGCGCGAGCGCGGGAAGAGCGATGCGGCGCGGCCCGGCGTCGGCACGAACAGCGTCAGCGGCCCGGCCTTCTGCGACTTGAACCTCACGCTCGCGCCCGGCTTGACGTACGCCACCGGCGTGTCGACGCGCCACTCCTTCTTCCGCACGTCGAAGTAGACGGTCACCACCACGTTCCTCAGGGGCTTCGGAGCGGCGACCCGCTTCGCGGCCTTCCTGGCGACCTTCCTCGCAGCCTTCTTGCGCCTGAGCATCTCCTCACTCCTTTCCTCTGGCCGGTCCCGGAAGCGCCCCACCGCTTCCGTGGCCGCACCGGTTCGGACCGCCCCTGCAACAGTCGCTTCGTACGTCGTGCGCTCGGTTCTCTCGAACCGCCGCCAACCAACCACTCGTTCCCGAGCTGGACTCGACTCATTCTCGCACGGTGCGCAAGCCGCCGGACGAGGCGGGGTGGCCCGCAGGCGGGACGGCGGCGGCGTCAATTCAGCGAGACTGCGGTGGCTGAGCGCCGCGATGCGACTCCAGGAGCTCGCGTACCCGCGGGTCGCGGAGCAACGGCTCGAACGCCGGCCGCTTCTCGACGTCCGTCACCGGGCAGCCGAGGTCGAGCGCGGTGCCGATCCACTCGACTGCCTTCGTGGTGTCGTCGAGGTCGGCGTACACGTCGGCGATCGAGATTGCGAGGTCGGCCTGCTGACGCCCGTCCGCCTCGACCTCCCGGAGGTACCCGCGTGCCTTGTCCCTCTCGCCGAGCGTGGCGCAGTAGCTAGCCAGGTCGGCGAGGACGCCCGTGTCGTGGGGGTTGACTGTCAGCGCCCGCTCGGCGAGCGTGACGGCGGTGCGCAGCGCCTGCTCCGCGTCGCGGTCGTGGTTGCGCAGCCAGTGATAGGCGATGCCGATGTTTCCCCAGAGCGCGTAGTCGCGGTCGTCCAGGGCCCTCGCCTGCTCGTACTTCGCGACGGCCTCGCTCCAGTCGCGCCGCATGAAGGCGAGCGTGCCGAGGTTCGAGTACGCGGCGTAGGTGGCCCGGATCGCGAGCGAGCGCTCGAACATCGCGCGCGCGTCGTCGTACCTCCCGGCCGAGAAGTACAAGGCCCCGAGGTTGTTGGGGAGCCACTCGTTGGTCGGGTCGAGCGCCATCGCCTTCCGGTACTCGGCCTCGGCGTCCGCGAACCGGCTGCGACGCCAGTAGAACCTGGCGAGGCTCTGGTGGGACGGCCAGAGCTCCCCCTGGGCGGCGACGGCGCGCTTGTACGCCGCCTCCGCCTCGTCGAACCGCCCGAGCTTCTCGTACGCCCCGGCCAGCCCGCGCAGGGCGGCGGCGTCGACGGGGTTGAGCTCGAGGGCGCGCTCGAACTCGCGCGCGGCCCGGGCGTCCTCACCCTTCGCGGCCTCGATGACGCCCAGCGTTGCGTGGACCTGCGGAAGGGCCGGGTTGAGCCGGGCCGCCTTCTCGGCGGCGGCGACGGCGCGTTCGACCAGTGCAGGGTCCCTCTCTCGCTTGAACCGCTCGAGCTGGGCCTGCCCGAGGCCGGCCCAGGCGAGGGCAAACGAGGGGTCGAGGCGGACCGCGCGCTCGAAGAGCTCCACGGCGGTCTTCGGGTCCGGAGTGCCCTTGCCGGGGTTGAGGGCGCCGTATCCTTCCAGGTAGCGCTCCTGCGCCTCGGCCACCGTCGTGCCGCCTGGCAACGGCGTGCGCCTGGCCTCGCGCGGCAGCTCGAGGTCGAGCATCTCAGCGAGCGCCCACACGACCTCGTCCTCCAGCGACTCGAGCGCCGAGACCTTCTCCGTGATCGTGCGCGACCGCACCTGGCGCGCGGTCGCGCCGTCCACCCGGTTGAGGTTGAGCGTGACGCGAACGTCGTCGCGGGTGCGCTGCACGAACCCGGTGACCGCGAGGTTCACGCCGAGCCCTTCGCGCGCCCTCGCCGGGCTCGAGATCCCCGCGGCGCGCACGTCCGAGAAAGGCACGACCCAGAGCGGGTACCGCTCGAGCTGCGTCAGCCGGCTGGTCAGGCTCTCCGGGAGGCCGTCGCAGAACTCCTGGTCCGCGCGCTCGCCGCCGACGTTGGTGAACGGCAACACGGCGAGCACCCGCTGCCGCGACGGCTCGTTCGGCGACAGGAACGGTCGGACGAGCGGCCGCCACGAGAGCGCGAGCGCCCCCGCGACGAGCAGGGCGGCTCCTCCGAGGGCGGCCGCCCGCGCCCACCGCCGGCGCAGCGGGGGCACCGGCGCGACGCCCGTGACCGTCCGGTCGGAGGCGGTGGAGACCGCCCGCCGCATGCGCTCGAGCTCGGCGCGCAGCTCGGCGGCGCTCTGCCACCGGTCGCGAGGGTCCTTCACGAGGCACCGTTTCACCACAGCGCACAGCTGCGGCGGCAGGCCGGGGCGGGCGTCCTCGAGGGGCAGGAAGTCATCGTGGACGATGGCGTGCAGGACCGCCCCGTCGCTCTGGGCGACGAACGGGAGCCTGTGGGTCAGCATCTCGTACATCACGACTCCGAGCGCCCACACGTCGGTCCGGCCGTCCACCTCCTGGCCGCGCGCCTGCTCCGGCGACATGTACGAGGCGGTGCCGACCACCTGCCCGACGTTCGTGATCCGCGGCTGCCCGCCAAGCGTCGCGAGCCCGAAGTCGACGATCTTCACGTTCCCGTCGCGCGTCAGCATCAGGTTCCCGGGCTTGATGTCGCGGTGGATGATCCCGTGGGCGTGGGCCTGCGCCAGGCCGTCGGCGACTTGCGTCGCGACGCCCAGCGTCTCCTCGATCCCCAGCGGGCCGCGGGCGAGGCGGCTCCGGAGCGACTCTCCGTCGACGTACGCCATGCAGATGAACACGTGGCCGTCGGAGGTTTCGTCGATCTCGTAGACAGTGCAGACGTGGGGGTGGTCGAGCGCGCTGGCGGCGCGCGCCTCGAGGACGAAGCGCTCCTTGGCCTTCTGGTCGCGGGTCAGCTCCGGCGGGAGGAACTTGAGCGCCACGGTGCGCTTGAGCCTGGTGTCCTCGGCTTTGAACACCACTCCCATGCCGCCGCCGCCGATGCGCTCGAGCACGGTGAAGTGGGAGACCGTGGTGCCGATCACGCGTTGACCCGGGAGGCGCGGTGGCGCTCCCCTCCCTGCGCGCCGGCGGACGGGGTTCCGGACATGGGACTCTCCGTCTCGATATCGCTCAGGTCCAGGAGTTTGTCAAGCGTCGGCCGGCGCGGCGCGATAATCGCGGCATGAGCATGGCCCGTCCCGGGTTCGCGCCCCACGCCTCGCTGCTGGCGCTCGGCTTCGCGGCCGCGGTCGGGCAGGCCGTGCTCCTGCGCGAGGCGATGGCCGCGCTCGGAGGGTCGGAGCTGGCGTGGGGCGCGGTCCTGGCGCTCTGGCTCGCGGGGATGGGGCTGGGATCGTGGCTGGGCGCGCGCCCGGCCGGCCGGTCGGCGGCCGTCGTCGGGCCCGTTCTCGTCCTCGCTCTGGTCGCGCTCGGCGTCGTCCTGATGCGTGCCGCTCCGGCCGTGTCGGGCGCGGGACCCGGAGAGGCGGGGACCGCGTGGCGCGGGGCGTGGCTTTGGGCGATCGCGGTCGCCCTCCCGGCCGCGGCGGGCGGGTGGTGCTTCCCGGCCGCGGCATCCGCGCTCGCCGGCGCGGGCCGAGCGGGGAACGCGTACGCGCTCGAGGCCGCCGGTGCGACCGTCGGCGGCCTCGCGTTCACGTTCGCGTTGGCGGAGTCCGGATCGGCGGGCGCCGTGTGCGCCTCGGCCGGGGTGTGCGCCGCGGTGTGGTGCCTCGCGTGGGGCAGGCGGTGGGCGGCAGTGGTGCCCCTGGCCTTGGGCCTGCTTGTCGCCGGCCCGGCCGAGCGTGCCCTTGCGCACGCCGGCTGGGCTTGGTCCGGCCGCACGGGGGCCCTCGCCGCGTGGCGCGAGACGCGCGTCGAAAGGCTGGAGCTCGCCGGGGGGCACCCGGCCGAGCTGTACGCCGACGGCAGGCTCGCGGCCACGTTCCCGGATCCGTACGGCACCGCCGCCCGCGCCCACCTGGTGATGGTCCTCCACCCGCGCCCCGAGCGCGTGTTCGTGGTCGGCGGTCTCGAGAACGGCGCCGTGGTGACGATGCTCCGGCACCCCGTGAGACGCCTCGTGGCGGCCGAGGAGGACCCGGGACTGCCGAAAGTCCTCCCCCGCTGGTTCGGCGCCCCTCTCCGCGACGCGCTCGCGGACCCGCGCCTCGAGATCGTCACGGGCGACCCGCTGCGGGCGATCCGCCGGGGCCGGTGGGATCTCGTCGTGCTCGCCGACCCGGACCCCGTGACGCTGCGCCTTGACCGCACGCGGACGATCGAGTTCTTCCGCGGATGCGCCGGGGCGCTCGAGCCGGGCGGCGTGCTGGTCGTCCGGGTGGGCGCGACCGACACCTACCTCGGCGGGGGGGCCGGCCGGCTGCTGGCCGTGCTCGCGTCGACGCTCCGAAGCGTGTTCCCGGAGGTTGCCGCGATCCCGGGCGAGGAGGTGCTCCTCGTGGCCGGGCAGGGGAGAGCGGCGGTCGTGCTCGACCCCGCGGCGATCGAGGCGCGGTGGCGGGAGCGGGGCGTGTGCGATCCCGATTTCGACCCCGCCGTGCTCCGTCTTCTCCTCGACCCGGGCCGGGCTGCTCCGTTGGCTGCGTTCCTCCGGAGCGCCGACGCTCCCGTCAACTCGGCCTCGCACCCGCGCGCGGTCCTGCTGGCCGCAGCTCTGCGCGAGGCGCGGGGCGCGCCGCCGGTCCTCACGGCAGCGCGCACCCTCGAGGGCCGGTCGCCGGCGCCGCTCCTTGCCGTGCTCGCGGCGGCGATCGCGGTTCTCGTGGTGCGCGGTGCGGCGGGAGCCGGGATGGGGGCCGAGGCGGCAGCGGTGGTGGGTTTCGCGTCGATGGGGTGGTGGCTGCTCCTGCTGGCGTCGTGGCAATCGACGATGGGGTCGGTGTACGGCGAAGTGGGCGCCCTTTCCGCGGCGTTCATGGCGGGCACGGTCGCGGGCGCAGCGGCCGCGCGCCGGTGGGTCGCGCCGCGGCCGGCGGCGTTGCTCTGGGTGCTCGCGGGCGGCGCGGCGCTCTCGCTGGTCGTCGCGACCGGCACACCGCTCGAGTACCCGCGAGCGGCGGTGGTGCCGCTCCTCGTGCTCGGCGGTGGGCTGACAGGTGCCGCGTTCCCCGCGGTGGCGGCGCTGGCCGGGCGGCGGTCGCCCGACCGCGGCATCGGACGGGGGTTCGCAGCCGATGAGGCGGGCGCCGCGGCCGCGGCGGCGGTGCTCGGTCTGCTCGTCGTGCCGTGGGCGGGAATGGCGGCGAGCGCGGCCGCGATTGCCGTTCTCGAGGTGTCCGCTGCAGTCGCGCTGCTGGCGGCCGCGCGGCGAGGCAGCTAGGATCCCCGCGGGGAGGTCGCGATGGAGCCACGTCAGAAGAGGTCCCGGTACGAGCGCGTGGCGGCGCAACTGGGGGAGCTGTTCGAGGCGACGCGGGACCCCGCGGCCCGGATGGCGACCGCTGCCGCGCTGCTGCACGCCAAGCTGCCGGGGTTCTTCTGGACCGGCTGGTACCTCCTGCGCGGCGGCGATCTCACGGTCGGCCCGTACCAGGGGCCGCTCGCCTGCCTGGTCCTCAAGTCCCACACCGGCGTCTGCTGGGCCGCGGTCGACGGCGGCGAGAGCGTGGTCGTACCCGACGTGCACGCGTTCGCGGGGCACATCGCGTGCGACCCCCGCTCGCGCTCGGAGATCGTGGTGCCGCTGCGCGACCGCAGAGGCGCGGTCGTCGGCGTCCTCGACGTGGACTCGAAGGAGCTCGCGCACTTCGACGAGACGGACCGCACGGGGCTCGAGGCCGTGGCCGCGCTGATCTTCGGCTGAGACCGGGGAGCCGAGCCGCTCGGGCGGAGCGGGGGGCCGCTCCGACTCCGGGCGCTCACCGTCGGAGACCGGCCACAAGCTCCGCGGCCCCAACGCGGCAATCTCGTCACGCGGCGCGGTCTTGACACGCCGACTGTCCGGTAGTAAAGCGGATTCGGAAAGCCACACGGAGGCGAGAGCACCTTCGCGGCCCTTGGCGTCGCTGGCGGGGAGGCCCCATGAAGAGGCTCGGCTTGATCGTCGTCGTCGCCCTGGCTGGCCTTCACCCTCTGGGCGGCCAGACCGCCGCACCCGCCACGAGGCCGCCGCTCCCGGGGCCGATCGTCCCGCCGTCGCAGCTCGGGTTCGCCCAGGCTCCAACCGCGGCCAAGGTCGGCGTCGCGATCGCCCCGGCCGTCCGTGTCCAGCTGTTGGACAAGGACGACACCCCGGTCGGGCTGGCCGGCGTGGCGATCACGATGTCGCTGTCGTTCGGGACCGGCGCCCTGAGCGGCACTCTGACGCAGACGACCGATACCTCGGGGATCGCGTCGTTCGCGGACCTCACGATCGACACGGTGGGGCTCAAGCAGCTCACGGCGGCCAGCCCGGGGCTCACGTCGGCCGTCAGCGACCTGTTCGCGATCACCGCAGGTCCCCCGAGCCGCCTCGCCTTCGTCCAGCAGCCGACGGCGACCGCCGCGGGTCAGCACATCACGCCGGCGGTGACGGTGAAGCTCCAGGACGCGGGCGGGAACGACGTCTTCCAGTCGGGCGTGGCGGTCACCGTGTCGCGATCGTCGGGGACCGGCACGCTGAGCGGGACGCTCACGCAACAGACGAACGGCTCGGGCGTCGCCACGTTCTCCGACCTGGCGATCGACCTCGCCGGCCCCAAACAGCTCGCCGCCGCGAGCACCGGGCTGGCGTCCGCCGTCAGCGCGACGTTCACGATCAGCGCGGGCGCTCCGAGCCGGCTCGCCTTCGTCCAGCAGCCGAGCACGGCGACCTCGGGCCAGCACATCGCGCCCGCCGTGACCGTCCAGCTTGCGGACGGTGCCGGGAACGCCGTGGCGCGCTCCGGGGTGGCGGTCAGCGTGGCGCTTACGTCGGGCGGCGGGACGCTCGCGGGCACGCTGACCCAGCAGAGCGACGCCACCGGCCTCGCGACGTTCTCCGACCTCGCGATCGACCTCGCGGGGACGAAGCAGCTCACCGCGTCGAGCACGGGGTTGACGGCCGCCACGAGCGGCACGTTCAACATCACCGCCGGCGCACCGTCCCTCCTCGGGTTCGTCCAGCAGCCGACCACCGTCGTTGCGGGGCAGCGGATCGCGCCGCCGGTCACGGTGCAGCTGCTCGACGGAGCGGGCAACGCCTCGCCTCAGGCGGGGACGGGGGTCCAGCTCGCACTCTCTTCCGGGAGCGGCGCGCTGGGCGGCACGCTGACGAGGCAGACCGACGCCTCCGGCTTGGCGGCGTTCGCCGACCTCTCGATCGACCAGCCCGGCTCCAAGCAGCTCACCGCGACCTCGGGAAGCCTGGCGTCGGCGGTCAGCGCGGCGTTCACGGTGCAGTCGGTCTGCACGGTCGCGCCGGTCGCCTCGTTCACCTATGCGCCCGCGGCGGTGACGACGGGACTGCCGATCCGCTTCACCGACACCTCCACCGGGACGCCGACGTCGTGGTCGTGGAGCTTCCAGGGCGGGAGCCCCGCGACCTCGAGCCTGCAGAACCCCGTGGTGACGTTCGTGCGGACCGGCGCCTACACCGTGACGCTCACCGTGAGCAACTGCAAGGGCAGCGATGTGGCCCAGCAGCAGGTGCGGGTCGTGGCGTGCAGCCGGTCCGCCGCGCCCGTGCCGATGTATAGCGCACCGGTGGGTCCGATGCCGGGGTTTCCCGAGCAATGGCTCCCGATTCCCGGCCATCCATTCACCTTCAAGGACCTTTCCTCGAACGACCCGGTCGAGTGGTCGTGGAGCGCGGATCCCGGCGGGATGACCTCGACCGAGCAGAACGCTGCGTTCGTGTTCCCCGCTGTTGGCAACTACAACGTGACATTGATCGCCACGAACTGCGCCGGCAGTTCAGTGCCGTACACCACGCCCATCACCGTGTACCAGGACAACCGTCAGGTTACTGCGGCGTTCTCGTGGTCGGCGGAGAAAGTCACTGCCGGCTCGCCGGTCACATGGACGGCCGGTCTGGGCCTGGAGAACGGCGATCCGGACTCGTTCACGTGGGACTTCGGCGACGGCCCGCTCCAGAGCGGGCCGTCGGTCACGCACACGTTCGCGTGCGGCGGTCCGCACGTCGTCAAGCTGACGGCCTCGCGCAGCAACTACACGTACAGCGCCAACAGCGCCACGCGGCAGATCCAGGTTGCCGGGACGCCGTGCCGCCCCGAGGCCGTGATGACGGTGGACCTCGCGAAGCTGCCTGGTCTCAACGGCACCTCGTGGCGGACCGACGTGCGGATGTTCAACCCGTCGCAGTGCTGGTCCAGCGTGCGGCTGCAGTTCCTGCCGGTCGCGGTCGTGGACAACTCGCATGCGTTCACCGCCGGGCCGTATCCGATCGCGCCGTACGGCACGCTCGTGTTCGACGACGTCATAGGCTGGGCGAATGCGACGTTCGGCACGAGCTTCACGAAAACGGCGCTGCGCGTCACGTACGACGACCGAGAGGGGTGCGGCACGCTCACCCCGGTGGTCATGTCGAGGACCTACACGCCCTCGCCCGGCGGCGGCACATACGGGCAGTTCGCGGCGGGGGTGGACATCCTGCCGAACGCGAGCCCTTCGCCCGTTTGGCTGACCGGCCTGCGCAACAACGGCGTGCAGGACGGGTTCCGCTCGAACTACAGCATGCTGAGCCTCCGGGACCCGGGCACGGGAGACGCCAAGAGCATCGGCCTCTCGGCGTTCGACGAGAGCGGGGTCCAGAGACCCTCCGACGTCCACCCGAGCGTCAACGCGTGGCTGTGGCTGGGGCCGTTCACCTACCTTCAAGACTCGTTCAACAATCTCTTCTACGGGAAGGTCGGCACCATCGGGACGTTCTCGGTGAAGGTCGACGTGCCGGCTGGGGTCGCGCTCCAGGCGTACGCGTCGGTGATCGACAACCGCACGGGCGCCCCGGTGCTCATCCCCGCGGTGACGCCGCCGACGTCGCCGATCTACCTCCCGGCGGTGGCGCACAACCCCGGCCTGAACGGAACGATCTGGCGCAGCGACCTGCAGGTCACCAACCCGGCCACCGCCGGCCACATCTGGGAAGTCAAGTTCCTGCCCAGGGGAGGCGGAGCACCAGTCACGCGGCCGGTCACGCTCGCTCCGCACGCGAGCGTCTACCTGGACGACGCCATAGGGTGGGCGTACAACGGCGCGATCACGGAAGACACCAACGTCAACGGCATGCTCAGGATCGCTCCTGCGGACGGGAGCGGGCTCTACCCGGTCGTGCAGGCGCGCTCGTACAACCGGACGCCGAACGGCACGTTCGGGCAGAACATCACCCCGACGACCGCCGAGATGGGGGTCTCGGCCACGTCGGCGAACACGCGGCTCGTGCTCGCCGGGATGTCGAGCGAGGACATCGCGAGGACGAACATCGGGTTCGTGACGTTCTCGGAGAGCTCGCCCACCGTGTTTGCGGCGTACTTCTACGACGAGAGCGGGAACGTGCTCAACCCCAAGGGCACCGACACCAAACCGTTGCCGTACACGTTCGCGATGGCTCCCGGCGGCTGGAACCAGGACAGGCTGGAGAACCGCTTCCGCAACGCGTTTGGCGCCAGCCTGCCGGCGGGCCTGCGGGCGATCTCGGCCGTGGTGTTCGTGACCGGCGGCGGCCCGGGGACCGTGTACGCGACCGTGATCGACAACATGACCGGCGACCCGCTCTACATCCCCGCGAAGCCGCTGCCCTGATCCGCCGCGGTCACCCGGGTCTGCAGGGGCGACCGCCCGGCGACCGGTCCCGCACCGTCGCGGCCGAGCTTGTGAACAACGAATTGTGTTGAATTGCACAAGCACAAAACAACCGCTCCCTGGCGTTGATTTTGTGCACACTTGCACAACCAGCTCCTGGAGTTTCAATGATTTCCGGGATCTTGACACGTGGAAATTCCAGGCATATGGTGGCCCCAATTTTCGTTTTGCCGGGGGAATCAGGACACACAGGGCATCACAGGTAGCACCCTCCTGCGCCAGGCGCGGAGCAGACGCGGCCGGTGGTGCCCGCGAGGAAGGGGAGGACGGACCTGCTGCTGGGGGGTGGCGACAGGGCTTCGTCGCACGGGGGCCGCGAGGTGCGGGTGGTGGCGGTCACCCCGTTCCCAGGTGCACCCGGGCGCAGCCCTCCCGGGATGTCCGGAAGCGGATCGAGAAAGATCGTCGGCTGAGTCGTCCGGCCCGCGTCGAGTTGCTCGCAGTGAACCGTCAGTGCACCTCAGGAGGGAGGAACCAAATGGCAGCTTCGCAGGCTCCGCAGTCGGTCGTCGTCCACGACACCACCGCGAACCCGGCGCCGCTCGGGTTGCTCGGATTCGGGATGACCACGGTGCTCCTCAACCTTCACAACGCCGGCATCTACCCGCTCGACAGCATGATCCTCGCCATGGGGATCTTCTACGGCGGCATGGCGCAGGTCTTCGCGGGGATCTTCGAGTGGAAGAAGAAGAACACCTTCGGAACCACCGCGTTCCTGTCGTACGGCCTGTTCTGGCTGACGCTGGTGGCGTTGATCGTGATCCCGAAGTTCGGCTGGGTCCCGGCGCAGACGGCAACCTCGTTCGGCTGGTACCTGTTCATGTGGGGCGTGTTTACATTCATCATGTTCTTCGGCACGCTGAGGGC
>DATKLI010000068.1:0-21219 GCA_035542455.1 Thermoanaerobaculaceae bacterium
GCGGGCTCAACGCCTTCCCGCCGGCGATCCTGGCGCCCCCCAGCGGCCGGCGCGACGCGGCAGAGGTGCGCCGGCCGTCGGACGTCTCCGACTCACGCCCATGTGTCGAAGGTGGCCTCACCCTCGTACATACCGGCGATCGTGCCGGAGTACTTCGCCTCCACGATCCGCCGCTTCACCTTGAGCGTGGGCGTGAGCTCACCCGCCGAGATCGTGAACGGCTCCGACACGAGGCGGAACTTCTTGACCGTCTCGAAGCGCGCGAGGTCGCGGTTGACCTCCGACACGACCTCCTGGTACGCCGCGATCACGTCCTCCCTTTCCAGCAGCGACTTGAGGTCGGAGGTCGGGAGTCCGCGCTCGCCGGCCCACTTTGCGAGCCCCTCGTAGCTCGGCGCGATCAGCGCCACGATGTACGGCTTGCGGTCGCCGAACAGCACCGCGTTCTCGACCAGCGGGGACGCACGCAGCTTGTCCTCGATCGGCTGGGGCGCGACGTTCTTGCCGCCCGCTGTGACCAGCACGTCCTTCTTGCGGTCCGTGATCCGGAGAAAGCCGTCGGCGTCGAGCACCCCGATGTCGCCGGTCGCCAGCCATCCGTCCGCGTCCAGCACCGCCGCGGTACGCTCGGGCTTGTTCCAGTACCCCTTCATCACGTGGCGGCCGCGCGTGAACACCTCGCCGTCCGGTGCGATCCGCACCTCGGCGTCCGGGATCGGCTCGCCGACCGTGCCCAGCCGAACGCGGTCGAACCGGTTCACTGTGATCACGGGGGACGTCTCGGTGAGGCCGTACCCCTCGAGCAGCCGCACGCCGATCCCGTGGAAGAACGTCCCGACGAACAGCGGCAGCGGCGCCCCACCCGAGATCGAGAAGCGGATCCGGCCGCCGATCGCGGCGCGGATCTTCGAGTACACGAGCAGGTCGAAGACGTGCCAGGCGAGGCCGCGGCGGCCGCTCTCGACGCTCGCGAGCGCCGCGTGGACCGCGCTCCGGAGGAGCGAGCGCTTCAGCCCCGACGCGCTCGATATCTCGTGGAAGATCCGGTCGTACACCTTCTCGTAGAAGCGGGGAACTGCCGTAAACAGGTGAGGGCGGACCCGGCGCAGCGCGTCGCCGGCCTCGAGGATCCCGCAGTAGGCGATCGTCACGCCCTTGAGCAGGTAGATGTAGTCGATCAGCCGCTCGAGCACGTGCGAGAGCGGCAGGAAGGCGAGCGCGACGTCGCCAGCCGGCCACGGCATGACTCCCGCCGCGTTGATCGCGTCGAACACGAAGTTGTCGTGGGTCAGCATGACCCCTTTCGGCTCTGCGGTCGTGCCCGAGGTGTAGAGCAGGGTCGCCAGGTCGTCCGGTTGCACGGCCGCGCGACACGCCCCCAGGTACGCTTCCGCGTCGGCGTCGCTCACCGGCTCCACGCACGAGGCGAGGGTCCGCACCCCGGGAGGGGGTTCCCCGTCGATCAGGATGACGTGCTGCAGCTCGGGACACGAGGCGCGGACTTCGGCGACCTTCGAGAGCTGCTCGGCGTTCTCCACGATCATGGCTCGAGCTCCAGAGTCGGTGAGGATGGGGCGGACCTGGGATGCGAGCAGCGTCGGGTAGACCGGCACGTCGAGCCCAGCGAGGTGGAGAACGGCGAGGTCGACGACGTGCCACTCGGGCCGGTCGCCGCAGAGGAGGGCGACGCGGTCGCCCCTCCCGATCCCCAGCGCCGCGAGGCCGCGAGCCAGGCCGGCGACCTGGCGTGCGACCTCGGGAGCGTCCATGCGGCGACTGCCTCCTTCCCGCGCGTCGACGAACGCAGGCGTCGGCTTCGCCCGCAGCCAAAGCGCAAACAGGTCGAGCACCGTGCGCGGCTCGCTCACCCGGCACCCCCCCCACGCCGCTCGAGCCCCTCCATGAGGAGCCGCACGAGCGGGGCTCCCTGCTCGGCGAGCGGTCGCGGGCGCGCCGCCAGCACCCACGCGGTGACCAGCTCATCGAGTGCGCCGAAGATCGCCCGCGCGGCCGTTTCGGGCGGGATGTCGCGCCGGAACTGGCCGCTCTGCGCACCCTCGCGGACGATGCGCTCGATCAGATGCAGGTACTCCGCGACCTGCCCGCGCGCGACCTCCCGGAGGAATCGCCTACTGTGGCGCAGCTCGATCTGGAACACGTGGGCGAGGGCGCGGTCGCGCTCGAGACTCGCCAGGTGCCGCTCCACCACCGCGACCAGTTTCTGGCGCGGGTCCGAGAGCTGGCCCGCGTCGCGCGTCGCGCGCTCCAGGAACGCCTTCCCGTGCTCCTCGAGCGTCGCGATGAGGAGGGCCTCCTTGCCCCGGAAGTACAGGTACAGTGTCCCGTCCGCGACGCCGGCGTGCTCCGCCACCTCGCGCATGCGGGCGGCCGTGTACCCGCGTCTGGCGAACACCTCGACCGCCGCGCGCAGGATCGCGGCCCTCTTCCGCTCCCGCGGACCGTCGCGACGTGTCCCCCCCAAAGAGAAGCCTCCCGGTTGACTGAACTCTCATTCAGTCTCGACGAGCCGCGGGGGGTTGTCAAGCAAACGCGGTGCTAGCATACCGACATGGCAGTGGAGAGCGCGCCGGGCCTCGAGAACCTGGTGAACCAGATCGCGCACGACGTCCGCAACCACGCCTTCACGATCGGGCTGCAAGCCGAGATGGGCCAGCGCCGGAGCGCGTCCTCCCCCGAAACCAGGCAGCACTTCGACACCATCATCCACCAGGTCGACGCGCTCAGGCGGTATCTCGATTCCCTGCTGCTCTACGGTCGCCCGGTCAAGCTCGCCCCTGCGTCCGTTGATCCGGTGGCGCTCGTGGTCGAGACCGTCGAGGCCGTCAGGACGCGCCACGCGTTTGAGAGCGCGCTGCCGATCCGCATCGAGAGCGCCGGCGAGGTCGGGCGGGCGACGTGGGACGCACGTGCGGTCGGCCACGCGCTGCAGGCGGTTCTCGACAACGCGATCCGGAGCGCCGCCCCCCCGCCGGAGGTCGCGGTGTCGGTGCGCGGCGAGACGGCGCAGGTCGTGATCGAGGTGGTCGACGGCGGCTCCGGGATACCCGCCGATGTGATCTCGCGGCTCGGCGTTCCGATGGCCGTCAGGCGCGCCGGCTCGGCCGGCCTCGGGCTCGCGATCGCCCGCAAGATGCTTCAGGCCCACGGCGGCCGCCTGGAGATCGAGTCCCCGGGGCACGGCACGACGGTGCGCCTGGTGCTTCCGCGCGACGCCGCGCCGCCGGCGGTGTAGTCCGGCATGTCCGGCCTCCCCGTGAAGACGGCAGAGGAGCGGAGGAGCAGAGGGGCCCAGGAGTGGAAACTCAGCCCGTCCCATCCTTCGTTCTTTCCCTGCCGCGCTGATTCCCACCGCTGCTCCGGCGGCGACCGGCCGCGCGCAAACGGTGCACCGTGAGCGGGCCGGCCGACGCGTCTCCGAGCCCGGGCGTCGTCCGCTACCTCGTCTACCCGGATCACGCCGGGATGCGGTTGGACCAGGGCGCCGCTGCGCTCACGGCACTGTCACGCCGCCGGGTGAGGTCGCTCGCCGACGCCGGGCGGCTGTGGCTGAACGGCAAGGCGATCCGGGTCGTGTCGCGCGAGCTGCACACGGCGGATGTCGTGGACGTCCTCCAGGGAGACGAGACGCTGGCGGTGCCGCGCCCGTTGCCGCCTCGGCTCGCGGTTCTCCACGAGGACGGCTGGCTCGTCGCAATCGACAAGCCGCCCGGGGTGACGTCGCAGGCGCCGCGCCAGCGCGCGCCGGGCGAGCTCACCGCGCAGGAACGGGTGGCGCTCCAGCTCGCGGCGCGCGACGGGCGCCGTGCCGAGACGATGCTCGTCCACCGTCTCGACCGCATCACGACCGGCGTGCTGCTGTTCGCCCGCCAACACGAGGCCGCCCGGGCGCTCTCCCGCACGTGGGCGGAGGGGCGCGCGGAGAAGCGCTACCTTGCCGTCGTGTGCGGCGACCCGGGGGCGGCGGTGCGGGACGTCGACGCACCGATCTCACCCGACCGGATCACGCCGGGCCGGTTCTGCGTCACCGCGCGCGGACGGCCCGCCCGCACCGAGATCCGCCGGCTCGCGGTCTCCCGCGGGTACGCGCTCGTCGAGGTCCGGCCCCTCACGGGGCGGACGCACCAGGTGAGAGTCCACCTCGCGCACGCCGGCTTTCCCGTCGCGGGCGATTCGCTCTACGGCGGCGGCGGGAGCGTCCCGAGGCCGTTCCTGCACGCCGCCGTGCTGACGATCCCCCACCCGCGCGACCGCAGGCGGTTGCGGCTGGAGGCCCCGCTACCCGCCGACATGGCCGGGTTCCTCTCCGACCATGCGCTGCGCCTCGGATAGGGGGGAGACGGAAGAGCGAAGGCGAAACCCCCAGCGCCGGACTTGTTCCCATCCGTGTCTTCTATCTGCCGCCTTCCCTCTTCCCCTTCCGTCGCCTCGTGCCCCGTCGTCGACGCGCGAATCTCGGCGACAATGTCGACATGACGATCAAACCGAGTTGGGAAGGACGCTCGTTCGAGGACTTTCACCCAGGGGACATCTTCCGGCATCCCGCGGGCCGGACGATCACCCAGACCGACAACATCTGGTTCACGCTCCTGACGGTGAACTCGAACCCGATCCACTTCGACGCACCGCTGGCGGCGCAGACGGAGTTCGGCAGGCCGCTCGTCGACTCCACGCTGACGCTGGCGATCGCGACCGGCCTCTCGGTGACCGACCTCTCCCGGAACGGCGTGAACCTCGGCTGGGACCGCGTTCGCCTCCCGCGCCCCGTCTTCGAGGGCGACACGCTGTACGCCGAGAGCGAGGTGCTCGAGGCTCGCGCATCCCGCTCGCGCCCGACGATGGGGATCGTCCGGGTGAGGACGACCGGGCTCAACCAGTCCGGCGAGGTCGTCATCGAGTTCGAGCGGGCGATCATGGTGTACCGGCGCGGCCACGCCCCTAGCGCGCCGCGTCCGGCGGCGCGCCGCTCCGCCAGAGGGAAGAAGAGAGACGGAAGACGGTAGACGGAAGACGAAGGTCTCAGTGGCGGCGACCTCCTTCTTCGCTCTACCCTCTCCCGTCTTCCCTAGAGGATCGACTCTTCCTTGAGCGAGCGCGTCATGAGAGCCGTGACCGCCTCGCGCGGCGCCAGCGTCCCGTCCAGGATCGCCTCGACGGTGGAGGTGATCGGCATGACGACGCCGTGCCGGCGGGCGAGCTCCGCGGCCGCACGGGTGGTCGGGACGCCCTCGGCGATCTCGCGGCCCGCGAGGATGTCCTCGAGCCTCTCCCCCCGGCCGAGGCGCTCGCCGACGCTCCGGTTGCGCGAGAGGCTGCCGGGTGAGCACGTGAGCACGAGGTCTCCCATCCCCGCCAGCCCGCGGAACGTCTCCTCCTTGCCCCCCAGGCGAACGCCGAGGCGGGCGATCTCGTGCAGCCCGCGTGTGAGCAGCGCCGCCGTCGCGTTCTGGCCGAGCCGCAGCCCCTCGGCCATGCCGGCCGCGATTGCCACGACGTTCTTGAGCGCACCTGCGAGCTCCACGCCGACGACGTCCGAGGCGGTGTAAAAGCGGAACGCGCCGTTGGAGAACGTGCGCTGCAGCTCGCCGAGAGGCGCGCCGCTGCGGCCGGCAAGGACGGCCGCGGTCGGGCGGCCCTCCGCGACCTCGCGTGCGAACGACGGACCGGACAGAGCCACGAACCTCTCGGTTTCGAGGCCGAGTTCCGCGGCCACGACCTCGTCCATCCGCGCCAGGCTCGTGACCTCGATTCCCTTGCTCGCCGAGACGAGCGGAACACCCGGATCGAGGTGCGCGCGCAGGCCGCGCAAGACCCCGCGGGCGAACTGAACCGGGACCACGAAGACCACCGCGGCCGCTCCCGCCGCCGCCTCGCCGAGCGCGGCGGTCGCCCGAACGGCCTCCGGCAGGTCGAACTCGGGAAGGAAGAGCGGGTTTCGCCGCCGCCGGCGAACCCCCTCGACGACCTCCGCCTCGCGCGCCCACAGCGAGACGTCACACCCCGCCCGCGCGAGGTGAATCGCCAGCGCCGTCCCCCAGCTGCCCGCGCCGATCACCGCGACCTTCATCGCCTCTTCCCCCCGAGCCTCGCCTCCTCGCCGCGCGCCAGCCGCGCGAGGTTGCCGCGGTGCCGCCAGATGATCACGGCGGCCGTGAGAGCCGCGCAGACCATCACGGGCGCCGTCGGCCGCGCTATGAAGAACAGCGCCACGGGGAACGAGGCGGCCGCGACCACGCTCGCGAGCGAAACGGTCCGGAACGCCGCGAGCATCGCCAGCCAGACGGCCGCGACGACCGCCATCGTCGGCCAGGCGAGCGTGAAGAACACCCCCGCCCCGGTGGCGACACCCTTCCCGCCCGAGAACCTCAACCACACCGGGAAACAGTGGCCCACGACCGCGGCCAATCCCGCGGCGGCGACCCAGTCGGGGTTCGGTGTGACCTCCCGCATGAGCAGCACGGCCGCGACCCCCTTGCCGATGTCGAGCAGTGCGATCGGAAGGGCGACCTTCCACCCCGCCGCCCGCATGGCGTTGGTGGCGCCGACGTTGCCGGAGCCGACCCGGCGGACGTCGCCCCGCCCCGCAGCCTTCACGAGCAACCAGGCGAACGGGATCGACCCGAGCAGGTACGCGCCGACCAGCATCAGGTCACGAGACATCGCCCCCCTCCGCCGTCGCACCCGCAGGCCACCGGCGCAGCGCGGTGTACGTCGCGCCGGCGGGGCCGAGCTCGCTGCGGAACAGCACCGCTTCGCGCGCCGTGAACTCCGAGAACCGCCACTTCCCGACCTGGACGAGGTAGTGCTCGACGGCCTGCACCCCCCACGGGCGCTCGAGCCGAGCGAGCGTGAGGTGGAGCGAGAACGGGCGTGCCTCCTTCTCCACGCCGAGCGAGGAGGTTGCGTCGTCGACCGCGGCGGCCCAGCGCTCGAGGCCGGCGGCCTCGCCCCCGATCCACGCGACGCGCGGCCGGCGCTCGTGCGGGAAGAACCCTCCCTGACCGAGACGGACGTGGACGTGCGGCAGCGGCGCGAGCGCGGGCCGGACGGCGCCGTCGAGGCGCTCGACCAGCTCGTCGGGCTGCTCGCCCAGGAACTTCAGGGTGAGGTGCATCCCCTCGATCCGCACCCATCGGGCGGGAGGCTGGTCGCGCTTCAGACGTCCCAGCCCCGCGGCGAGCACCTCGCGGACCTCCGCCGGCAGCTCGACCGCTATGAAGAGCCTCACGCCTCCTCCTCCAGCGCCCGACGCAGCAGGTCGAGCGCGAAGTTCGCGGTGATCTCCCGGACCATCGCCCGGTCGCCCGGGAACCGGTGGCGGGCGTGGCGGACCCCGCCGGGCGTCGCGGCCGCGATGTGCACGGTGCCCACGGGTTTCTCGTCCGTACCGCCGGTGGGGCCGGCGACGCCGGTGACCGCGAGCCCGCACTCGGCGCCGAGCGAGCGCGCGCCGTCGGCCATCGCGAGCGCCGCCTCCCGGCTCACGGCACCGTGCTCCGCCAGGACACCCTCGGGCACCCCCAGCAGGCGCCGCTTGAGCTCGTTCGAGTACGCAACGACGCCGCCGACGTAGCTCGCGCTCGAACCCGGCACCGCGGTGATCTGGGCGCCGATCATCCCGCCGGTGCACGACTCCGCCGTCGCGAGCCTCCACCCGCGCCGGCCGAGCAGAGCGAGCACGGCGCCGGCCAGCGTGTCTCCGTCGCGGCCGTACAGGTCGGGGCCGGCCGCGGCCGCGAACGCCTCGTCCATCGCCGCGAGGTCGGGCTCGGCGGTGTCTCCAGCGGCCGACAGCACGAGCAGCACCTGGCCGCGGGCCGCGAGGATCGTCACGCGCTCGCGCCCGAACCGGTCGTAGAGCGGTGCGACGCGCTCCTCGACGTGCGATTCGTACACGCCCGCGAGGCGAAGGGTGCGGGTCCTCACTCCGGCTGCCGTTGACCAGCGCGGCACCAGGTGGCGCGTGAGGATCTGCTCGAGCTCGACCGGCACGCCGGGGAGCAGGACGAGCGTGCGCTCCCCCGAGCGGATGAGTTGGCCCGGCGCCGTACCCACCGGGTTGGGGAGCACCTCCGCGCCGGCGACGATGTCGGCCATCTTGAGTGCGAACGGCTGCACCGTGCGCCCGCGCCGCCGGAACAGCTCGACGAGCCCGGCCTCCACCAGGGGGTCGCGACGGAGCTCGATTCCGAGCGCTCTCGCTGCGGCTTCGCGGGTGACGTCGTCTGCCGTCGGGCCGAGCCCGCCGCTGACGACCACGAGATCCGCGCGCGACAGCACCTCCGAGATCGCGATCGCGATCGCGTCGGTGTCGTCCTCGACGCAGCGCTTCTCGACGAGCGCGAACCCGCACGCCGCCAGCAGGCGGCCCGCGAGCACCGAGTTGGTGTCCACGCGCTCGGTGCGCAGCAGCTCCGAGCCGACCGCGACGAACGCCGCCCTGCGCGGGGCCGTCATGCGCGGATTGTATCCCGTGCGCCACGTCGGGACGCTCCGGCGGCTCCCGTCAGCAGAGGAGCCGAGGGGCAGGGGCGACAGAGACCGGACGAATCGAGGTGGACACTTGCTCCTCTGCCCCTCCGCTCCTCCGCCCCTCTGCCGGTCGATCCGGCCGACACGGCGCACTCCCGGGCTTGCGCGGCAGCCGGACGTGCGGTCAAATGGCGCAATGGACCGCGACCAGCTCGTGGCGTACCTCGACGACCTGCTCGAGGTGGACGAGGTGCAGGACATCGCGCTCAACGGCCTCCAAGTCGCCGGGCGCCCGGAGATCGAGCGGATCGCGACGGGCGTGTCCGCCTCCGCACGGCTCTTCACCGAAGCGGCGGAGTGGGGCGCCGACGCGGTCCTCGTCCACCACGGCCTCCTGTGGCGGGGGGAGGTCCTGAGGCTCGTGGGGTCGTTCCGCGAGCGCGTCCGGGTGCTGCTCGAGAACGACCTCAACCTCATCGCCTTCCACCTCCCCCTCGACCGCCACCCCGCGCACGGCAACGCGGCGGTGCTGGCGCGCGAGCTCGGCCTCGACGGCCTCGAGGCGTTCGGGGCGTTCGACGGCGTCGCGCTCGGCGTGGCGGGTGTCTTCCCGACCCCGATCTCGGACGACGAGCTGTTCGCCAGGGTCCGCACCGCGTGCGGCCAGCAGCCGCAGGTCTTCCTGGGGGGCCCGGAGATGGTGGCGTCGGTCGGGATCGTGACCGGCGGCGCGCCCACCGGCTTCGACGAGGCGGTGGCCGCCGGGCTCGACGCCTACATCACCGGCGAGGCGCGCGAGTGGGTGATGCACCGCGCCGAAGAGGATGGCGTTCACTTCATCGCGGCGGGTCACTACGCGACCGAGCGCTTCGGGGTGCGCTCGCTCGGGGAGTTCCTCTCCAAGCGGTTCGACCTCGAGGTCCGGTTCTTCGACATCCCCAACCCTGTCTGAGACGGCGAGTTGTGGTTGCGGTGCCGCGACCGCCGGTTCCGCGCCGGAGGCGGGGCAGGGTGCGGCGCACCGGCGTCAGCCGCCGGGCGCGTGAACCGCGGCTCGGACCCGGCCGCCGCCGCCTGGTCGGCCCGGCGCCGGCCCGATTGGTGGTTCTCGGCCGGGTCGAGGTGCGCTACTCTTAGGGGCCCGCGCCGCAGCGGGCAAGGAGGCGGCATGGACATCGTGGACAGGTCAGTCGCCCGCGCGCCGCAAGCCCCGCTGGACCCAAAGAACCTGGCGTTCGGCCGCCACTTCGCGCCCAACATGTTCCAGGTCGAGTGGGACGAGGGCACCGGCTGGCACGACCCCCGGATCGTTCCGTACGGCCCGCTGACGCTTGCGCCGTCCGCGATGGTGCTCCACTACGGCCAGGAGATCTTCGAGGGCCTCAAGGCGTTCCGCCACTCCGACGGCTCGGTCCGGCTGTTCCGGCCGGACCGGAACGCTGCGCGGCTCAACACCTCGGCGCGGCGGATGTCGATGCCGGAGATCCCGGTCGAGCTGCAGCTCGACGCGATGCGGAAGCTGATCGCGATCGACAGGGCCTGGGTCCCGCCCGTCCCGGGGTCGCTCTACGTCCGCCCCGCGATGATCGCCACCGAGGAGGGGCTCGGCGTCCACAGCTCCAAGCGGTTCCTCTACTTCATCATCACCGGCCCGACGGGGTCGTACTTCTCGGGCGGCAAGAGCACCGTGCGCATCATGGTGGCGCGCGACTGGGTCCGCGCCGCGCCGGGCGGAACCGGCAGCGCGAAGACCGGCGGCAACTACGCGTCCTCGCTGCTCGCGGGGGCCGTCGCCAAGGAGAAGGGGTGCGACCAGGTCCTCTGGCTCGACGCGGTCGAGCGGCGGCACGTCGAGGAAGTCGGCGCCATGAACCTTATGTTCGTGATGGACGGCGTGGTCACGACGGCACCGACCTCGGGCACGATCCTCGCCGGAATCACGCGGGAGAGCATCGGGGTGATCTGCCACGAGGTGGGCCTCCCGTTCGTCGAGCGCGCGATCCACATCGAGGAGGTGTTCCACGGGCTGGCCTCGGGCGACTGCACCGAGATCTTCGGGTGCGGTACCGCGGCCGTCATCTCGCCCGTGGGGGAGCTGCTCGACGGCGACAAGCTCTACAAGGTGGGTGACGGCAGCGAGGGGCCCGTGGCGCGGCGGCTGCACGAGGCGCTCACCTCGATCCAGTTCGGCACGGCGCCCGACACGCACGGGTGGATGGTGACCATCTAGTTCGCAGGTTCCAGGTTCGAAGGTTCGCAAGTTCCAGAGCCACGGGAAAAGGTGAAACGGAAAAGGGCAAAGGGAAGACGGGGAACCCCTCGGTCTTCCCTTTGACGTCTGCCCTTTGCCATTTCACCCGATGCGCCGAACCTTCGAACGTTCGAACCTGTGAACCTTCGAACGCTCTCCCTCCCGGGGGGCCTACTTCAAGTGGGGGCGGAGGGCGGCGTATCCCGTCCGGCTCACCGGGATCTTGCTGCCGTCGGTGAGAACCGCGAGGTGGCTGTCCTTGGCGTAGCGCTCGATGCGGGCGAGCCTCGCGACATTGAGGATGAACGAGCGGTGGACCCGGACGAACTGCGTCGGGTCCAGCCGGGCGGCCAGCTCGCTCAAGGTCTGCTGCTTCAGCACCTCCCGCCCGCCGAAGCGCACGCGGACGTAGTCGTCGCGTGCCTCGACGAAGTCGAGCGTCTCGACGGGGATCACGTGGACCCGGGCGCCCTCGCGCGCGACGACGCGCGTGATCCACGTCCCCGGCGGGCGAGCGGCCATCGCGACCGCGTCGAGCCCGCTCTCCCTCAGCCGTCCGGCGCGCTCGAGAGCGCGCGCGAGCGCCCGGTCGAGGCGTTCGGGCGAGAACGGCTTGAGAAGGTAGTCGACCGCGTGAACCTCGAACGCCCGCACGGCGTACTGGTCGTACGCGGTGACGAACACGACCGCGACGTCGCGAGCCAGCAGCTCGAGGAGCTCGAACCCCGACAGTCCGGGCATCTGGACGTCGAGCAGGAGGAGGTCCGGGGAGGTCTCCTCGAACGCCTTCACGGCCTCGAAACCGTTGGCGCACTCCGCGACGACGTCGACGTCGGGACGCGCGGCGAGGTATTCGCGGAGAAGGGCTCGTGCGGGCGCCTCGTCGTCGACGATCGCGACGCGCAGCTTCCCGGTCCGCTCCTCGGCCCCCATCGGCTCCCGCCAGGATACGCCCTACCGTGCCGCCGACGCCGGCAGCGTGAGGTCCACGCGGAACGCTCCGCCGGACACCCGGGCGTCGAGTCTCCCGTCCGCACCGTACAGCGTCGCGATGCGGTCCCGCACGTTGGCCAGCCCCAGCCCCCCGCGCCGGGTCTCGGGCGGTGCCTGGCACACCGGGTTCTCGACCGTCACGTGCAGGCAACCGCCCGCGCAGTGCGCGGCGATGCGCACCACGCCGCCGTCCACCAGCTGCGCGATCCCGTGACGGACGGCGTTCTCCACCAGCGGCTGCAGCAGGAGCGGCGGGACCGCGCAGGCCCCGGCGCCGTCTCCCACCTCTCGCTCGACCCTCAGCCGTTCCCCGAAGCGGGCCCGCTCGACGGTGAGGTACCGTTCCGCGAGCCTCACCTCCTCGGCCAGCGGGATCGCGGCGGCGCCCCCCACGCGCGCGCTCTCGCGCAGGAACTCGCCGAGCTCCAGGCACATCGCGCGCGCGGCGCCGGGATCGGAAGTGATCAGCGAGCTGATCGCGTTGAGCGCGTTGAACAGGAAGTGCGGGTCGATCTGCGCGCGGAGCGCCCGCAGCTCGGCCTCGCGCGCGAGCACCTCGAGCTCGAGCGCCGACCTCTCGGCTCGCCGCGCCTCCTCGAATCCGATCAGGACGTAGTGGAGAGCCGCGGCGAGCGCGTAGAGCACGCCGCCCGCAGCGAGCAGGGGGACGACCAGGTGCGGGAACCGCTGCGCCGCGCCGGAGAACGCCGGGAACTGCTCGAGGAACACCACCCACGTGTCGGCCAGGAACAGCCAGAGCATGGCGGAGAGCGCCGCCGCCGCGAGCTGGGTCACGACCACCCGCGCGAACGACGCGCTCTGGAGCGGCGCGCTCCGGCACGGGTACCACGCCGCGAGGCTCATGAACGCGTACACCACCGCGAGCGGCACGGCGATCACCGCCGCCTGCAACCACGTGACGCCTCCGATCCTCAGGAGCCCGGAGAGCAGGCCCGCGAGCGGGACCCACGCCGCCAGGTAGGGGCCGAGGCGACCGCGGAACGCGAGGATCGGGTGCATCGCCTAGTTCTTGATCTCGACGCCGCCCATGATCGCCGTGCCCGTGACCACGAGGACCTTCGAGCCGTCGCCGCCCGTCCGCGTCGTCTTGTCGTCGAACCCGCCCAAGATCGGCGTCCCGTGCAGCGCCACCGTCCAGTCCGGCGGCACCTTGATCTCGATCCCACCCCACATCGCGAACGCGTCGATCACCGCCTGGCCGCTGCGGATCGAGGCCTCGCGCAGGTCGAGCTCACACCCGCCCAGCATCGCGAACATCGACCCGCCCCGGAAGTCCTGCGAGACCGAGCGCCTGTGCGACGCGCCGAGGAGCGAGAAGCAGTCGACCGTCGAGCTCGCGTCCGCGCCGCCGTCGGGCGGCGGAGTACCCGAGGGTGCTTGAACCGGTCCAGCCGCGTCGTCTGGCGCGCCGCCTTCCCGGGCCCCGGCAGCGAAGCCGACGACGGTCGGGGGGCGCCGGGACCAGCCGCGGCTCGACCGGCCCATCGCCCGCCACACCATCGAACCGCCGATGATCACGAGGAGGAGCGGCCACAGGTCCCACACCCGGTACGGGAGGAGGTCGAAGTTGCTCGCGAGGAACAGCGCTCCGACGACAATCAGGACCACACCGAACCCGCGGCCGTGGCACGCGCGCGGCTGCAGAACCCGCCCCAACCCCGCCGCGATCAGCAGGATCGGCCAGTAGTCCCAGTATCGGCCCGCATCCACGTACCCGAGCTTATCGAGCGTGAACAGGATCCCGAGGCCGATCACGATCAGCCCGAGGACCAGTCTGGGCCCGTTGTGGCGCCAGGTTCTGTCCGCCATCTCCGCCTCCCCGACCGTCCCGCGCCCCCGCGGCGCGCCGGCTCTAGCTCACCATACGCCGGTTCGACCGCCGGGTTCAGCGGTTGCCGGTCAACGGCGGCGGCCGGCCGGCGAACGGAGGCGGGAAGACGGCAAACGGAAAAGGTCAAAGGACAGACGGCGACCTCACCGCAGGTCTGTGTCGTCCTATTGCCGTTCGGCCTTTGACCTTTTCCGGCTTCTCAGGTTCCTTCGCGCCAGCTCGCCAGGTACCGCTCCTGCTCCTCGGTCAGCGTGTCGATGGAGAGCCCCATCGTCGCGAGCTTGAGCCGAGCGATGTCGCGGTCGAGCTGCTCGGGGAGACGGTACACCTTCGTCGTGAGCTCCTTGGCGTGGCGCACGAGGTACTCGGCCGCCAGCGCCTGGTTCGCGAACGACATGTCCATGACGGCGGCGGGGTGCCCCTCGGCGGCGGCCAGGTTGACGAGCCGCCCCTCCGCGAGGACGAAGATCGTCGTGCCGTGGCGCAGCCGGTACCCCTGTACCGAGGGCCGCGCGTCGAACACCTCCGTCGCCAGCGAGCGCAGGCCGGGGAGGTCGATCTCGACGTCGAAGTGGCCGGAGTTCGCGAGCAGCGCGCCGTCCTTCATCCGGCTCACGTGCTCCGCCGTGACCACGTTGCAGTCCCCGGTCACGGTGACGAACACGTCGCCGATCGGCGCCGCCGCGCTCATCGGCATGACGGCGTAACCGTCCATCGCCGCCTCAAGGGCCCTCACGGGGTCGACCTCGCACACCACCACCCGCGCACCGTGGCCGTGGGCGCGCAACGCGAGACCGCGGCCGCACCACCCGTACCCTGCCACGACGAACGTCATCCCAGAGAGCAGCACGTTCGTGGCACGCAGGATCCCGTCGATCGTGGACTGGCCGGTGCCGTAGCGGTTGTCGAACAGGTGCTTGGTGTCCGAATCGTTCACGGCGATGACCGGGAACCGGAGCACGCCGTCCCTCTCCATCGCGCGCAGGCGGATCACGCCGGTGGTCGTCTCCTCGGTGGACCCGAGCACCCCGGCGATGAGCCGCTTCCGCCCCTCGGCTCCCAGCCCCTCGGCGAGCGCACGGATCTCCGCATGCGCGCCGCCGAGCTCTCCGCGGGCCACGAAAAGGAGCGAGGACACGAGGTCGGCGCCGTCGTCCATCGTGATCGTCGGCTCGAATTCGAGGCAGGCGCGGATGTGGCGGTAGTACCGGGCGGAGTCCTCCCCCTTGACCGCGTACACGCCGACGCCGTGCTCGGCCACCAGCGCCGCCGCGACGTCGTCCTGCGTCGAGAGCGGGTTGGACGCGCACACCCTCACCTGGGCGCCGCCCGCCACCAGCGTCCGCACCAGGTTCGCGGTCTCCGTGGTGACGTGCAGGCAGGCGGCCAGACGTTGGCCGGCCAGCGGCCGTTCCTTGGCGAACCGCTCCTTGATCGACGTGAGCACGGGCATGTGGCGGTCGGCCCATGCGATCCGCCGTGTCCCCGAGGCGGCGAGGCCGAGGTCGAGAACGTCACTCTCCGGCAACGACATGTGAACCTCCTCCGAGGCGCCCGTGACCATCAACGGACCGGTCGGCGCGGTGGGGATCGTACCCCGGGCACGCCGTCGCCGCCAACTGAGGCCCGAGAACACGGGGCGCGCGGCCGACGTATATCTCCACGTGGACGACGCACCAACTGTCATCACCGCCCGTGGCCTCACGAAGGAGTTCCGGCACTGGCGGCGCCGCCTCCGCGCCCTCGACGAGGTGGACCTCGAGGTGCGCCGCGGCGAGGTGTTCGGCCTGCTGGGCGCCAACGGCGCCGGGAAGACGACGCTGGTCAAGATCCTCCTCGGCCTCTCCAGGCCTACCCGCGGCGAGGTGCGGCTGCGAGGGTCCAGCCCCCGCCGCCCCGCGACTCGGCGCCGCGCCGGCTACCTCCCGGAGGGACACCGGTTCCCGGGCTACCTCACTGGAGTCGCCTCGCTTCGGCTGTTCGGGCGGCTGGCGGGAGTCCCCGAATCGGCGCTCGACACACGGATCCCGCAGCTGCTCGAGCGGGTTGGCCTGTGCGACCGGGGACGCGACAGGGTCGGGCGCTACTCCAAGGGGATGACCCAACGCCTCGGGCTCGCGTGCGCCCTGATCGATGAGCCCGACCTCCTGTTCCTCGACGAGCCGACCGACGGCGTGGACCCGGTGGGCCGCCGGGAGATCCGCGACCTCCTCCTCGCGACGCGCGAACTCGGGACGACGATCTTCATCAACTCGCACCTGCTCTCCGAGGTGGAGCGGACGTGCGACCGCGTCGCGATCCTCCACCAGGGGCGCGTCGTGCGCGAGGGGACGGTCCGCGACCTCACCGCGCCCTCGAGGCGGTTCCGCCTCCGCCTCGCCGACGGCGGCTCCGTCCCGGTGGACAGGCTCGCCGACGACGACCTGGCGGTGGTGGCGAACAACGGCAGCCTCGAGGTCGAGGTCTCGGACCTCGAGGCTTTGAACCGCCTGGTCGACCGCCTGCGCGCCGACCGACGCCTGATTGCGGAGATCACCCCCGTCCGCGCCGCTCTGGAGGACGTGTTCATCGAGGTGGTCGGCGGCGAGGAGCACGGCGCCGGGCCGGGGGACCATCCGCGGCGCGGCGTCGCAGCGGCGGAGATGGAGACGCGATGAAGACGTGGGCGCTGATCGTGGACACCTGGCGCGAGGCGCTGGCGCGCTATACGCTGCTCGGGTTCCTGGCGGTCTCGTCGCTGTTCCTCCTCGTCCTGACGTTCGCCCTGAACCTCGACATCGTGGACGGTGCGCTCGCGGCCGGCGCGCTGTTCGGGAAGTCGTTCGACCTCCCGGGCAAGGGGCCGGCGATCGGGACGGTGGTCGCGACGGGACAGTCCGTGTTCGCGGGGATGCTGTACGTGCTCGGAGTGTTCCTCGCGGTGTTCGCGACCGGCTCGCAGGTGCCGAACCTCCAGCACAGGGGCACCGTGGACCTGTACGTCACCCGCCCCGTCGGCCGGACCCACCTCCTCCTCGGGCGGTTCCTGGGGGCCGCCACCCTCGTGACCGCCAACCTGCTCTTCCTCTGCGGCGGCGTGTTCGTGATCATCTCGCTCAAGACGCACGTCTGGAACCCGCGCTTCCTCGCCGCGAGCGGCCTCATCCTGGCCGTCTTCCTCTCGTACCTCGGGTTCATGTACCTGATCGGGGTGCTCACCTCGTCCACGCCGCTCTCGATCATGCTGCCGTACGCGCTCTATCTCCTCTCGCTCCCGCTGGCTGCTCACAACCGCCTCGCCGCGGCGATGGACTCCAGGCTGGCCGCGGGCGTGGTCCACGCGCTGTACTGGGTGTTCCCCAAGACCGCCGAGATCGGACGCGACCTCACCGGGTACGTCCTCGGCAAGGCCACCCTTGCGGTCGTGCCGTTCGCGACGACGGTCGTGTTCGGCGCCGTCTGTCTCGCGGCCGCCGTCGTGGCGTTCAACCGGAAGAGCTTCTAGGAGGTGTGCGATGAGAAAGCTGCTCCTGAGTGCGGTCGTTCTCGTGCTGGCGTCGGCACCGGCGTCGGCCGCGCCGCCGGCGGTGGGTGACCTCCTCCACCTCGTGCCTTCGGACGCCCAGGCGATCGTCGCGATCGACAGCGCGACGCTGCGGGCCCACCCCCTCGTCCAGTCGTGGCTCGAACGGCAACACGCGTGGATGGCCACCGACGAGACGTTGAAGCGTTTCCTGGACGACGCCGGGCTGGATCCGGTCCGCGACGTCGACCTCCTGCTCGTCGCCGCGTCAGGCGAGGGCGGCGAGATGAGCGGGGTCGTCTTCCTCGTCGGACGGTACGATCCTGCGGCGCTCGGGTCGGCGCTCACGGCCCGGGGGGCCTCGCCGATCGAGGTGGCGGGTACGCCCGCGTTCCGGCTCCCCGACTCGGGACGGTGCGGCGCCCCCGCCGTCCTCGTCCAGCGCTCCCAGAACCTCGTGATCGTCGGGGACGAGACGGCCGTTGCCGCGACCCTCGCGGCGCCCCACGCCGTTCCCCCACTCATCGCGGCCGAGCTCGCCGCCGGGAGCGTCGATCTGAAGGCGCCGTTCTGGATGGCGGCGACGGTCCCGGCCAACCTGCGCCGGCGCGCCGGCGAGGCGGCGGACCACGTCCACGGCGAGGGCAGCGAGCCCGTTCGGGGCGCGCTGCTGGCCTCCGGAACCGTCCAGAAGATCCTGATCCGCGGGTACTTGGACGACTCTCTGAGGCTGGTCGGGACCGCCGTGGCGGACACCGCGGAGAACGCGGGCCTGCTGCGCGACACCGCGAAGGGGATCCTCGCCGCGGCACGGCTCCACGCGCAGGACGCGTGCCCCGAGCTGGTCGACGTGCTGCGGAACGTGGATCTCAGCGTGGACGGGGCTGTCCTCTCCGGCACCGGCTCGGTTCCGATCGCCCTGCTCGAGAAGCTCGCGGCCGCCCACGCGGCACGACACAGCGGCGACGAGCTGTAGCCCACGGGTCTCGACGCGCGCCGAAGGCACACCCAGCACGCACGGCGCGGACGTTTGCCGCGCCGGGAAATCTGTACCCCGGCGCGGCCCAGCGGGGTATCATGCTCTGACGAGGTGCGGCGAGGTGCCTGAGGGGGCGTGTAGGGGCGACGGTTGGCGGCGGGGCGGCGGCGGTGCCCGCCGCTCGGGGCCGTTGGTGCCGGCGTGGGCTACCCGCCGGGATCGGTGAGCATGGAGCCACGCCCCCCCCTCGCGGTTCTCGTTCTCGAGGAGAACTTGCGGCTCAGGGAAGCCGTCGTCGGCGCACTCCGCGGGCGGGGACACACCGTCACCGTCTGTGAGGACGCGGACACCGCCTGGGAGGCGTTCGGGCAGGCGCACCACCCCCTCGTCGTGGTGGGCCTGCAGCGGCACCACGACGAGAACGAGGCGCTGCTCCGCCGCATCCGCGAGCTCCCCGCGGGCCGCACGCCGGTGATCGTCGTGACGGCCGGAGAGCAGGCCTCGCAGCGGTTGCTCCCGCTCCTCCACCTCGCCGACGACGTCCTCGCGAGACCCGTCAGGCCCCACGCGATCGAGATGAGAATCGCGGCCGCCGAACGCCTCGTGCGCGAGCGCGGCGAGATGGCCACCGCGGAGGCGGAGAGGAACGCCCTCCGCAAGACCCTCGACGGCCTCCGCGCGCAGGCCGCCGCCCCACCCGTCTCGCCGCTCCCCGCCGCGAGCGCCGACGACAAGGGCGAGTCGGCCTCGGTCGGCGGTCGGCTCAGGCGTATCTTGAACGCGATCGGAGGGAAGCGCCCGCCCGAGCCCGAGGCGCTGATCGCTCCGCCGGCCGTCCCGGAAATGGCGGCCCCGCCGGCCGTTGAGGCGCCTCCCGCCGACGGGGCGCCGGAGCCGGCTGAGGCGGCCGCCGCCAACCCCGAGCCACCCGCGCCGGCCGTGCCGAGCCAGCCGGCCGCGCCCGAGGGCGCACGCCGGGCGACGCTGGAGTGGGACCTCAAGAAGGGCGAGATCCACTTTTCGCGCGAGTGGACGGAGCTGTTCGGCTACCGGCCCAAGGAGGTAGGCCACTCCCCCGACGAGTGGTTCCGGCGGGTCCACCCGCAGGACCTCGACCAGCTCAAGGCCGCGATCGCCGCCCACCTCGAGGGGAAGGAGCCGGCGATCGAGAACCGTCACCGGATCGCGCGCGCCGACGGCACGTACGACTTCACCGTGTTCCGGGGCGTCGCGACACGCAACGACGCAGGCGTGCC
Source organism: Thermoanaerobaculaceae bacterium (assembly GCA_035542455.1). Taxonomy (GTDB): domain Bacteria; phylum Acidobacteriota; class Thermoanaerobaculia; order Thermoanaerobaculales; family Thermoanaerobaculaceae; genus RBG-13-68-16. The sequence goes on from DATKLI010000068.1 coordinate 19,324, forward strand.
GCTGCGGGTGACCGGCGCGCACGCCGACGCGAGCGGCACGCGGGGGTTCGACTCGCTGACGGGACTGCCGAACCGCAACAACCTGATGGAGCGGCTGGGGAAGGCTCTCGACCGCAGCCGCGGCGGTGACGGCCGGTTCGCGGCCGTACTTTTCTTAGATCTCGACAGGTTCAAGAACATCAACTACAGCCTCGGCCACACGGTCGGAGACCAGATGCTCAAGGCGGTCGCCGACCGGCTGCGGGCGTGCCTCCCCAACGGCGATGCGCCGGACGCGATCCGCACGACGATCTCGCATGTCGGGGGCGACGAGTTCGCGATCCTCCTCGAGGGCGTTGCGGACGTCAACGACGCCGTCCGCGTGGCCAAGCGGATCCAGGACGAGCTCCAGGGGCCGTTCGACGTGGAGGGGAACGAGGTCTTCACCAGCACAAGCATCGGGATCGCAGTCAGCACCCCGGAGTACCAGCGCGCGGAGGACCTCCTGCGCGACGCCGACACCGCGATGTTCCGCGCCAAGGCCGTCGGCAAGGGGAGCTACGTCGTGTTCGACGCCGGGATGCACGCCCGGGCGGTGTCGCTGCTGAAGCTCGAGACGGAGCTGCGCCGGGCGGTCCAGCGCGAGGAGTTCCGCGCGTACTACCAGCCGATCGTCGAGCTCGACAACGGCAAGATCGTCGGGTTCGAGGCGCTCGTGCGCTGGCAGCACCCCGACGGCGAGCTCCTCCTCCCCAAGGACTTCCTGGCCGTCGCCGAGGAAACGGGGCTCATCATCGGGATCGACCGCCAGGTCGCGCGCGATGCGTGCAAGCAGCTCCGGACGTGGAACGCGCAGTTCCGCCGCAGCACGCCGTTGACCGTCAGCGTGAACGTCTCGGGCGTGCAGTTCATGCGCCCGGACATGATCGTCGAGATCGACCGCACGCTCCGCAACTACGGGGTGTACGGCCGCTCGCTCAAGCTCGAGATCACCGAGAGCGTGATCATGGAGCACGCGCGCTACGCCGCCGACATGCTCCAGCAGCTCAAGTCGCTCGACATCAAGCTGTCGATCGACGACTTCGGCACCGGCTACTCTTCGCTCTCCTACCTGCGCAGGTTCGAGATCGACACCCTCAAGGTGGACAGCTCGTTCGTCTCCAGGATGGACACCGACGAGGAGTCGTGGGAGATCATCCGCACGATCGTCACGCTCGGAAACAACCTCGGCAAGGACGTCGTCGCCGAGGGGATCGAGCGCGGCCGCCAGCGCGAGCTCCTGCTCGCGCTCCGCTGCCGGTACGGTCAGGGGTTCTTCTTCTCCCGCCCCGTGGACGCCGAGACCGCCACCGGGCTCCTGGCGGCCGAGGCTCGCGGGCAGACGCTGCTGAAGTCCGCCCACTGACGCCGACCGCCCGCGTGGCCGCCGCTGACAAAGCGAAGGCCCCGCAGCTTCCTGCGGGGCCTTCATACTTCCCGGCAGCGACCTACTCTCCCAGGCAGTTACCCACCAAGTACCATCGGCCCAGAGAGGCTTAACTTCCGTGTTCGGAATGGGAACGGGTGTTTCCCTCTCGGTATGGCCACCGGAAAAACTGAACACTTTTCACAACTCAATCGGGTTCCAAAGCGCACGCAAGAAGAGAAGGGTATGTATGGTCAAGCCGCACGGCCGATTAGTACGGGTCAGCTGCACGCATCGCTGCGCTTCCACTCCCCGCCTATCAAACTGGTCATCTACCAGAGGCCTTTAGGGGCTTACGCCCGGGACACCTCATCTCGGAGTTGGCTTCCCGCTTAGATGCATTCAGCGGTTATCCGATCCGGACACAGCTACCCAGCGCTGCCGCTGGCGCGACAACTGGTACACTGGAGGTCCGTACGTCCTGGTCCTCTCGTACTAAGGACATCTCTCCT
>DATKLI010000069.1:0-8322 GCA_035542455.1 Thermoanaerobaculaceae bacterium
CTCGCCGGCGCGGCTGCACGCACTGCGCGACGGCCCGCCTCACGTCGCCCGTCCCCCGGATCCCGGGCCCGGTCCTGCCGGCGGCGCGGTTACACGCGCGTCGCGACGGCTTTGCTCGCCTCGTCGTCCCCTGACCTCTGACTCCCGTCTCACAGGCCGTCGGCGCGGAAGGCGGCCTTGAGGTGGCGGATGCGCGGGAGAGCCGCGCGGCCCTCGACCGCGACGACGTCGAAGCGGCACGGCGGAACGTCGCCGCGCCGCTTCGCCAGGTACGCCTCGGCGAGCGCGACGAGGCGGCGCCGCTTCACGGCCGTGACGGCCTCCTCCGGTAGTCCGGCGCTCCGGCTCGCGCGCGTCTTCACCTCGACGAAGACGAGCGTGTCGCGGTCCGTCGCGACGAGGTCGATCTCGCCGAGGGCGCAGCGCCAGTTGCGCGCCTCGATCATGTACCCCTTGAGCCGCAGGAAGAGCGCCGCCAGCGCCTCGCCCCTCCGCGCCGTCCGTGCCCTGTCACGCGTTCCCGACCGCACGCTCATTCCCTCGGTCTAGGTTCCCGACTGTCGACTGTCGACCGTCTTCCCCGAGCGCCTGGGCTGCGAGGGCGATGACGTCAACCGTCTGGGCACCTTCGACGCCGAGCTCCTGCTGGGCGTTGCCAACCATCACCGCGCAGAAGGGGCACGCCACCGCGACGTTGCTCGTGCCCGACTCCTGGAGCTGGCGCATCCGCGTCTGGTTGATGCGGGTGCCGAGCTTCTCCTCGAGCCACATCCTCCCGCCGCCCGCGCCGCAGCACATCCCCTTCTGCCGCGAGAGCGGAGCCTCCTTGAGCGTCAACCCGGGGACCGCGTTCAGGATCCTCCGCGGGGCGTCGTACTCGCCGTTCGTACGACCCAGGTAGCACGGGTCGTGGTAGGTCAGCTCGCGCCTGACCTCCGCGGTCAGCGACAGCCGTCCCTGCCCGACGAGCTCGGCGATCAGCTGCGTCCCGTGCAACACCTCGTACCCGCCGCCGAAGTCCGGGTACTCGTGGGCGAGCGTGTTGAAGCAGTGCGGGCAGTTGGTGACGATCCTCTTCACCCCGTACCGGTTCAGCGTCTCGACGTTGCCGGTCGCCAGCATCTGGAACAGGTACTCGTTGCCGAGACGCCGCGCCGCGTCTCCGGTGCACCGCTCTTCGGGACCGAGGATCGCGAACTTAACGCCGGCTGCCTTCAGCAGCCGGACCAGCGCCTGCGAGGTCCGCTTTCCGGAGTCGTCGTACGATCCGGCGCACCCGACCCAGAACAGGAATTCGAACCCCGCGCCCTCCGACGCGAGGGGCACGCCCAGTCCCTTCGCCCAGTCGGCCCGAGACTCCGCGGCGAGCTGCCACGGGTTGCCGTTGACCTCCATTCCGCGGAACGCGGGCTCGGCCTCGGCCGGGAACTCGGCCTTCTCGAGCACGAGGTGGCGCCGCATCTCGACGATCTTGTCCACGTAGGAGATGAAGAGCGGGCACGACTCCTCGCACCAGCGGCAGGTGGTGCACGCCCACACGACCTCGGGGTCGATCACGTCGCCGGCCAGCTCCCGCGTCGGCGTGCCGGCCGGCTCGCCCGGGTGCCGGAGGATCTCGGCGGCCGAGGCGTTCAGGTGGTCCCTCAGGTCGATGGTGAGGTCGCGGGGGATGAGCGGCTTCTTGGTGATCGTCGTCGGGCAGACCACGGTGCAGCGCCCGCACTCCGTGCATGTGTACAGGTCCAGCAGCTGCTTCCACGAGAGGTCGGTCACCTTCGCGGCCCCGATGGTGGTCTCCTCCTCGATGTTCTCGAGGTCCATCTTCCCCAGCCGCCCCGGCTCGCCGAGCGGGCGCAGGAGAACGTTGGGCAGCGAGGTGTAGACGTGGAAGTGCTTCGAGTACGGGAGGTAGTTGGCGAACACGTAGAGAGTCAGGACGTGCAGCCACCACGCGCTCGAGTACACCCTCATCAGCACAGGCGCGGACGCCCCGGCGAGGAGCGCACCGACAACACCCGAGACGGGGGTCCACGCCCACGGGCCCGGCGCCCCGCCCGCGATCCGCGCGCCGTCGGCCAGCAGATCCGTCGCCATGAGCGCGGCGATCAACCCGAGGATCACCCATGCGTCCGCGCTGTACTCGAGCCGCTCCGGCCTCGTGACGAGGCGCCGCCACGCGGCGATCGCGACGCCGAGGAGGACGAGAACCGCGAACGCGTCCTTCGTCAGCAGGTACGCGTGTCCCACCGGCGAATGGACAAACGGGAGCTCCCAGCCCCGGAAGAGGCCCTCGGCCACCGCCGACACCGACCGCACGGAGAAGACAAGGAACCCCCAGAAGATCAGGGCGTGCATCACCCCCGGCAGCGGCTCGAGGAACATCCGCCGCTGGCCGACGAAGAACACGAGCACGCCCCGGATGCGCTCGCCCCAGCGGTCGAGCACGACACCCTTCTGGCCCGCGAGAAGCAGGGAGAGCTTGCGCGACAGCGACCACGCCACACCCGCGACGGCGGCGATCGTGAGGACCAGGAACCAGACCGTGTAGGCGACCCCGAGCAGGCTCCCCGACGTTGCGTGGTGTGGCATCGTTCGCGGCCTCCGGACCGGCTCGAATTCTGACACAACCCCGTTTCGGCCCGGCGCGCGGCCCGAGACCGGCTGATACAATCGCACACCGGCGGCGGTTCGCCGGCGGCGACGCGCCGAGAGTCCGGAGGTCTTGAGATGGCTGGGAAGGTCAAGGTGCAGCCGGTCTCGCGGGTCGGCATCGAGCCGCTCGTGGCCATGGCGGAGCAACTGCGCGCCTCCCTGCCGGGTTGGGACGACACCGCCCGCGAGCCGATGCGCGGACAGGCGCCCAGCGACCTCGCTCTCGACCTCGCCCACCTCGCCCATCACGACGGCGACGGATTCCTGGTCGCGAGCGTCGGCGACGAGGTCGTCGGCTTCGCGGCCAGCTTCGTGCGCTCCCGCCAGCTCACCGTCACTCAGCCGTGGCTGCTGCCAGAGTTCGAGGACCATGAGGTCGCGGAGATGCTGCTGCGGCGCGCGATCGCGTACGGCGACCGGTCCGGGGCGACGGAATGGACCTCGCACCTCCTGTGCGAGGCGCACTGGCAGGCCGCGTTCTTCCGGTTCGGCCTGCGGCCGCGCTTCCCCGTGTACCGGCTCTCGATGACGCCGGAGGCCGCGCGGATCGCGGGCCGGGAGCTGGCCAAGCTCCTCCCCGGCTCGGAGCTCACCCGCGACGCCCTGACCCGGCGCGCCGGCGCGGCGGACCTCGAGCGCCTGGACCGCCTGGCGCGCGGCGTCGCGCGGCCGATGGACCACGAGTACTGGCTCGGGGAGCGCCGCCTGCGGCTCGCGAAGGTGCGGGACGGCGAGCGCATCTCCGCGTACGCGTACGGCGGCCCCGGCCAGTGCGGGCCGGTCGCCGGCGCCACCACGGAAGCCACGCTCGCCGGCATCGGCTGGGCGCTCCAGCTCGCCGCCGACAGTGAGGCGGAAAGCGTCCAGATCCTGGTCCCGGCTGTTTTCGAGAGCGCTCTCGACCACCTCTTCGACGCGGGCGCGCGCTGCCTGGCCGCGAGTACGTGGATGACCCGCAACCCGGGCGGCTCTCTCGAGCGCTACGTGCTTCCCTCGGTGACTCTCGCGTAGTGCGGTCGGGCGCCGTTCGTCCGCCCGGCGCCTGCGCCCCGGGGCATCGCTACCGGCGCGGGCCCCGGCTCTTGCCGCGGCGTATCGTCCTCGGGGTCGGGCGCCTCGGGGGGCGCCCGGCCTTCCGCGCAGGCTTGCCATCCTCGGCCGGCTCGAGCCGCCGTCCGCGCTCGCGGCGCTCCACCGGTATCGGCGGCAGGATCGGCTCGAGCTTGACCTCCATGAACTCCTCGTCGATCCCCTTCACCCGAACGCGCACGGCGTCCCCCAGGCGGAGCACCCGGCCGCGCTGCTGACCGACCAGCCGGTGCCCCGTCTCGTCGTAGCGGTAGAAGTCGTCGCGGAGGTCGGCGACGTGGACGAGGCCCTCGACGAACACCTCGTCCAGCTGGACGAACATCCCGAAGGCGACGACACCCGTGACGCGGCCCGAGAACTCCTCGCCGATGCGGGCTCGCATGTACTCAACTTGCTTCCACTTCACAACCTCGCGCTCAGCCTCGTCGGCGCGACGCTCGGTGAACGAGCAGCTCTGGGCGAGGTCCTCGAGGTCCGCCTCGGCAAACGCGCGCTCTGTCCCCTGGAGCACGTGACCCGCGAGCAGCTCGCCGAGGTACCGGTGGACCACGAGGTCCGGGTATCGCCGGATCGGGGAGGTGAAGTGCAGGTAAAAGCTCGTGGCGAGTGCGTAGTGGCCCCGGCACTCCGGGTGATAGGCGGCCCGCGCCAGCGAGCGGAGAACGAGCGTCTGGAGGAACTTCTCCTCGGGCCGTCCGACGATCTCGGAGAGCACCCGCTGCAGCTCCCTCGGCGGGAGGTCCTCGAGGTTGCCCTTGAGGGCAACGTCGAACTCGGAGAGCACAGCCTGCAGCTCCGCCAGCTTCCCGGCCGACGGGCGCTCGTGGATCCGGAACAGCCCGGGTTGTCGCCCCCAGGTGAGCATGCGGGCGACGCACTCGTTCGCCGCGACCATGAGCTCCTCGATGAGCCTGTGCGCCCGGTTCCGGGGGGCGGCCTGCACCCCCAGCATGAACCCCTCGGGGTCGAGGAGGATCTCGGGCTCCGGAAGGTCGAAGTCGATCGAGCCGCGCGCGACCCGCCGCCGGCCGAGGCGGCGCGCCGCCTCGTCGAGCAGCTCGAGCGAGTGCCGCACCTCCGGGGTCACCGCTTCCGGCCACGCGCCGTGCTCGAGCCAGTCGAACACCTCGGTGTACGTGCACCGCCTCCGCGACCGGAACACCGCGCGCTCCGCCCTGTACCCTTCCACGGCCCCGTCCGGGGTGACGGCGAAACGCACCGAGAACGCCAGGCGGTCTTTCTCCGGGATGAGCGAGCAGAGGTTGTTCGACAGCTTCTCGGGCAGCATCGGGACGCAGCGTCCCGGCAGGTACACGCTCGTCCCGCGCTCGCGTGCGGCGCCGTCCAGGGCGCTGCCCGGGGCGACGTAGTGGGACACGTCCGCGATGTGCACGAAGACCTCGATCGCGCCGCCGGGCGATCCCATCGCCACGACCGCGTCGTCGAAGTCGCGCGCCGTCTCGCCGTCGATCGTCACCGCCGGCTGGCCGCGACGATCCACCCGCCCGGCAAGGTCGGTTGGGCGCAAGTCGTCCGCCAGGGCATCGGCCTCGGCCCGCGCGGCCGGGGCGAACTCCACCGGGACGGCGAGCTCCGCGAGGACGACCTCCTCGTCCACGCCGCTCTCGCCCGCGAGTCCGAGGCGCCGCACAAGCGTGCCGCCGACGGGCCCGGCGCCGGGAACGCCGTCGAGCGCCACCTCCACGAACTCCCCCGGCCGCGGAGTCGGGACGGGGACCTCGTCGAGCAGGACCTTCATGTTGACCCTGCGGGCGAAGGGGTCCACCCACGGCTGCTCGGGGTCGGCGACGTATCGACCCACGAGCGTCGGCCGGCGCCGGCGCAGGACGCGGACGACCTCGCCGTGCTTCTCCGGGACCAGGCGCCCGCGCTTGCGCCGCGCGCCGAGGTGGACCAGGACCTCGTCCCCGTCAAGAGCGCTTCCGAGTCCCTCGGGCGGGATCACGATGTCCGGTAGGTCGCGCCCGCCCTGCCTGACGATGCCGAAGCCGCGGGAGGTCATGCGTATCGGCCCGGCATAGAGGTCCGTGTACTCGGTCGCGACGATGCGGCCCTTGGTGCGGACTACCTCCCCGCGCTCCTCGGCCTGGTCGAGGAGCTCGACCAAGAGGTCGCGGGACCGGCCCGGACCCCACGAGCCGGCGAGCTTGCGCTCCAGCTGAGCGACCGTGAGGCCGTTGCCGCGGGCTGCCCGGACCTCGGCGACCACCTCCCTACGGTGCATGGCGCTCCCCGCGCCCCCACGCGGCCGCGCGAGCGTTGACAGTTCCGGGGGCCGCCGGTACACTCCCGGCGGCGCGTGCGAAAGTGGCGGAACTGGCAGACGCGCAAGGCTCAGGACCTTGTGAGGGCAACCTCATGGGGGTTCAAATCCCCCCTTTCGCACCAACCACACCCCTGATCCAGTCGAGTTGAGTTTCCCGGGCGGGCGCGAGGCGGCGGCGGTCAACGCGCCGCGTCGCCCCTCACGTAGCGGAGCGCGTCCTCGCGTTCCCAGTAGATCGGGAAGATCGTCTCGAGGCGGGTGAGCTTCAGCAGGGCCTCCAGGCGGTGGTGGGGGCGGAACAGCGCGACCCGGCGGTTCGCCCGCGTGAAGCGCTGCAGGTAGCCGACCAGCTCCCCGATGCCGGTCGAATCCACGTAGTCGATGCGGGCGAAGTCGATGACAACGCCGCCGGTCGTTCGCTCGAAGACGTCCTGGAGCTCGCGCGCGAACAGCTGGGCGGACTCGCCGAGCTTGATCGTGCCCTCGATCTCGACAACCGTGACCCCGCCCTCGTCGGTCCGGCTCACCCTCATGGCTGGCTCTCCCGGCTCCCTCATCGCCCTAGGCACTGACCGTGACTTCCGCGACGGCCGCGAGACCACCGGCGCGGGTCGCCCGGCACTCGAAGCGTCGCAGCACCCCGAACGCCCCGAGCTCGCGCACCGCGACCTCGAGCCGGTCGCCGGCGGCGACGCTCTGGAAGAGTGCGACCCGGTCGAGCGCCACCAGCCGGAGCGACGACACTCGCTCCGGGCGGACGACGAGCAGGATCGCCTGGGCGAGCGCCTCGGCCACCAGACCCGCGGGCCACGGGCCCGGTCCGGTCATCGTTCCCGCGGCGGTTCCGAGCACGATCGCGACCGTGCCGTCCCCGGCCTTCTCCGTCCTCTCGACGAACCTGAACGGGAACTGGTGCGGGAGTTCCTCAGGCCGCGTCGCTGACACCCTTGCTCCTCATGAACTCGACGAGGGAGTTGACGGAGGCGAACGCCTTGGCGCCGACGTCCTCGTCCTGGATCCGGACGCCGAACGTCTTCTCGATGCCGATCACGAGCTCCAGCGCGTCGATCGAGTCCAGCCCCAGGCCGTCGCCGAACAGGGGCGCCGCGTCGTCGATCTGGTCCGGGGTCATGCCCTCGAGCTGAAGCCTGTCGATGATCAGCTGTTTCACCTTCGTGTGCAGCGAACTCTGGCTCATTGCGCCCAACGCCCTCCCGTCTCCCCGCTCAGTATAGCGGACGGCATCAACGGAGCGGCGCCGACGGGTCGGGGAGACCGAGGTCTGCGAATGGGGTCGAACGGCCGCGGAAGCCGACCGAGCACCGCTCGTGGTCGACCGCGACCGGCAGGCGTCGCTCCCAGGTCACGACCGCCAGTTCGGCGACTCGCTTGGGGTGCTCCGAGAGGTTGACGACCGAGAACTCCACCCGCCGCCGCGCGAGGTCGGCGACGAGGGCCCTGCAGTGCGGGCAGCCGTCCGCGACGTAGACGAGGACGCTCATGGCTCCCCCGCTTCGTCGGGGGGCGGCTCCCAGGGGACCTCGACCGGTTCGAGCTCGGCCAGGAACGCGCGGTCCTCCCGCCACCCCGGCCTCGCCTTGACCCGAAGGTCGAGGTACACCCTCGCCCCGAGCAGCGCCTCGATGCGGGTGCGCGCCGAGGTCCCGATCTCGCGGATCATCGCGCCGCGCCTCCCGACCACGATCCCCTTCTGGCTCTCGCGGTCCACGACCAGATCGGCGACGATGCGCAGGAGCGGGCCCGAGCCCGTCTCCTCCTCCTGGAACGCGCGCAGGTGCACGGCCGAGGTGAACGGCAGCTCCTGCTCGACGCGCTCCAGCAGCGCCTCGCGGATCAGCTCGGCGACGAAGAACCGCTCGCTCTGCGTGGTGACGAACTTCGGGTCCAGCAGCGGCGGTCCCTCGGGCAGGAGGGTGAACGCCCTCTCCCGCACCTCGGCAAGGCCCTCGCCGGTGAGGGCGGAGATCGGCACCACTGCCTCGTAGGGGCGGCGGGAGGTGTAGAACCGGGTCCTCTCCGGGAGGAGCTCGGCGACCCCCGCGAGGTCCACCTTGTTCGGGAGAAGGATGGCGGGAGCGTCCACGTCCGCCAAGAGCGAGATGACGAACTCCTCACCGCCTCCGGGGGCCTGGCTCGCGTCGAACAGCTGCAGCACGAGGTCCACCTCGGCGAGGCAGTCCCGCAGCGCGTGCATCATCTGGACGTTGAGGCGGTGCAACGGGCGATGCACACCCGGAAGGTCGAAGACGACCGCTTGACCACGCGCCTCGGTG
>DATKLI010000070.1:0-16656 GCA_035542455.1 Thermoanaerobaculaceae bacterium
GCCTGCGCCGAACTCGGCCTCCGCCACCTCCGCACCCGACCCTACCGTCCCCGCACCAACGGCAAGGCGGAGCGCTTCATCCAGACCCTGCAGCGCGAATGGGCTTACGCCTTCCCCTTCAACGCCTCCCGCTTTCGCACCGGCTCTTGCCGCGCTATCTTCACTTCTACAACTGCCACCGAGCCCACGCTTCACTCGGTGGCTCGCCACCCATCAGCAGGCTGAACAACGTCGTGAGAAACAACAGCTAGCCGGCGGTGTCCCTCCCGGCCGGCCCCTCCTCGAACAGCGACGTCTGGTGGCCGGGCGCATGGCCCCCGCCGGTCTCCTCCGCGGCGGCCGGCACCAGGATCGAGCGCTCCACCGGCGGCAGGCTCTCCCAGCGGTGCGCGAGCCAGCTCACGCCGTCGAGGAACGCGTTCGCCCGGTCGGTGTCGGGGCAGACGCGCCGGAGCAGCGACCAGAACAGTCGCGAGTGCCGCAGGTGGAAGGCGTGCGCGAGCTCGTGCGCGAGGACGGCCTCGAGCACCCAGCGCGGCATCTCCCGCAGCGTCGCGTTCAGCCGGACCGTGCCGGAGATCGGGCTGTAGCTCCCCCAGCGCGCGGTCTGCGTCGTGACGAAGACGACGCTCGCGACCTCGGGCGGCCGGGGGAAGCGCGCCGCGACCGTCCGCGCGAGCGCGAGGGCGTTCTCCTCCCGGTTGACGTGTCTCGCACGCGCGTGGCGGAGCAGCTTGCGCGCCAGCTCGGGGATCGCCTCCTCGACCTCGGCCCGCGTCGCGTGGTGGGGCGCGCTCATCTTGAGCGTCATGCCGTCGAGCCGGGCATTGATGTTCTTGATGCGCTTGCGCTGCAGGACGACGGTCAGCTCCACGCCGTCCACGGTGACGGTCCTCGTCTCACTCACCGGCGCATTCTACCGGCGGCTCACTTTGCCCGTGTGAAACGGCGACGCCGTCTACAAGTCTCAGAGTCGGCGCTTGACTCACATCCTCATCTCAGCGACGCTTTGTAAGATGGTGATCCCCCTCCGATCGCGCAAGTTCGCCGTCGCGAAGGGCGCACCGATTCGAGCAAGAGTCGTACCGCGAGGCGCCGCTTCGAGGCGCCGCCGCGTGAAGAGCGCTTTCGTGGTCCTCGCGGGCGTCACAGCCGCAGCGATCGCGCTCCTCAGCTGGCGGCCTGCCGCGGCGGCGATCCCGGACAGCGAGCGTCAGGCGCTGCTCGATCTGTTTGCGAGCACGAACGGGCCAGGGTGGACGAAGTCAACCAACTGGAACGGTGCGCCGGGCACGGAGTGCTCGTGGTTCGGAATCGTGTGCACCGGCGACGGCAACGCTGTGAAGGAGATCAACCTCAACGGGAACTCACTCGTCGGTTCAATCCCGGTTTCACTGGCGAACCTCACGAGCTTGACGCACCTCAATTTGGGGATGACCTACCTGGGCATCAACCGCCTCTCAGGCGGAATACCGCCGCAGCTTGCCAACTTGCACAGTCTCACCGCCCTCAACCTTGGCGTGAACCTGCTCAGCGGCTCAATCCCGAGCGAACTCGGAAGCCTGACCAACCTGGTCTACCTCGACCTGGGAATGAACCAGCTCACGGGCGCCGTCCCGCCCCAGTTGGGCAACTTGACCAGCTTGACCTACCTGAACCTCGGAGCGAACCAACTGAATGGGACAGTCCCGAGCGAGATCGGCAACCTCGCTGGACTGGTGGAACTTGAGCTCTACCGCAATGAACTCACCGGGCCAATCCCCCAGGAAATGGGCAACCTCACGAGTCTGCAGCGTCTCATCCTCTACCAGAACCAACTGAGCGGTCCGATTCCGGTCTGGCTCGCGAGCCTGACGGGTCTGCGTGAGATCAGCCTGTGGAGCAACCAGCTCGAAGGCCCGGTCCCGCAGGAGATCGGGAACCTCACGGGGTTGATGACCCTCGAGCTCTCCGACAACCGCCTCACAGGCTCGATCCCAAGGGGACTCGGCAGCCTCACAAACTTGGAGGTCCTCTGGCTGGGTGGGAACCAGTTGTCCGGCACGATTCCAGCTGAACTCGGAGGCCTGACGAATCTCCGGGACCTCAACTTGACGTCCGCTGGACTCCAGGGGACGATCCCGGTTGAGTTCGGCAACCTCCTAGCCCTGGAGGGCCTCTATCTCGACTTCAACAGTCTGACCGGCTCGATCCCACCTCAGCTCGGCGGTCTCAGGAAGTTGCGCAACCTCCACCTCGGGTCCAACCACCTCTCTGGCCCCATTCCCCCGGAACTCGGCGAGCTCGTCAACCTCGAAGCTCTTGGCCTTGGTGAGAACCAGCTCACCGGCACCATCCCTACCGAGATTGGCAACCTCACCGGCCTCTGGTGGCTCTGGCTCCAGTCCAACCAACTTCTGGGCGAGGTCCCGAGCACGATCACGAACCTGACCAGCCTGTTTGCTCGGAACAGCGCGTTTGGCTGGAACGGTCTGCACAGCTCCGACCCGGTGGTCGTGTCGTTCCTGAACAGCAGGGACGAGACGGGCGACTGGCAGAGCACTCAGACGATTCCGGTGACCGGCCTCGCGGCGGCGGGCGCGACGCCGTCGTCGGTGACGCTCACGTGGGCGCCGATCGTCTACACGGCGGACGGCGGCGGGTACGAGGTGTACTACGCGACGAAGTCCGGCGGCCCGTACGCACTCTCGGGAACGACTGCCGACAAGAGCGCTGCCTCGTGGACGGTGAGCGGGCTCGCCCCGGACTCGCCGTACTGGTTCATCGTGAAGAGCGTGACCGACCCGCACGCGCATAACCAGAACGTGGTCGTGAGCGATCCGTCCGTGGAGATCGGTGCGCGCACGGCGCCGGCGCCGCCGCCGCCGGCGATCTCCGCCGCCGAGCGCCAGGCGCTCATGGACCTCTACGCGAGCGCGGGCGGGACCGGGTGGAGGGATGCAGCCGGTTGGGGTGGGGAGTCGGGGAGCGAGTGCGGGTGGTACGGCGTGGTGTGCGACGCGACAGACACGAATGTGGTGCGGCTGCTGCTCAACGGGGATGGCCTCGCGGGCTGCCTTCCCGCGACGCTCGGGAACATGGCGAGCCTGCAGGAGCTCGACCTCTCTTCCAACGGGCTGACCGGGCCGATCCCGGCCGAGCTCGGCGGGCTGGTGAGCCTCACGAGCCTGCGGCTCGGAGGGAACGACCTCACGGGCGCGCTCCCGCCAGAGCTGAGCACCCTAGCTAGGCTCCAGACGCTCGACCTCTCCGCGAACCGCCTCTCGGGTCCCGTCCCGCCGGCGATCGGCTCGCTCACGGTTCTCCGACTCCTCGACCTCGGAGACAACGCGTTCTCCGGGGCCATCCCCGCGGCGATCGGCAACCTGACGGGACTGCACGTCCTCGGACTCGCCTCGAACCGGCTGGTGGGAGCCGTCCCGGCGACGGTCGCGAACCTGGTCAACCTCGCGAGCGGGCGGAGCGCGTTCGGGTGGAACGGCCTGCACACCTCAGACGCCGGGGTGGCGGCGTTCCTCAGCGACAAGCAGACGGGAGGCGACTGGCAAGGGACGCAGACCGCGCCGGTCGCAGGTGTGACCGCAGGACCCGTCACCAGCCAGAGCGTGACGCTGGCGTGGGTTCCGATCCGGTACGTCGCGGACGCGGGCGCCTACCGGGTGTACGTCGCGACGCAGCCCGGCGGGCCCTACACGCTGGGAGGCACGACGGACGACAAGAGCGCTCCCGGTTGGACCGTGGCCGGTCTGACACCCGATACCGTGTACTACCTCGTCGTGACGACCTTCACCGAGGCGAACGCAAACAACCGGAACGCGGTGGAGAGCGACCCATCGGACGAGGTCGCGGCGCGGACCTCCCCCGCCGAGAGCGGCGGCAGGGTCCGCCGTCACCTCAAGCACGCGCCCTGATCAGGAACCGCGCGGCGCTTACCGTCGCGCTGCGACGCACGCCTCGCACGGGCATGCCGCGCGCAGCTCCTTGAGGTCGTAGATCCCGTGGTCGTGGCCGTCGCCCCACGTCACCTTGAGCCCGTAGTTGCCGACGAGGGCGACCGCGGCCGGCACGAACGCCTCCGGGCGGAGGGGCGCGAGCGTCGGGAGCGTCGCGCGGCCGAACAGGTGGCGCTCGCCCTTGCATGACGCGCAGCTGCACGCCTTTCGGAGCGGGCCGCCCGGATAGTAGGACTCGTGGCCGTCGCCCCACACGACGACGACCTCGCCGCCCACGACGAGCGCCTGCACCGCCCTGGTGCGCGGGTCAGAAGACGTCGCCGGCCCCCGAGACCGGGAGGTTCTGGAGCATGCGGTTGAGCTCCACCAGCAGCGCCTCCGCGTGCTGGTAGCGCGCCGCCGGGTCCTTCTCGCACAGCTTCTGGACGATCGCCCACACCGGCTCCGGCACAGGGTGGGGGAGCGCCTCGCGGGCGGGCAGCGGCTGGCGCATGTGCATCTCGAGGACGCGGTACGGCGAGTCGGCGGTGAACGGCACGCCGCCCTCCAGCAGCTCGTACAGGATGATCCCGAGCGCGTATAGGTCGGCGCGGTGGTCGACGTTCTTCGGGTCCACCATCTCGGGCGCCGCGTACAACGGGGTCCCGAGGAAGATGTTGGAGGTCGTGAGGCCGGGCTGGTCGGCGAGGCGGGCGATCCCGAAGTCCATCACCTTGACCGTCCCGTCCGGCAGCAGCATCACGTTCTCCGGCTTGAGGTCGCGGTGGACGACGCCCTTGGCGTGCGCGTAGTCGAGCGCCTCGGCGATGTCGCGCGTGATCTCGAGCGCCCGCTTCAGCGCGAACGGGGCGTGCTCGCGGATCTCCTGCTTCAGCGTGCGCCCCTCGACCAGCTCCATCGCGAGGTACGGCCGGCCCCTGTCCTCCCCCGTGGAGAGGATGCGGACGATCCTGGGGTGGTGGAGCTGCTCGCCGAGCTTCCCCTCGCGCAGGAAGCGCGTGACGAACGTCTGGTCCGAGAGACACCCCTCGTGCGGCACCTTGATCGCGACCGTCTGGCCGTCGCTGCCGCGACGCGCGCGGTAGGTGGTCGCCATCCCGCCCCTGCCGAGCACGCCGTGCAGGTCGAAGGCGCCGAGCTTCGTCCCGGTCTCCACCAGGATCGTCGGGCGCTCCTGCTCGACGGTGTGCGTGGTCTCTGCGAGGTCGGTCGCCGCTCCGCGCCGGCGGCGCAGCCACACGCCGAGCCCCGTCGCCCCCGCGAGCGCCAGGAGCAGGAGCACCGCGAGGCCCGCGAGCGGGTGGCGCTGCCTCCCCGCGGGGGCGGCGGTCGTCGCCGGCAGCGGTGACGTTGGGAACGCGGCCGCCGTCGGCGCCGGCGCGGCGGCGGCGGGAACCGCGGTCGGCGCCGGCACGGTGGGGCGCGCCGCCTGCGGCTTCGAGGCTCGGGCCGGCGTCGCCGCCGGGACGGCTGCGAGCGGCACGACGAGCGTCGCCGTCTCGCCCACGGTCACGGTCACGCGCTCGTCGACGGGACGGAACCCGCGCGCCTCGACGCGGACCGCGTGGGCTCCCTGCGCGAGCTCGACCGGCCCGAGCGGCGTGGTGCCGGCGGCGGCCCCGTCGATCGAGACCGTGGCCCCGGACGGGTCGCTGTCCACCGTGAGCTGGCCGGTCGTGGGCGCCGCCGTCGGCTCGGGCGCCGCCACCTCTCCGCGTCCGCCGGCGCGGCCCCCGATTTCACCCTGAATGCGCTTGCGGAGTGCCTGGATCTTCGCGGGCGGCGTGACGTGCGCGTTCGCGGAGCGCCTGAGCTGCTCGGCCGCCAGCCGCGGTCGGCCGAGCTCCGTCAGGCAGAGCGCGATGTGATAGTGCGGGTCGTACTCGTCGATGGTGGTGCCGTCCTCGGCACGGATGCTGTTTTCGGGTACCGGCGCGATCCGCGCCGCCGCCTGGAACTCCAGCAGCGCCTGCGCCCACGCGCCCTGCGACTCGAGCGCGAGGCCGCGGGTGTAGTGCTCGGACCACGGCCGCTCGGCACGCGCGGCGACAGCCGTCAGCAACGCGGCTGCGCAGCACGCGAGCCACGCCCGGGCGCGCGGGCGGCTCAACGCCGGCCTCCGCCTTCGACCCGGGCCGGGGTCCGGGGCGTTCCGGAGGGGATCGCGGGAGCGTGCGTCGGCGCCGTTGTGACCATCACCGTGACCGTTTCCGGGGGGGCACGCCTCGCCGTCCGGGTCGCGCCGCGGACCCCGGAGCCGTGCCGAAATGGAGGCAAGCTCCGACGCCGTTTCCCGCCATCGCGCCCTCCGGAGAAGCTCAGCGAGTGTAGCATGAGCCGATGCGGGAGACGGTCGTGGTGGCCAACGCGCCGTGGCGCTGGCGCCCCTCGTTCGTGGCGCTGGTGCGGCGCGCCGGGCTCGTGCTCGCCGCCGACGGGGGGGCGAACCACCTGGCGCGGATCGGCGTGCGCCCGGCGGCAGTCGTGGGGGACCTCGACTCGATCCTGCCCGAGGTGCGGCGCTGGATCGGGGAGGAGCGCATCGTCGCGCGCGCCGACCAGGAGTCCACGGACCTCCACAAGACTCTCGCCTATGCGTTCGACGAACGGGGCGCGCGAAGGGTGACGATCCTCGCCGGGGCCGCCGGGCGGCTCGACCACGCCGTCGAGAACCTCGCGCTGCTCGCCCGCTGGGCCGCGCACGGCGAGGTCGAGATGCGCGACGAGCGGCACCGGATCGTGCCCGTCGCGGGCTCCCGGAGGTTCCGGACCGCGCCGGGGGCGCAGGTGTCGCTCCTCCCGCTCGGGCGCTGCCGGCGCGTGTGGACCTCCGGGCTGCGCTGGCGCCTCGACGGCGAGGCGCTCGACCTCGCCGGGCGCACCGGGATGTCGAACGTCGCGACCGGCTCGCGGATCGGGGTGCGGGTCGAGGGCGGCAGCCTGCTCGTGTTCCTGTCCGAGCCCGTCCCGGAAGCGTAGAATTCGCCCCGTGCAGTTCAAGATGGCGGGCTCCCCCCGCATCCTGCAGGCGTTCTACCGTCTCTACTTCGGCTTCTGGATCCCCACCCTCGTGTGGGCGTCGACCCGCTGGCCGCTCGGCCTGATGTATTGGATGGCACGCGACCTCGTGATGCTGCCGTTCAACATCGTCCGCCCGAAGTACCTGCGCGCGATCAAGGGCAACTACGCCCGCATCCTCGGCCGCCCGCCCGACGACCCCGAGGTGCGGAAGGCGGCGTGGCAGATGGGGTACGAGCACGCGTACCACTGGATCGACTTCTTCCGCTGGTCGCAGATGCCCCCCGAGGCGCTCGCCGAGGCGATCGTGGCGGTCGACGGCGAGCAGCGCTTCACCGCCGCGCGCCGGTCCGGCCGCGGGACGCTGCTCCTCACCGCCCACATGGGAAACCCGGAGGTGGGAGCGATCGGGATGGGCACGCACTTCGAGCCGGTGCACGTGCTGTACTGGCGCGACCGGTTCGCGACGGCGGAGGAGTTCCGGACGCGGATGCGCCTGCGCGGAAACGTCCACGGGATCCCGGTGGACGCGTCGCCGTTCTCGGTCGTGCCCGCGCTGCGGGTGCTCGAGGGCGGCGGGATCGTCGCGGCGCACGGCGACCGCGACTTCAACGACCAGGGGTGGCCGGTCGAGTTCTTCGGCGCCACGGCGAAGTTCCCGCCCGGGCCGTTCCTCCTCGCCGCGCGCTCGCACGCGCTCGTGATCCCGACGTTCTTCCTGCTCACGCCGGAGCGGCGCTTCCACGTGATCTACGAGGAGCCGATGGACCTCGACGGCGACGGCGGGATCGAGGCGGCCGCGCGCGCCGCGATGCGGGCGTGGGCGGAGTGCCTCGAGCGCCGCATCCGCGAGCATCCGGCCCAGTGGTACTGTTTCTACCCGTTCTGGGAAGCGACCGGATGCGGCCGCGCCGACGCGCCGGGAAGCGGCGCGCTGGCGTAGCGGTTGTCCGGAGGAACCCTAGGTGGCGGCGATCGCCGCCGGAAGGAGCGAGATGAGATCACGAACGATCGGCCTCGCCGTGCTGTCGGCGGCGTGCGCGCTGGCGGCGTCCGCCCAGACGAAGCCGGCCCCGGAGCCCACCCAGAAGCCCAAGAGCGAGTCGGCCGAGGCGCCCAAATCCGAGAGCTCGGTGACGCACCACCGGATCACGGTGGGCGGGGCCGCGATCGCCTACACCGCGACCGCCGGCACGCTCGTCGTGCGCAACGCCAAGGACGCGCCGTACGCGAGCATGGGCTACGTCGCCTACACCAGGAGCGACGTGGCCGATCCGACCCGCAGGCCGATCACGTTCGCCTACAACGGCGGCCCGGGGTCGTCCTCGATCTGGCTCCACATGGGGGCGCTCGGCCCGCGGCGCGTCGCGGCGACCGACGCCGCCGCGACCCCGCCTCCGCCGTACAAGGTCGTGGACAACGCGTACACGATCCTCGACCGGTCCGACCTCGTCATGATCGACCCCGTCGGGACGGGGTTCTCGAAGGCGGTCGGCGACGCCAAGGACGCGGAGTTCTGGGGCGTCGACCCCGACGTCGAGTCGGTGTCGCGGTTCATCGCTGAGTACGTCACCGAGAACGGTCGGTGGAACTCCCCCAAGTACCTCCTCGGCGAGAGCTACGGGACGACGCGCTCGGCGGCGGTCGCGGCGTACCTCCAGTCGAAGGAGGGGATGGCGCTCAACGGCGTGGTCCTGGTGTCGACGGCGATGGACCTGGGCGTGATCTTCGACGAGGTCCCGGGGCAGGAGCAGCCGTTCCCGCTCTTCCTTCCGACGTTCGCCGCGGTCGCGTGGTACCACAACGCGCTGCCAAACCGGCCGGCCGAGCTCGCGCCGTTCCTCGACGAGGTGCGGGCGTACGCGCTCGGCGAGTACTCGCACGCGCTCATGCTCGGGAGCAACCTCCCCGCGGCGGAGCGCAAGGCGGTGATCGAGAAGCTCCACGCCTACACCGGGCTGTCCGCGGACTACCTCGACAAGGCGGACCTCCGCGTCCGGCAGGCGCAGTTCTGCCAGGAACTGCTGCGCGAGCACCGCGAGACCGTCGGGAGGCTCGACGCCAGGTTCCTCGGCGTGGCGTTCGACCCGCTCGCGGAGTTCGCCCGGGACGACCCGCAGGAGGACGCCATCGGCCCGGCTTTCACGGCGGCGTTCCTCGACTACCTCCACCGCGACCTCGAGTTCGGCGCGGGGAGGACGTACGTCGTCGAGGCCGAGGTGTGGCGCACGTGGGACTTCAAGCACCGCGTGCCCGGGTCCCAGATGCCCCAGCCGGTCGTCAACACCGGCGTCGACCTCGCCCTCGCGATGGCGGCGAATCCGAACCTCCGCGTGCTGGTGCTGCAGGGGACGTTCGACCTCGCGACGCCGTTCCTGGGGACCGAGTACATGATCTCGCACCTGAACCTGACGCGTGACCTGCGCAGTCACATCGAGATCAAGTACTACCCGGCCGGGCACATGATGTACGTGAACGAGGCGTCGCTGAAGGCGCTCAAGGAGGACGTCGGAGCGTTCATCGACGCGACCTCGAGGCGGTAGGCGGGCGAGTCGAGAGTTCACAGTCGACAGTTGACAGTCGACAGTTGACAGCTCACAGCTCACACGTCCCTCCCCGAACGGCGTCTTGTTTCCGGGGTGGGAGGGGGAGCTGTCGGCTGTCAGCTGGTCGGATGGGTGGGGGAGAGCTGTCGCCTGTGAACCGTCAACCGGGTTGGGCGGGGGAGAGCTGTCGGCTGCCTCCCTGTGGACGCGCGGGAGACCGCTCCCGTACACTCTCTCGGGTGTCGAGATCCAGAATGAATCGAGCGGCGCCGTGACCGCCTCGCACCGCCGCGCACGCGGAGACCCGCAGTGAGCGGTCCCAGCCCCAGGAGAGGGGTCGCGACCGCCGCGACGGTCACCGTCGTGGCGGCGCTCATGCTCGGCTCGGCGGTCGTGACGGTCCGGCAGGTCGACGACGGCTTCAAGGCGCGGTACACGGCGCTCGACCTCCGCAACCCCCCCTCGTTCGCGGCCGATCCGACGGCGCTCGGGCCGAGCCCGATCGGGTTCACCCAGTGGCGGGGCGCGCGCCCGCTCGTGATCCGCGGCGTCGACGTGCGACCGGGCGACGTGCTCAAGGCGACGGTGTTCGCCGAGTGCGGCCGGGGCGAGCTGCTCGTGGGCGTCGGCGGCGCCCCCCCGCAGCGCGTGCCGGCGCGGGCGGAGTGGCGCCACATCGAGCTCACGCTTCCGGCCGCCGGCTCGGAGATCCGCTGGGAGAAGGCGACGCCGCAGCCGTGCCCGGTGCACTTCTCGCGAATCACCATCGCGGGGTTCAGCGGCGAGGCGACCGGGCTGCTCGAGGGGCACCTGGTTGCCGGCCGTGCACTGGTCAGGGCGGCGCGGTGGGAACCCCGTTTGACGGGCGCGGCGTCGCCGCTCGTGGCGTTTCTCGGCGTGTGGGGGTGGGGGCTGCTCCTCGGCGTCGCGGCGCGCCGCGCCCGCCTCGCCGCGCTGTGGGCCGCCGCAGCGCCGGTGCTGCTGCTGACGTCGTTCGAGGCGTACGGCGCAATCACAGGTTTGTGGCTCGTCACGCCGAGCCGTACGCCGGTCGCGCTCTGCGCCGCCGCGGCGGTCGTCGCCGCGGTCGTGATCGCCGCCGTCCAGCTCGGGCCCCGTGTCGGGGGGCTGCCCGGGGCGGCGGCCGCGGCGGCGCGAGCGGTGTTCGCCGCGGTCCGCGCGTCGGCCCGTGCCGTGCGCGCGGACGGCGAGCGCGCCGAGGTCGAGGCGTTCGCCGGGGACGGGGGATGGCGCCTCCCGCTCCGGCAGGTGCTCGTCGTCGTGATGGCGACCGCCGTGGTCCTGGCCGTGTTCGCGGTGAAGGTCGTGCAGGACTTCCGCGGGCCGATGCTCGGGCACGGCGACCTCGACCAGTGGCTCCACCAGGCGGACTACTTCGCGCACAACTTCTCGCTCCGGCCGTGGCCGCACCTGGACCTCGACAACGACCAGCTGTTCTTCCCGTACGGAGGCTGCAACGTCTTCATGCCGTGGACGTTCGAGATGGACATCTGGACCGCCCTGCAGAACGCCGTGTTCGGACTCGGGCCGTGGCTGCAGACGTACTTCCTGTTCTCGATCCTCGTCACCGCGGTGGGCGCCTTCGTGCTGCTCGTGCGCGAGTGCTCCGCGCTCCGGGCCGCTCTCCTCGCCGCCGCTCTCGCGTTCGCGAACTACTACGCGATCGGGAAGTTCCCCGGGCACGTCAACATCGCGTGCGCCCACTGGGCGGTGCTCGGCATCCTCGCCGACGGGATCATCGTCCGGCGCGCCTGCTCCGGCCGGAGATGGTCGGCGCGTCTCGTCGGCGTCCGCGCCGCGCTCCTGACGCTCTCGCTCGGCCTCGACCTCGGCTACCTCGCCGGGGTCTCGCTCACGTCGCTCCTGGTGTCGGCGGCGTTCCTCGCGGCCCGCGCCCTCGTCCTCGAGCGTGCGCAGGCGTCGGGGCTGCGCGCTCGCGCCTCGGCGATGCTCGGCGAGCTCCGCGCGAGCTTCGAGGCGCACCGCGGCCAGGTGGTCGCGCTCGCGGCAGTCGCGGCGCTCGCCGGGGCTCTCTACGGCCCGCTCGCGCTCGAGGTCCGCGCCGCGACCGCGCGGTTCGACTTCCGCGGCGTACCGATGGGGGCGTGGTGGGCGAACCCGCTGCGCATGCTCATGCCGGTGCTGCCGTTCTTCAACCCCGTCCGCAACGAGTGGGCGTTCCAGGACAGCCACGAGGGGCTGTTCGCCGCGAGCCCGGGCGCGTTCTTCGTGCTCGCGGCGCTGTTCGGCCTCCTCGCGGCCGGGCGCCGCCGCCTGACGACGGTGCCCGCCCTCATCCTCCTCGCCGCATTTCTCTCGTTCCACGGGAACGACCGCCCGTGGCTTCGAGTGCTGCCGTGGTTCACGTTCGCGCGGGTGAGCGGCCGGTTCTCCTCGGCGTACCCGGCGCTGCTCGTGGTCGTCGGGCTCGCCGTGCCGGACGGGGTGTTCCGCCGGAGGGCCGGGCGGATCGCTGCGGCGCTCGGCGTGGCGCTGCTCGCGACCGAGGCGGCGACCGCGTACTCGGTCGCGTTCACCAGGCCGCGGCGGCTGTGGACGCCCGACTCGAAGTTCCTCGCGATGATGGCGAGGATCCGGAGCACTCCCGGCGCGGCGGTGCTCGACTGGCCGTTCTGCATCGCCGGCGGGAACGGCGTCGGCACCGGCGAGCTCGGCCGTTTCTACGGCCTCCAGGCCGGGATCTCGAGCCTCCAGGTGTTCCACGGCAAGAAGATCGTGTCCACCTACTTCGGCCGCCTCCACCCGGACCAGCTCCGCCCGTACGAGGCCGCCGGCTGGCCGCACATGTTCCTCCCGGACGACCGCGACTGCGGCCGCGCGCGCAAGCAGCGACGCGACTTCCTGCCGTGGGAGTGGGCGTTCCTCGAGGAGTTCGTCAAGGCCAACGACTTCGCCGGGATCGTCCTGTACACCGACATCCTCCCGCCCGCGACGGTGGCGGGGTTCCACGCCCGGTTCGGCCAACCGGTCGCATCGGCGTGGGGGAGGTCGTACGGCACGATCGAGTTCATCCCGAAGTCGCCGGAGTGGCGCGCCCTCACGGACCCGGCCCGCGGGCGGCGGGTGCGGCTCGAGCGCCGGCCGGTGCCGTGGCCGCCCAACCTCCGCCTTCCGATGACCGACACCCGCGTGGACGACTGGTTCGGGAAGGGGTGGGACGGCGCGAACACGGAGGGGCTTCGGGCCGAGATGACGTTCGCGCTGGAGCGCGTGGAGCCGCTCTACTGGAGCATGCGGCTCCGGCCGTACGGGCGGCAGCGGATCAGCGTCGAGCTCAACGGTCACACCGTCGTCCCGACCGCGCGTCTCCGGGGGACGGAGACCCTCACCGCGGAGCTCCCGGCCGGCTGGCTGGGTACGGACAACCGGATCGTCCTTCGCCTCCCGGACGCCCGCTCGCCGAAGAGCATCGGGTACAGCGGCGACACGCGGGTCCTCGGCGTCGAGGCCGAGTGGGTGCAAATCGCGCGTCACCGGTTCCCGACCCCTCCTCTCGGAGTGAAGCTCGCGATGGACAGGCACGAGGTCGAGGACTTCCTCGGCCCGGGTTGGGGTGGGGCCGAGCCCGCCTACGCGATCCGCTCGACCCGCGGCCACCGAGCCTCGATCCGGTTCGGGCTCGACCGGATCGAGCCGCTGGTCCTGGCGCTCCTGGTGGAGACCGTCGGCCGGCAGCGCCTGGCGGTCGAGCTCAACGGGACCCGGCTCTGGGATGGGACGGGCGACGGCAGCTGGATCGCGGGCGCGCTCGCACTGCCCGCGGCAGCGCTCCGTCCCGACAACGAGATCGTCTTCCTGCTCCCCGACGCGCGCTCGCCGAGGAGCCTGGGGCAGGGACCGGACGACCGCGTGCTCGGCCTCGCCGCCCGCTGGGTCGAGTTCCGGCCCGGAACGCGGTAGGCGGCAGCACCCCGCCGCGGCCCGGCCGTCGCCCGGGCCGGCCTTATAATCACCATCAGGGATCGGTTTCGTGAGGACTCAGCCACGATGGTGGGCGACGCTGCCGGTGCTCGTCGCCGTTGCACTGGCGCTCCCGGCGACGTCGTGCCGGCGTCTCGCCGGGGAGAGAGTGCTCGTCGTGGGCTTCGACGGGCGCCCCCTGACGCTCGACCCGCACCACCGGAACGAGGCGGTCACCTGGTCGGTTCTGTCGAACTTCTACGACGGCCTCGTCCGCTTCAACGCGGAGATGAAGCTCGAGCCGTCCCTCGCCGAGTCGTGGGAGCAACTCGACGGCGTCCACTGGCGGTTCCACCTGCGCGGCGGCGTCCGCTTCCAGCGGGGCGAGCCGCTGCGCGCCGCGGACGTGGCGGCGACGTTCGAGCGGGCGCGGACCGACCCGCAGTCGGCGATCCGCTACTACCTCCTCGGCGTGTCGCGGGTGACCGCGGTCGATGACCGCACGGTGGACGTGGAGACCGACGGCCCGAGGCCGACGCTCCTCAACCGCCTCGTGTACATGCCGATCGTGACCGCTGGCGACGCGAAGCTCAAGGAGATCACGGACCCGAACGGGACGGGGCCGTACCGGCTCGTGCGCCGCGAGGGCCCCGACGCGCTGCTCCTCGAAGGGTGGGCGGGGTGGCGGGGGATGCCGGACATCCGGCACGTCCGGTTCGTGTTCGGCAACGACAACCAGGAGCTGTTCCGGCGCTTCGTCGGCGGCAAGATCGACGTTCTCCGGCAGGTCCCCGAGGACCGCTTCGGCGAGCTCAGGGGCTTCCCGAACCTTCGCACCGAGCTCCAGCCCCGGCTCGCGATCCACATGATCGCCGTCTCCACGGCGGGAGGCGCGAGCGAGGGGGCACGCGCGCTCTCCGATATCCGGGTGCGGCGCGCGATCCTGCTCGCCTGCGATCGCCAGGGGTGGGTCAACGAGCTGTACCGGGGGAATGGGATCGTCGCCCCGGAGTACGTGCACCCGGTGATCTTCGGCTACGACCCCACGGTGGCGGTGACGCCGTACGACCCCCAGAGGGCGCGCGAGCTGCTGGCCGAGGCGGGGTACCCGAACGGGTTCGACCTGACGGTCGACTGCACCCCGGTGCAGGAGATCCTCATCCCGCCGCTGACCGCCAACCTAGCCCGCATCGGCATCCGGCTCACGCCCCGGGTTTTCGAGTGGGACCTGCTGATGACCCGGATGCGGGAGGGGAAGAGCCTGCTCGGGGTGTTCGGCTGGGCGTGCAGCACGGGCGACGCCAGCGACTTCCTCACCGGGTGCGTGCACTCCCCGGCGCCGGCGCTGGGGCTCGGGCGCGACAACTTCGCACACTTTCACGACGCCGAGGTGGACGCGATCATCGAGGCGGCCGAGCGCGAGCTCGATACGGCGAAGCGGCTCGCGCTCCTGCAGGAGGCTCAGCGGCGCACGCTGCAGAAGCTCCCCTACCTGCCGCTGGTGGACCGGTGGACGTTCCTGGGCGCGTCGAACCGCGTCGACGTCGTGATCCGGCACGACCTCTGGCTCTGGGTCGCCGCCTACCACTGGCGGAACTCGAAGTAGCGTCCGGCGGGAGCCCGCGCGCGGTCCCTGAAGCGATCGAAGGGTGCGGATACCGTGTGCGGCGCTTGGCTGGGGAGCAGGGATTCGAACCCCGATACCGTGGTCCAGAGCCAAGGTATCAGGCGTTGATTCCGTGGTTGTCTACGTTGACAACGATCTTCAAGTGACTCATGATATGTGGCATGAGCGTTGATGGGGGTACGACCCGGGTGGTTTTCGCCGTACGACCCAGGTACGACCCAGCTCCTTGGTACGACCCAGGTACGACCCGGCAACCCGGTGGGTCGTACGGGAGCCACAGCATCTCGGAGGTCACATCATGGTGGAGCGACTGACCAAGAAGAGTGTTGAGAAGCTCAAGAAGCCGGCTGCCGGTAGACGGAGCAGGATCTACGACGACCTGGAGACCGGCTTCGGCGCTGTTCGATATCCGAGCGGGAAGATCAGCTTCTTCCTCGAGTACGGCGGTCGCGGCAAGCAACGGCGCATCACCCTCGGTCCCTATCCCGCGCTCACGGCCGAGAAGGCAAGGGAGAAGGCCATCGCGTATCGAGGGACAGTCGTTGAGGGCAACGACCCACTCTCACAGCGCAAGCGCATCCAGGGGATGCCGAGTTTCGCCCAGTGGGTGGAGAAGTACCTCGCGGGTGTGCTCGAGAAGAAGAAACGCCCCGAGGTCTTCGTGTGGTACCTGAAGGGGACGAATGGCGGCCACAAGAAGAACGCCAAACCCGAGACCGCCGAGGCAATGAAGCGCTGGGCGCGTCGGCCGCTCGACACCATCACCATGACTGAGATCGAGGCGTGGGTGAAGTTCATCGCCCAGACTCGAGGGAAGATCGCTGCCAACCGCCACTACACGGTGTTGCGGGCGTGCCTCGAACATGCCGTCGAGGCCGGCCACCTGCGCGACAACCCCGCGCGGTACGTCAAGAAGTACCCCGAGAACCCACCCCGCCAGCGTGTTCTCTCGGACAAGGAATTCGGGAGCGTGCTAGACGCCGTAGGGCGGTTGGAGGACCCATTCGATCGAGGTTTCTTCCTTCTCTTGATCGAAACTGGGTGCCGCAAGTCCGAAGCGTTGACAGCCACGTGGGAGGACTTCGACCTCGAGGGGGGGACGTGGACGATCCCGAGCCCGAAGGCTGGCAAGCCACAGACTCTGCCCCTCGCTGCGTCCACCGTGGCGCTGCTCCAGAGTTTGCCCCGGAAAGGCGAGTGGCTGTTCCCGGGAAGGAAGAACGGGACCCACCGCACACACGTCCGAGGGCCCTGGGCGCAGATCTGCGAGGCGGCCGGCCTCGAGGACGTGACGATCCACGACGTCCGGCGGACCTACGGACTCGCAGTCGCAAAGAAGTCGGGCATCCTCGCTGCGTCGAGGCTCTTGCGGCACCACGACATCGCGATCACCGCAAAGGTCTATGCTCCACTCGGTATCGAGGACCTCCACAAGACGGCCGAGGAGGTGCTATCCGACCGCGGGAAGGTGCTCAAGATGCGAAGCCGGGGGATCGGGCGATGACTCAGCGCAGGCAACACAGGCACACTCCTGGGACGCATCGGACCCGACCAGAACCCCCCACACGGT
>DATKLI010000071.1:0-5011 GCA_035542455.1 Thermoanaerobaculaceae bacterium
GGAGGGACGCCGGAGGCGGACCGACGAAGGATCTCCCCAAGCTCTGGAGCGCGACCGACAGCGCTGCAGCGCGACTTGGTCCGGTACAGCTTGGGGGGATTCTTCGGCCGCTGCGCGGCCTCAGAATGACAGGGAGACGGACGATCAGGACTTGGGGGGATCCTTCGCTCGCTACGCTCGCTCAGGATGACAGCAGCATCTCGCTGTCATCCTGAGGAGGGACGCCGCAGGCGGACCGACGAAGGATCTCCCCAAGCAGGCAGCGCGACCAGGTCCGGTACAGCTTGGGGGGATCCTTCGCTCGCTTTGCTCGCTCAGGATGACAGAGGGGGGCGAGGGCTGCGGCCCGCGGCGTATCTCGCGGCGGCGGAGGCGTGCTCGCTCGCGACCTGCTCGCGCAGCGCCGCCGGCTCGAGCACCTCGCATTCGGCGCCCCACCCCAGGATCCACGGCGTGAGCTCCACCGTCGAGGAGACGACCAGCCGCAGCTCGACGCCGCCGTCCGGCAGCCGCTCGATCCGCTGGCTCGGGTGCCAGCGCGCCTCGCTCACGGCTCGCGCGGCCGCCGCGGTGAAGCGCAGGCGCACCTCGGTGCCGCCCTCGTCCGAGAGCCACACCTCCCACGCCTGGTCCAGGCGCGCGAGCAGGTCGTCGTGCGGCGGCGCGTCGAAGGTGTCGGCCGTGAGCGCCGCCGCGCGCACGCGCTCGAGCTTGAAGACGCGGAGTGCGCCGGGCGGCTCCGCGAGGCCGATCGCGTACACCGACGGCTCGCGCGACGCGGGCTCGAGCAGGTACGGCGCGAAGCGGTAGCGCGTCGCGGTGTCGCGGTTCACGGCCTGGTACTCGACCTCGAGCCATCGGCGGGTCGCCCATCCGTACGACATCGCGCGGAAGACCTCGGCGAACGGGTGCGTCGCGTCCCCTTCGGCGCGCTCGACGAGCCGGTCCATGAAGCGCCCGAGGTCCTCTGGCACGACGACCGCCAGCCGCCGCACCGCCTCGCGCACCGCCGGGTTCGGCTCGTCGCTGTGGCGGAGCAGCAGCCGCGCGGCGAGGTAGACCGCGGCCGCCTCCTCGAGCTGGAAGCTGACGGGCCCGAGCTGGATCCGCGCGCCGTCCACGAGGCGCCACCCGCGCCTGTCCGCGACGACCGGGAGCTTGCCGCTCGCCGACAGCTCGACGAGGTAGACGCGCACGGTGCGCTCCGCGATGCCGAGGCGCGCCGCGAGCTCGCGCGTGGTCCAGCGCCGGTGCGGCGAGCGCGCGAACAGGCACTGCAGCTCGACGAGCCGCGCCGCCTTCGTCATCGCGTCGGCGAAAACCATGCGCGGAGGATAGCGCAGGCTTGGAACGAGGGAGAGCGATGCAAGCTCGTTGAGACTCTTCGGCCGCTGCGCGACCTCAGAATGACAGGGTGGTGGGCGATCAGAGCTTGGGGGGATCCTTCGGCCGCTGCGCGGCCTCAAAATGACAGGGTGGTGGGCGATCAGAACTTGGGGGGATCCTTCGGCCGCTGCGCTCGCTCAGGATGACAGCGAAGATACGCTGTCATCCTGAGGAGGGACGCCGCAGGCGGGCCGACGAAGGATCTCCCCAAGCAGGCAGCGCGGCGGGGTCCGGTGCGGCTTGGGGGCATCCTTCGGCCGCTGCGCGGCCTCAGAATGACAGAGGGGGGCCCGATCAGAGCTTGGGGGGATCCTTCGGCCCGGTGAAGCCGGGCCTCAGGATGACAGGGGGTGGCTGGCGGAGGCCGGGCGCGCGGGGTTGGGCGGGCGGGCCGGACGTGAGACACTGGCGGCGGAAGCCAGCCGTTTGGACGAGACACCCTCCGAGCGATCGCCGCAGCTGATCCGCGGCCTCGGGCCGTGGGACGGCGCGCTGCTGACCATCGGTGCGATGGTCGGCACCGGGATCTTCATCACGACCGGCGACATCGCGAAGTCGCTCCCCTACCCGGGGCTGATCCTGCTGGTGTGGTTCCTGAGCGGGCTGCTCACGCTCGCGGGCGCGCTGACGTACGCGGAGCTCGGCACGATGTTCCCGCGCGCCGGCGGGATGTACCACTTCCTGCGCGAGGCGTACGGCCCGCTCCCGGGGTTCCTGTACGGCTGGACGTGCTTCCTGGTGATCATGTCGGGCGGGATCGCCGCGATCGCGGTCGGGTTCGCGGAGTACCTCGGCGTGTTCCTGCCGTTCTTCTCGACGCAGCACGTGCTGCTCGCGGTGCCGGTCGGGCCGTGGAGGTGGACGCTCTCGGGCGGGCAGGTTGCGGCCGCGGCGGCGATCGCAGTGCTCACGGTGATCAACTACGTCGGCCTGAAGGAAGGCGCCTGGGTGCAGAACCTCCTCACGATCGTGAAGATCGGGGCGGTGGTGGGGTTCGCGGCGCTCGGGTTCTTCGCGGTGCCGCAGGCGCAGGCGGCGGTCGCGGCGCCCGCGGTATCCACCGGCCTCGTCGCCGCGTTCGGGATCGGGATGATCGCGTCGCTGTGGAGCTACGACGGGTGGTACGGGCTCGCGCTCTCGGCGGGCGAGGTGCGCGACCCCGGGCGCAACCTCCCGCGCGGTCTCGCGTGGGGCACCGCCGCGGTGATCGCGATGTACATGCTGCTCAACGTCGTCTACCTGCGGGCGTTGCCGCTGGCCGCGATGGCCAGCACGCCGCGCATCGGCGAGGACGCGGCCGCCGCGCTGTTCGGCGCGGGCGGCGCACGCGTGGTGTCGCTCCTGGTGGTGGTGTCGGCGTTCGGGTGCCTGGCGGCGACGATCCTCTACTCCGCCCGCATCTACCTGCCGATGGCGCAGGACGGGCTGTTCTTCCGCGCGCTCGGCGACGTGCAGCCCCGCTTCCGGACGCCCGGCCACAGCCTGCTCGCGCAGGGGGTGTGGTCGATCGTCCTGACGGTGTCGGGGACGTACAGCGACCTCTACACGTACGCGATGTTCGCGGCGGTGCTGTTCCACGTCGCGACCGGCGCGACGGTGTTCGTGCTGCGGCGGACGCGCCCCGACATGCCGCGCCCGTACCGCGTGTGGGGCTACCCCTGGGTGCCGGTGCTGTTCATCGCGGCGTCGGGGTTCCTGGTCGTCAACACGCTGGCCGCGAGCCCGGTCGCGTCGCTGTGGGGGCTCGGCCTCGTCGCGCTCGGGCTGCCGGCGTACGCGTACTGGCGGCGGCGCCCCGCCCCGGCCGGCGGCGCGGCGCTTGAGCGCGACTGAGTCCTCTGCTACAACTGCCGACCGGGGGACCCGTGACAATGACCGAAGGCACCGCGAACCTGGCGCGGTTCGATCACCTCGTCGTGCTCATGATGGAGAACCGCTCGTTCGACAACCTGCTCGGCTACCTGTACGAGAGCGACCGGCCAACGCGCTTTGTTGGGCGCGGCGAGCCGGAGTTCCGCGGAGTCGCGGGGCGCAACCTCGCGAACCCCGACGGGAGCACGCCGCCGAGGCAGGTGCCGGTCGGGAAGGCGCCGTGGGCGACGCCCGAGGACATGTGCCACCCGTGCCCCGACCCGGGCGAGTTCTACCGCCCGCACGTCAACAGGCAGGTGTACGGGATGGACGTGGTGCCGGCCGACACCTCGCTGCTGCCCGACCCGGCGCCGATGAGCGGGTTCGTGCAGGACTACATCCGTGCGATCAAAAGCCAGGAGGCGTGGGACGGCGTCGAGCCGGGCTACGACAGCTTCCGCGTGATCATGAACTGCTTCACGCCCGAGGCGGCGCCGGTTGTGAACGGCCTGGCGCGCGCGTTCGCGGTCTCGGACGAGTGGTTCTGCTCGGTGCCGAGCCAGACGTTCTGCAACCGCTCGTTCGTGCACTCCGGGCAGTCGCGCGGGTTCGTCACGAACTCCGACTACATCAAGTGGCGAGGCAACACCGCGCCGACGATCTTCGAGCGCCTCTCCGCCGCGCTCCCTCCCGGCAACGACTGGCGCGTCTACTGGGACCACCAGGACATCCTGCCGCTTACGCGGCTGATCCACCCGGCGCTCGGGCACGAGGGGTACGACCAGCACTTCCGGCACTTCGAGACGTTCGCCGCCGATTGCGCCTCCGGCGACCTGCCGGCGTACACGTTCATCCAGCCGCGCCTGATCCTCGACCACAACGACATGCACCCGCCGGTCGTGCTCAACCCGAAGGTGCACTCGAGCGTGCTCGCCGGCGAGCTCCTCGTCGCCGCGGTGTACGACGCGGTGCGCACGGGGAAGGCGTGGCCGCGCACGCTGCTCGTGATCACGTTCGACGAGCACGGCGGGTGCTACGACCACTGGCCGCCGCCGCTCGGGGCGACGCCGCCCGACCCGAACCCCGCGTACCCGCTCGAGGAGGGGTTCCGGTTCGACCGGTTCGGCGTGCGCGTGCCGACGATCTTCGTCTCGCCGCTGGTCGCCCCCGGCACGGTGATCCGCGCGCCGGGCGCCGTGCCGTTCGACCACACGTCGCTGATCCGCACGGTGTGCGCGAAGTGGGGGCTCGACCCGCTCACGGGGCGCGACCGCGCGGCGCCCGACATCGGGGCGGTGCTGATGCTCTCCGACGCGGAGGCGCGCCTCGAGACGCCCGACATCGCGCCGCGGCCGTACGCGCCGATCTCGTCTGCGCAGGCGCACGAGGGGCTGCTGTCGGCGTTCCAGAAGGACCTCGCGCGCCTCGTGGCCCACGTGCTCGGGAAGCAGCTCCCCGACGACGCGACGCGCGTGCAAGACTTCCTCGACGCCGTCGCCGCGGAGTAGTACCCCGCGCTGCAGATGCGGCGACTTTCTGTCATCCTGAGCGAGCGCAGCGAGCGAAGGATCCCCCCAAGCCCTGATCGCACGCCACCCTGTCATTCTGAGGCCGCGAAGCGGCCGAAGAATCCCCCCAAGCTGTACCGGACCAAGTCGCGCTGCAGGGCTTGGGGAGATCCTTCGTCGGGCCGCCTTCGGCGTCCCTCCTCAGGATGACACGAGGGGGCGGAAGGCAGGCCTCCTCAGGATGACAGCGGTCTTTCGCTGTCATC
>DATKLI010000072.1:0-34828 GCA_035542455.1 Thermoanaerobaculaceae bacterium
GGCGCAGCACCAGTGCCCGCTCCACCCGGTCGATCCGTGTTCGTCGCGGGACCCGGCGTGGCCGCGACGACCGATCCCGAAGACCCGTTTCGCCTTCTGCCCGATACCGGGCCAGCCACACGTACGCCCGCCGCTCGCTCATCCCCGATGCCTCCGCGGCCTCCCGAACCGTCCATCCCAGCTTCGTCACTCGCTCGATCAGGACCGCTCGACTCGCCGGGCAACTTCGGGCATTCTGGTGCAGGTCCATCCTTGCCTCCTTCCCTGCTGCCGGTTTAGCCACCAACAGCATGACGGAAGTGACTCGGATGGACCACTCCCTTGACTGAACAACCTCGTGAGATTCCACAGCTAGCGCTCCTTGCCGATCCCGAGCACTCCGGCGACCGCCTCGAGGTCGGGCTCGACCGGCGCCGGAATGCGGACCCGCCGCGCGGCGGCGCCGACGTCCTTGAGACCGCTGCCGGTGACCAGCAGGACGACGCGCTCGTCGCGGCCGACGAGCCCCTCCTCGAGGGCGGCCGTCAGACCGGCGAGCGCTGCGGCCGCGGCGGGTTCGGCGAAGACGCCGGTGTGGCGCGCCAGCGCGCCGATCGCGTCGAGGATCGCCTCGTCGCTCACCAGCACGCCGGCGCCTCGGGAGGCGCGCACCGCGGCGAGCGCCATCGCCGCGTTGCGCGGCGCGCTCACGACCAGCGAGTCGGCGACGCTCGCGGCCTTGGGGGCGGGTACGATGGAGGCGGCGCCCGAACGGAGCGCCCGCGCGAGCGCCGGCGACCCCTCGGGCTGCACGACGATCAGGCGCGGTGCGCGACCGAGCATCCCGCCGCGCACGAGGTCGTCGAACCCCTTCGCGACGCCGGCGGTGATCACCCCGTCGCCCGCCGGGACGATGACTGCGTGCGGGGCGTCGGGGGAGAGGTCGGCCGCGATCTCGAGCGCGACCGTCTTCTTCCCCTCGATCGAAAACGGGTTGAACGCGGTGTTGCGGTTGTACCAGCCGAACCGCTCGCACGCGGCGAGAGAGAGCTCGAACGCGTCGTCGTAGGTGCCGTCGACCGGCACGAGCGACGCGCCGTAGCTGGCGATCTGGACGAGCTTGGCGGGGGGCGCGGAGGCCGGGACGAACACCGCCGCGCGCAACCCCGCGGCGGCCGCGACCGCGGCGAGCGCGCTCGCCGCATTGCCGGTCGAAGCGGTGGCGACCGTGTCGCACCCGTACTCGACCGCCTTGGCGACGACCAGGAGCGAGGCGCGGTCCTTGGTGGAGCCGGACGGGTTGCGGGTGTCGTCCTTCACCCACAGGTGCGGCATATCGAGCCGCCGCCGCAGCCCCGGCACCGGCAGGAGGGGGGTACCGCCGACGCGCAGCGGCGGCAGCGATGCCGGCGACGCGACCGGCAGGAATGAGGCGAGCGCCGCCGGGTCGTGGACGCGCGCCGCGGGCCACCGGCGCGGCGGCTCGTCGAGCTCGACGCGGAGGACGCCGCGGGTCGTCCCGCCCGACGCCTGCAGACGGGCGCACACGGGGCAGACGTACCGCACCTCCGCCTCGCGGTAGCGCGCCCCGCACTCGCAGCAGACGAAGGTGAACGAAGCCATGGGCCGTGATTCGTGGGTCGTGGTTCGTGGGTCGTGATCCTCGTCTCTTCGATCCACGACCCACCATCCACAACCCACGTCTTTCATCGTCACATCGTCAGCGCCATCAGCGCCTTCTGCACGTGCAGCCGGTTCTCAGCCTCATCGTAGACCACGGACTGCGGGCCGTCGATCACCTCGTCGGTGACCTCGCGCCCACGGTCGGCGGGAAGCGGGTGCATGTAGATCATGCGCTTCCTCCCGAGCTTCATCTGCTCCGCGCCGCACCGCCACGACGGGTACTTCTCGATGAGCCTGAGCCCCTCGGCCTTGTCGGTGGTGTGCATGAGCGGGCCCCACGACTTGGGGATCACGACGTCGGCGTCGGCGAACGCCGACTCGAAGTCGTTCACGACCTCGAACCTCGTCCCGGCGGCCGCGGCGTTCGCCCGCGCCTGCTCCTCGATCTCGGGCATGAGCCGGAACTCCGGCGGGTACGCGAGCGTCACGTCGAGGCCGAAGCGCGGCATCATCAGGATCAGGCTCTGCGGCACCGAGAGCGGGCGGATGTAGTTGGGGGCCGACGTCCACGCCACGCCGATCTTGAGGCCGCGCGTGTTCTTCCCGAGCTTCTCGCGGATCGTCATGTAGTCGGCCATGATCTGGCACGGGTGGTAGACGTCGCACTGCATGTTGAGCACCGGCACGGAGGCCCAGCGCGCGACCTCGCGCAGGTACGGGTTTCCCTCGCGAAACGCGCAGTGGCGGATCGCGATCCCCTCGCCGTAGCGCGACAGCACGGATGCGGTGTCCTTGGCGTTCTCACCGTGCGAGATCTGCATCTTGTCGGGCGAGAGGAAGATCCCGTGCCCGCCGAGCTGCGTGATGCCGGTCTCGAACGAGTTGCGCGTGCGGGTCGAGGAGTCGAAGAAGATCATGTACAGCGTCTTGTCCTGGAGGAGGCGCATCGGCTTGCCGGCCTTGCGCGCGGCCTTCAGCTCGGCGGCGAGCGAGAGCACGGCCTCGAGCTCGTCGAGCGTCCACTCCTGGGTCGTGATGAAGTGCTTGCCCTTGAGGTTGGTGGCCATCGGAGCCTCCAGGAAAGTCCAAAGTCCAAAGTCGAAAGCTAACAGCTCACAGCCAACAGCTGACAGCGAAAGACAAGAGACACGAGGACGGGCGCTCCCGAACTCATGGCCTTACCGGCTACCGCCGTCCCGAGCCGTCCGGGTGGGTGGGGGAGCCGTCAGCTGTCGGCTGTCGGCTGTGAGCCGCGCTGCAAGCTCCCCGGGGATCAGGGAGTAGACCGCAGTCGCCTTCACGAGGTCCTCGACCGAGACGGACTCGTCGGTGGTGTGCGCCAGCTCCTCGCGTCCCGGCGCGAACCCGACGGTCGGGATCCCGAGCCGCCCCATCGTCGCGACGCCGTTGGTGGAGAACACCCACCGCGAGATCGCGGGCCGGCGGCCGAGCACGGCCGATGCGGCCGCGGCCACCCCTTCCACCAGCGGGTGCTCCTCGGGCAGGACCCACGTCGGGAACACCTGCTCCTGGCGGGCGGGTGCGCCCGTCCAGGCGGTCCCCTCCCACTCGAGGGTCCTTACCCGGGCGTCGCCGATGTGCGGAAGCGCGCGGATCTCGGCGAGCGCGCGCTCCGGCGTCTCGCCGCTGGTGAGGCGCCGGTCGAGCACGACCCGGCACTCGTCCGGCACCGCGTTGAACGACGGCGTCTTGCAGTCGACGTACGAGACCGTGACCGTTCCCTTGCCGAGGAAGTCGTCGGCGGGGAGCGTCGCGTTGAGCGCCTCGATGTCGGCGACGATCGGCGCCATCTTGTACACCGCGTTGACGCCCTTCTCGCAGTGGGCGCCGTGCGCCGAGCGGCCTCTCGTGATCACCTCGATCCCCATCCGCCCGCGGTGGCCGCGGTAGACGTCGAGGTCGGTCGGCTCGCCGAGCACCACGAGGTCGGGGCGGATGCCCTCCTTCTCGACCAGGTGCATGAGCGGGTAGCCGTCGCAGTCTTCCTCCATCACCGAGGCGACCAGCACGACCTTCACGCCGGGGGGCACGCCGCGCTCCGCGAGGAGGCGGGCGCCGTACGCCATGCACGCGATCGCCGGCAGCTCGTCCACCGCGCCGCGCCCGTACACCCGCCCGCCCTCGAGCTTGCCGCGGAACGGGTCGTGGCTCCACGCGGCCGGGTCGCCGACGCCGACGCAATCGATGTGGCCGTCCATCATCACGACGAGCGGCCCATCGCCGACGCTCGCGACCACGCTCCCGATCCCGTCGAAGCGCGCGCCGTCGAACCCCAGCCCCTCGTACTCGGCCCTGACCCGCTCGCATCGCGCCCGCTCCCGCCCGCTCTCCGCGGGGATCACGATCATGTCCCGGAGGAACCGCACGATCTCCTTCTCGTGCCGCTGCGCCGCCTCAAGCGCCTGTTTGCCGGGATCGCGGCTCATGGTGCCGTTCCTTCTCCGGCCACCGGCCCCCGGTCCCGGGCCCCGCAGTCTCTGTTGAACTCCTCGATCGCCGCGTCCCACGCCGGGAGCTGCGCCTGCAGGTCGCTCCAGAACGACGGCGACCACAGCGCGTTGAGCTCGTCCACCGTCTTCCCCTGCTGCTCCACCCACGTGAAGTACTTGAGGTTGTGGATCGCCTTGCGCTCGGGGTACGTGAGCTCGCGGAGGTGGTCGGTCGTCGCGCCGAGCAGGAACCGCTCGAGGTCCGCCTCTCCCTGGCGGTCGGTGTACGCGCCGCGCTCCGCCGTGAGCTCGGCGAGGCGGGTCCGGTAGAGGTCGGCCGAGTCGGTGAAGCTCGTCAGCACGACGTCGGCGGGACCGAGCTCGAAGTGGCGGGCGGTCTTGATCGCCGCGAGCAGGTTGCATATCGACGAGATGCCGAGGAGAGGGAGCCTGCTCACGAGGTCGTACGCGACGCCGCGGCGCAGGAGCGCCTCGCGCCCCGCGGGCTCGTTGAACAGGCGGAGGAGGCGCATGGTCGCCTCGTCGTCGATCGCCGCCACGACGTCCGTGTTGCGCACGTTGTGGATCCAGGGGACGTGCTTGTCGCCGATCCCCTCGATCCGGTGCGCGCCGAACCCGCACGCCAGCAGCGTCGGACACTGGAGCGCCTCGGCCGCGGTGATCGTGCACCCCGGGACGACGGACTTCAGGAAGTCGCCGGCGCCGAGCGTGCCGGCGGAGCCGGTCGCCCCGACCCAGGCGGCGAGGCGTGACCTCGGCGTCGCGGTCGCGCGGAACGCGTCCACTGCGGCCGGGCCGGTCACGCCGAAGTGCCAGAGGTAGTTCCCGAACTCCTCGAACTGGTTGAAGATCACGGCGTCGGGCTGCGTTCTCCGGATCTCCCAGCACGCGTCGAAGATCTCCTTGACGTTCGACTCGCACCCGGGGGTCGCGACGATCTCGGCGCCGATCGACCGCAGCCAGTCGAACCGCTCCCGGCTCATCCCCTCGGGAAGGATCGCGACCGCCTTGCACCCGAGCAGCGCCGA
This sequence comes from Thermoanaerobaculaceae bacterium, assembly GCA_035542455.1. Lineage (GTDB taxonomy): Bacteria > Acidobacteriota > Thermoanaerobaculia > Thermoanaerobaculales > Thermoanaerobaculaceae > RBG-13-68-16. The sequence goes on from DATKLI010000072.1 coordinate 5,102, forward strand.
GTCGAACGCGCCGCCGCGGCAGTAGTTCCCGGTCGAGGGCCACACCGCCTTGTGGCGCGTCGGGTCGAACGCGCCCGACACGAGGCGCGGCACGAGGCACCCGAACGCGGCTCCGACCTTGTGCGCGCCGGTCGGGAAGTAGCGCCCGACCAGGCCGACCACGCGCGCCGGCACGCCGGTGAGCTCCGGAGGGATCTCGAGCGCGTTCACTCCGCCGAACCCCCCTGTCGCAGGGTCGTTGCGCCAGCCGATGCGGAACAGGTTGAGGGGGTTGACCTCCTGCATGTCGATCGCCGGCAGCCTCGTCTGGATCGCCGCCGGGATCAGGGCGGGGTCGCGCAGCTGGGCGACCGTCGGGATCGTGATGCGCCTCTCCCGACACCGCTCGACCGCATGCTCCCGCGCGCGTCTCGTCTCGTCGCTCACGTGACTCGCTCCCGCGGCGCATTGTATCGGGTCCGGCGCATTCCCGCCGCTGGAATCTCGGCATAAGACCCAATCTCGCGCTCACGCCGGCGCCGGGCGCGGCTATGCTAGTCTCACCGCCCAGGGGGGATGCGTGACGGCTCGAGGCCCCTTGTTCCTGAGCGACGCGCAGCTCGCGGCCGAGGTCGCACGGTGCGAGTACTGCAGCGAGAAACCGTGCAAGGCCGCGTGCCCGGCCGACTGCTCCCCGGCCGACTTCATCATGGCGGTCCGCGTCGGGGAGCCGCAGGACTACCGCCGCGCGGCCGGGATGATCATGGCGGCCAACCCGCTCGGCGGTGTGTGCGGTGCCGTCTGCCCGGACACGCACTGCATGGCGGCGTGCGCCCGCGCCGGATTCGACCGGCCGGTCGAGATCCCGGCGGTGCAGGCCGCGATCGTCGCGACGGCGCGCCGTCTGGGCGTGATGCCGGAGTTCGCTCCGGCGCTGCGGACGGGGGCTCGCGTGGCGGTCGTCGGCGGCGGGCCTGCGGGCTCCGGAGCCGCCGCGGTGCTCGCGCAGGCCGGGTGCGAGGTGGACGTCTTCGAGCGGCACGGCGTGGGAGGGATGGCCGCGCTGATCCCCTCGTTTCGTATGGACCCCGGCGTGCTCGCCGCCGACCTCGAGTTCGTGTCGGCGCTGGGCGCGGTGAACGTGATCGCGCGCGGCGTCTCCGACCCCGCGGCGCTGAGGTCGGCGGGGTACGACGCGGTCGTGGTTGCCGGCGGCCTCGTGGAGCCCGTGCGCCTCGGCATCCCAGGCGAGGAGCTCGCGATCGGCTGGAGCGAGTTCCTGGCCGACGCGCGCGACCTCGCGGGGAGGGCGGTCGCCATCGTGGGCGGCGGCGCTGTGGCGGCGGACTGCGCCGAGACGGCGGCCGCAGCCAAGGCGTCCCTCGTCGAGATGTTCGCCCTCGAGTCGCTCCCCGAGATGCCTCTCACGGCGATCGAGCGGGACGGGCTGCTGCGGGCGGGCGTGCACGTCTCCGGGCGGACGCGCGTGACCGAGATCTTTGGGGCCGGCGGGCGGGTGGCGGGGGTGAGGACGCGCAGGGTCGAGCTGCCCCGCGGCGAGACGTTCCACCCGAGCCGCGTGGGCGACGTCGCCGGCACCGACCAGCCGAGGTCGGGGTTCGACACGGTCGTCGTCGCGATCGGCGCGCGGGCCGGAGTGCCCGCCTCGTGCGGAGCGGGCGTGTTACTCGCAGGAGACCTCGTCGAGGGCCCCACCACGGTCGTCGAGGCGGTCGCCGCCGGCAAGAACGCCGCGCTCAGAGTCCTTGCGTTCCTGGAAGAGACCGGGCACAGGGCACGAGGCACCGGGCACCGGGACGACGAAGGATCGACCCGGCTCCGCATAGGTAGCGATAGGCTCGGGGGCTTGGCGGTGCCCGAGGCCCGGAGCCCGGAGCCCGTCTCTGGACGCGCCAAGGTCAAGAGCACCGTGCTCCTCCCAGGCTTCCGCCGCCTGCCGGTGGCGCTCGACGCGGAGTTCTTCGGGCGGCCGATCTCCTCGCCGTTCCTGCTCTCGGCGGCGCCGCCGACGGACGGGTACGAACAGATGCGCGCCGCGTACGAGGCGGGGTGGGCCGGCGGCGTCATGAAGACCGCGTTCGACGGCGTGGCGATCCATATCCCGGCGCGCTACATGTTCGCGTTCGACCGGACGACGTTCGGGAACTGCGACAACGTGTCGGGACACGCCCTCGACCGCGTCTGCAGGGAGGTCGAGCAGCTGCGGCGCGAGTACCCGGACCGCCTGACGCTCGCCTCCACCGGCGGCCCCGTGACGGGGCACGGCGAACTCGACCGGCGCGCGTGGCAGTCGAACACGCGCAAGCTCGAGGGCGCGGGCGCGTGCGGGATCGAGTACTCGCTCTCGTGCCCGCAGGGCGGCGACGGCACGAAAGGCGACATCGTCTCGCAGGACCCCGAGCTCACCGCGAAGATCGTCGAGTGGGTCCTCGCGGGCGGAGACCCGGCGGTGCCGAAGCTGTTCAAGCTCACTCCGGCGGTGACGGCGATCCAGCCGGTGATCGCCGCGATCCGCGGGGTGCTCGACCGCCACCCTGCCGCGAGGGCCGGCGTCACGCTCGCGAACACGTTCCCGACGCTCGCGTTCCGCCGCGGAGGGAAGCCGGAGTGGGACGAGGGGATCGTGGTCGGGATGAGCGGCGCCGGCGTGGCGCCGATCTCGAACCTGACCCTCGCCAAGGTGGCCGGACTCGGCGTGGCCGTGTCGGGGAACGGTGGGCCGATGGAGTACCGGGGGGCCGCCAACTTCCTCGCGCTCGGCGCGCGCACGGTGCAGTTCTGCTCGGTCGTCATGAAGTATGGGTACGGCATCGTGGACGAGCTGCACTCGGGGCTCTCGCACCTGCTCGAGGCGCACGGGCTGCGCTTGGTGAGCGAGCTGATCGGCAGGGCGCTGCCGAGCCCCGTCACCGAATTCACAGCGCTCTCGGCGGTCAAGCAGGTGTCCCAGGTCGCTGCGGAGCTGTGCGTCCACTGCGGCAACTGCACCCGCTGCCCGTACCTCGCCATCTCCCTCGACGGGGAGAAGCTCCCCCGCACCGACCCGGCCCGCTGTGTCGGGTGCTCGTTCTGCACGCTCATGTGCTTCGCCGGCGCGCTCGCGATGCGCGACCGCACGCCCGAGGAAGCCGCCGCGCTCGTCGAGGGGTAGAAGTCGTGGGTCGTGGATCGTGGGTCGTGGACCGCGAAGAACGGGAGCCCGCGTGGACAGGCTGGTGATCGGGAACGGGACCGTCGTCACGCTCGGCACGCACCCCCGGGTGCTGGCGGACCACGACGTCGTCTGCGAGGAGGGGCGCGTGACGCGGATCGCGCCCCACGGGAGCGCGCCCGCGGGCGGCGGCCGCACGCTCGACGCGGTCGGGAAGGTCGTGCTCCCGGGGCTGATCAACGCCCACACGCACCTCTACTCGACGCTCGCGCGCGGCCTCGGGAAGGCTGCGCCGTCGGCGAGCTTCCGCGAGGTGCTCGAGCACCTGTGGTGGCGCCTCGACAGGCAGCTCACCCTCGAGGACTGCCGCGTCTCGGCCGAGGCCGCGCTCGTCGACGCGATCCGCCACGGCTGCACGACGCTGGTCGACCACCACGCGAGCCCGCACGCGATCCGCGGTTCGCTCGACGTGATCGCGGAGGCCGTCACCCGGTCCGGCGTCCGCGCGTGCCTGTGCTACGAGGTGTCGGACCGCGACGGCGGCGAGGTCGCGCGCGACGGGATCGACGAGAACGTCGCGTTCCTCGAGAGGTGCTCCAGGGAGGGCGGCGATCGCCTCCGTGCGCTGTTCGGGCTGCACGCGGCGTTCACGCTCTCGGACGCGACGCTCGCGACCGCCGCGGAGGCGGGCCGCGCGCTCGGAGCCGGCTTCCACGTGCACGTCGCGGAAGCGGCCTCCGACCAGGAGGACAACCTCCGCGATCACGGGGTGCGGGTGGTCGAGCGCCTGCAGCGTTTCGGCGTCCTCGGCCCATCGTCGATCGCGGCCCACTGCGTGCACGTGGACGGACGTGAGGTCGCGATGCTCGCCGAAACCGGCACCGCGGTCGCCCACAATCCGCAGTCCAACATGAACAACGCGGTGGGGGTCGCCGACGTGCCGGCGATGCTCGCGCACGGCGTGCTCGTCGGGATCGGGACGGATGCGATGACCGCCGACATGCTGGAGGAGGTGCGCGCCGCGCTGTTCGCGCGCCACCTCTCGGCCCGGAACCCGTCCGCGGGGTTCGTGGAGAGCGTGTCGCTGCTCACCGCCGGCAACCCCGCGATCGCCGAGCGGTTGTGGCCCGGCCTGGCGCTCGGGGAGCTGCGCGAGGGCGGCGCCGCCGACATCGCCGTGTTCGAGTACGACCCGCCGACGCCGCTCGACGCGACGACCGTCCTCGGCCACCTCGTGTTCGGTCTCTCGCAGGCTCAGGTGAGCGCGACCGTGGTCGCGGGGAGGGTGCTGATGGAGGGCGGCCGACTCGAGATCGGCCTCGACGAGCGCGAGGTCATGGCGAGGGCCCGCGAACAGGCGCGGGCGCTGTGGGAGCGCTTCTGAAGACCGGGCACCGGGCACCGGGCACCGGGCGCCGGCCCGCGGACGCGCTCCTGATCCGGGGAGGTACGGTGTGGACCCCGGAGGGGGCGCGGCACGCCGACGTCCGTGTCGTCGGGGAGACGATCTCGGAGATCGGGAACCTGGTCGCCAGCGACCGCGAGGAGGTTTTCGACGCGGACGGGTGTCACGTGCTGCCCGGCATGATCGACGTCCACGTCCACGTGGACGACGTGATCGCCGGCCGCAACCTCGCGGACACCTTCCTGACGGCGTCGGCGCTCGCGGCCCGCACCGGCGTCACGACGCTCGCCGGGTTCGTCACCCAGCGCCCGGGCGAGACGCTCACGCAGGCGGTCGAACGCTGCCGGGCGCGTGCGGCGGGACGCACCCACTGCGACGTGGCGTTCCACCTCACGCCCACCGGGTGGCCGTGGAACTGGACGGAGATCAAGCGCCTGGTGTCGGCTGGGTGCACGACGTTCAAGCTCTACACGACGTACCGTGAAGTCGGGCTGTACACGGACTACGACCGGCTCGGCGAGGCGATGACGCGCCTGTCGGCGCTGGGGGCGCGGCTGCTGATCCACTGCGAGGACGACGAGGCGCTCGCCTCGATCGACCCGTCCGGGATGGACCTCGCCGACCCGCGCACCCACGCCGCCCTGCGCCCCGAGCGTGCCGAGGCGGTCGCCGTCGGGAGGGTCCTCGCGTTGGCGGAGCGCACCGGATGCCCGGTCCACATCGTGCACGTGTCCACGGCGGACGCGCTCGCGCGCATCGCCGCCGCCCGGACCCGCGCCGCCGTGACGTGCGAGACCGCGCCCCACTACCTGCGGCTCAGCGACGCCGCGCTCGCGGGGACGCACGGGCACCGCTACCTGTGCACGCCTCCCCTGCGCGCCGAGGCGACGAGGGTGCGCCTCGAGGCCGACGCGGCCGCCGGGTCGTTCGACCTGTTCGCGACCGACCACTGTGCGTTCACGCGTGCCGACAAGGACGCGCACGCGGGCGACGTCCGAGCCGTGCCCAGCGGCCTGGCCGGGATCGGAGCCATGGTGCCGGCGATGTTCGAGCTGCTCGTGAAGCGGCACCACCGCCCCCTCGGCGAGCTGGCGCACCGTCTCGCCGCGAACCCCGCGAAGCTGCTGGGCGTGTACCCGAGGAAGGGAGCGATCGCCCCCGGCTCGGATGCGGATCTCGCGGTGGTGGACCCGAACGGTCCCCCGCACCCGGTCGTCTCCTCGCTCGCCGACGCGTACGAGACGTACCCGGGCCGGACCACGTCGCTGGGAGTCCGGCGCGTGCTCGTTCGCGGCCGCGTCGTGGCCCAGAACGGGGCGCTCCTCGACCCGGATCATCCGCGAGGGCGGGTGCTCCGGTGAGGCGGTGGGCGCGTTGACGGCCGAGATCGCGGTGGCCGCCGCGGTGGGCGTGGCGGTTGCGGCGCTCGTCGCGTCCGAGCTCCGCGCCCGGCGCGCCCGCGCCGCGGTGTGCAAGACGGCCGCGTCCGTCGGGTTCGTGCTCCTGGCGGTACTGCGGGCCGACCTCTCCCGGCCGTACGACCGGTGGCTGGTGATCGCCCTGGTCCTCTCGCTCGTCGGGGACGTGCTGCTCGCGCTCCCTCACGCCCTCCCGGCCGGGCTCGCGGCATTCCTGCTGGCCCACCTCGCCTTCATCGCCGCGTTCTCCGCGCTGACGCAGCTCGGCGCATGGCCCCGCCCCGTGCTCGCGGGCCTCGCGGTCGCGAGCCTCATCGCCGCGGCGTGGTTGTGGCCGCACGTGGGCCGCCTGCGTCCGGCCGTCCTCGCGTACGTCGCGGTGATCACGGTCATGGCATGGGGTGCGATCGCAGCCGCGGGTCGGACAGGGCGGATCAGTGGAGCCGCGGGCATCCTCTTCTACCTCTCGGACCTCGCGGTCGCGAGGGACCGCTTCGTCGTCCGGCGGTTCGCGAGCCGCGCGTGGGGGCTGCCGGCGTACTACGCGGCACAGGTGATGTTCGCCCTCACGCTCGGAGGCCCAAAGGCGTAAGAAGGGTAAACGGAAGACGGAAGACGGAAGACGAGTGTCAGACCGGTCGTCCGTCTTCCCTCTACCGTCTTCCCGCCTTTCCTCCCCGCACGACGCCTCGCGCGAGGAAGAAGTCAGCCACGTCGGGGGCGAGCGTCACACGCTGCGGCAGGTGGCTCCCCGTGAGCCAGACGACCCGCTGGGCCCTGAGCGCGTTCTGCAGGCGGCTCATCGCGCCCTGGAGCTGCAGGTCGGTCGAGATGTCGTCCGGCGCCCCCCACCCCGGGAGCGACATCTCCGCGATTCGCCGCTCGGGCGTCCACACGAAGAGAGGCACGTCGATGCTCTCGAGGTAGGCGCGCGCAGCCTCGACGGAGATCGTGCTCGCGTCCGGAGGCGCCTCGCCGAGGATCACCGCCACCGCGCGCCTGTGGTTGAGCGAGGTGGCGTACATTCCGGCGGTCGCGACGGCGTTGGCGAGCTGCTGCTGCCGGCCCTCACCCTTGGGGAACCCGAAGCGGAAGATCAGAGTCCTCAGGTCGTCGACGTCGGTGTCGAGCGGGATGGTGAACGGGAACAGCCCGCGTACCTCGCCGGTTCCCGCGGTCCCCTGCACCGGGCGGGGGATCGCCCACATCCCGTACAGCCGGTCGCCACCCCTGCTCTCCTGGACCGGGATCTCGCGCCTCAGCGCCCCGCTGACGGCGTTGGGCGGGGTGATCCCGCGGAAGCGCTGCGCGCAGTCCTGGTCGAACACGACGACCGCGTCGGTGTGCCCCTCCTCCACCGCCAACACCCGCAACGGTCGTCCGTCGTTCCGGAACGAGGTCTGCAAGGCGTCGACCGGCGGCATCCGGTGGCCGGGACGGACGACGACGGGGATCGCCGTGAGCTCGGTCGTCGCGCTCGCCTCGGCGCCGCCTCCGAACCCGATCTCCGCCCGCGCCGCGACGCTCGGGAACGTCACCTCGGCCGAGAGGAAGTGCGGGCGTGTCGGGTCGACGTGGGGCAGGGGGATGTGCTCCGGATCGGTGACGGCGATCTCGGTGCCGTCGAGCGCCACGTCGAAGCGCCTCGGCTTCGCGTTGTCGATCGTCGTCCACGCCAGGCGCGCGGACGCCGGTTTCCCGGCCGCACCGTCCTGCACCAGGATCCTCACCTCGGCGGCGGGGCGGGGCAGGTTGATCCACTGTCGCGCCCGCCCCACCTCGGCGCCCGCGGCGTTTCGACCGATCGCAACGAGCTCGTGCGGGAGCGGCGACGGCCCGAACGTGCAGGTCACCTCCCACGGCTCGCCCGTGACCGTGCCGATCGGCGCGCCGTCGAGGAGGACCTCGGCGGCGACGACCGGAGGGCTCACCATCACCCGGACGGGACCGGTGCCGAACACGAGCCCGAGGAACAGCGTCTGGAACGCGATCATCGCGAGACCCCGGAGCCGGACGGCGGCGACGCCGTCCGCCCGGCGGCGACCCTACCACGGCGCGGCGGCGGCCGTCCGCTCGACCGCCGGACCGACCGCCGAGCCGTGCCGCTCAGTGGGCCGTGTCCGGGATCGGGTGCGCGGCCTCGGGGAACGTCAGACGTCCCTCGCGCAACGCGGCGCCGCGCAGCGCGAGCGCCAGGACCTCCTCGAGGTGCTCGACCGTCAGAACCGTGAGCCGCGCGCGCACCTCCCCGGGGAGGTCCTCGAGGTCCGCCTCGTTCGACTTCGGCAGCAGGATCGTCGTGATCCCCGCCCGGACCGCTCCGAGCACCTTCTCCTTGACGCCTCCGATCGGGAGGACGCGCCCCGAGAGCGTGATCTCGCCCGTCATCGCGAGGTCGTGCCGCGACGGCCTGCCGGCCAGCGCGGAGACCAGCGCCACCGACATCGTGACGCCGGCGGACGGGCCGTCCTTCGGGATCGCTCCGGCCGGCACGTGGACGTGCACGTCGCGCTCGAACGCCGACTCGTCGATCCCGAGCTCCTCGGCGTGGGCGCGCGCGTAGCTCCACGCGGCGCGCGCCGACTCCTTCATCACGTCGCCGAGCTGCCCGGTCAGCACGAGCTCGCCCTTCCCGCGCATCGTCGAGACCTCGACGAACATGATGTCGCCCCCCACCGGCGTGTAGTACATCCCGGTCGCGACGCCGAGCTGGTCGGCGGCCGCCGCGCGCTCGGGGTGGACCTTTGGCCTGCCCAGCAGCGCCGCCACGTCGTCCGGCCCGAGCGCGGCGCTCGGGACCTCGCCGGATGCGATGCGGCGGGCCACCTTCCGCACCAGGCGGCCGATCTCGCGCTCGAGCTGGCGCACGCCGGCCTCGCGCGTGTAGCCGGTGATCGTCGCGGCGAGGGCCTCGTCGGTCATCGCGAGCTGGCCGTCCGCGAGACCGGCCTCCGAGAGCTGGCGCGGGAGGAGGAAGCGGCGCGCGATCGCGAGCTTCTCGCCCTCCGTGTACCCGGAGAACTCGACGACCTCCATGCGGTCGAGGAGCGGGCCGGGGATGCTCTGGATGAAGTTGGCGGTGGCGATGAACAGCACCTCGGAGAGGTCGAACGGCACGCCCAGGTAGTGGTCGGTGAACGTGTCGTTCTGGGCGGGGTCCAGCACCTCGAGGAGAGCGGCCGAGGGGTCGCCCTGGTACGAGACGCCGAGCTTGTCCACCTCGTCGAGCAGGAACACCGGGTTGGCGGTCCCCGCCTGCTTCATCCCCTGGATGATGCGCCCCGGCATCGCGCCGACGTACGTCCGGCGGTGGCCGCGGATGTCGGCCTCGTCACGCACACCGCCGAGCGAGATCCGCACGTACTCGCGCCCCATCGCGGCGGCGATCGAGCGCGCCACCGAGGTCTTGCCGACGCCCGGCGGGCCCACGAACAGGAGGATCGGCGCCCGGCCCTTCGCCGGGGCGGACGGCGCGGAAACGCCTTCCTGTGCGGCTTGACCCTTCGCGCGCAGCGAGCGCACCGCGAGGAACTCGAGGATGCGGTCCTTCACGTCGCCGAGCCCGTGGTGGTCGCGCTCGAGCACCTCCGCGGCGTGCGTGAGGTCGAGCTTCTCCTCGGAGCGCTTCCCCCACGGCAGCTCGGCGACCGTCTCGAGGTAGGTGCGGATGACCTGCGCCTCCATCGACTCGCCCGACGTGCGCTCGAGGCGCGACAGCTCGCGGTCCACCTCCTTGCGCGCGGCCTCGGGCAGCGGGAGGGCGGCGAGCTTCTCCCGCAGCGCGTCGGTCTCGCCCGCCTTGTCGCCGTCGCCGAGCTCCTTCTGGATCGCCTTGAGCTGCTCGCGGAGGTAGAACTCCTTCTGCCGCCCCCCGAGCTCCTCCTGGACCTTCGACTTGATGTCCTCCTGCGCGTCCAGCACCGCGAGCTGGCGCTGGACGAGGAGCAGCACGCGCTGGAGGCGCTCCTCGACCGGGAGCGTCTCGAGCAGCGCCTGGCGGTCGGCGACGGAGAGGTCGAGGTGGGTGGCGACGACGTCCGCGAACTGGCCGGGGTCCTCGACCTCGGCCATGAAGCGCGCGATCGCCTCGCGCGGCACCCCCGTCTTGCTCCCGAGCTCGAGCGACCGCTCGCGGAGCTCCCGGATCAGCGCAAGGTAGGCGGGCGCCTGCGCGTCCAGCGGGGGCATCTCCTCGGCCTCGTGCACGGTGGCCACCAGGTGGTCGTCGTGCCCGGAGATGCGCACGGCGATCGCCCGCCGCTCGCCGTGGAGCACGAGCTGCATCGCGGACGACCCGCGCTGAACGTGGACGATCTTCGCGATCGTCCCGATCGTGTGGAGGATGTCGGGGGTCGCGGCCTCGGCGTCCTCGCGCTGCGCCGAGACGAACGCCAGACGCTCGGGCGTGGCGAGGGCGGCCTCGATCGCCGCAAGGGTGCCGGGCCGGCCGGCCGCGATCGGAACCGTCACGCCAGGGAACAGCACCGCCTGGCGGAGGGGGATCACCGGAAGAGTGAGGGTTCTGGTCACGGTAGCGCTCCCTGAGTGACGTGCGGCCGATGCGGCGCGCGCCGGCAGTCACCCGTGCCGGCGCACCCCGGGCAACCTGAGTGTGATCCACTAAAATTCCCGCACAGCCCCGCCTCCAACCGAAACATGCTGATTTGAAAGGGGATGTGGGCTGCTACCGCTTGGCGCTACCGTCCCCGGGGCGGCCGCACGCCACCGGCGGGGGGCCCGGACCGCCGGGGCGCGGCGGGGGGCGGGCCTACTCGCCGACCTGGCGGCGCCGGAGCTCCTCCGTGCGGCGCCGCAGCTCGCGCAGAGCCCGGTGGAACCCGTACAGCCGCTCGGCGAGGTCGAGCGCCCGGTCGGCGCCGCCGAGGTCGCCGCGGGCGAGGCTCGCCTCGACGGCGGCCTCGGCCGCCGATCGCCTCGCGGTCTCGAGCAGCCGGCGGACCCGCGTATCGGTGGGGTCCGCCGCGGCCGCGGACTGGACCAGCTCGATCGCCCGCTCGTGCTTCGCCTCGGAGATCAGGCGCCCGGCGTTCTCCCGGAGCTCGGCGAACGTGTCCTCCCTGCGTCGCTCGACCATCTCCTCGGTCCGGACCCTCAGCGTCACGAACGTGGGGTCGCCGGGGAACAGCTTCTCCGCGACCGCGAGCGCGCGCTCGGCCTCGACGAGGTCGCCGGCGGCGAGGCAGTCCTCGACGCGGTCGGCGGCGGCCGTGAGCTTCTTCAGCCGGCGGCGCTCGTCGTCGCGGCGCTGGATCGCCTCCTCTGTCTCGGCGATCAGGCGGGCCACGTCGCGGTCGGCCGCGTCCACCCCCCGCGCCTGTCGGAGCAGCTCGAGCGCCCCGGTGAGGTCGCGCGCCTCGGCGCGCGAGCCGGCGCGCTGCACGAGGTCGTCCACCTGCCGGCGCCGCTCGTCGTCCTGCTGGCGCTTGACGGCGTGCTCGGTTTCCGGGATCAGCCGCTGCAGGTGGCGGTCGGCGACCCCGACCGCGCGCGCCTGCTCGACGAGGTCGAGCGCCGCCGCGAACCCCTTCTCGGCGGCGAGCGAGAGGGCCCGCTCGAGCAGGTCGGCCACCGTGCGACGGCGCTCCTCCTCGTCGCGCCGGCTCACCCCGGCCTGCGCTTCGCCGATCTGGCGCACGAGGTCGGGATCTGCCACGCCCACGCCTGTCGCCTGCCCGAGCAGCTCGAGCGCACCCGCGAAGTCCTTGTCGTCGGCGAGCGCACCGGCGCGCTCGAGCAGATCCGTGACCACGTCCTGGCGGCGCCGCGCCTCCCGTGCCTGCTCGGCGCGCGCGCGGGCCGCACGGAGCTCCGCACGGTCCCCGACCTCGCGGGCGGTCTCGTCGAGCCGCCGCAGCGCCTCGCGGAACTCGCGCCGGGCGACGAGGTCGTCGGCCGCTGCGACGGCCTCGGAGACGGTCCGGCGCTCGAGCCGCTCGCGCTCGGCCGACGCGCGCGCGGCCTCGAGGGCGGCGAGCGCCTGGCGGATGGCCTCGTCCCCGGGCGCGAGCCCCGACGCCTCCGCGAGCGCGGCCGCGGCGTCGTCGAAGCGGCGCTCCTCGCCGGCGCGGCGCGCGTTCTGGAGGAGCTCGGAGACGCGGGCGCTGCGCTCGCGCGCGACAACTTCATCCACCCGGGCCCGGAGCGCGGACAGCTCCTCGTCGGTGCCGATCTCGCGCTCCGCGGCGGCGAGCCGCGCCTCCGCCTCGGCGGGCCTCCCCGCCGCGAGGTGCGCCTCGACGTCGGCGACGGCCGCCCCGCGCACCTGGGCGACGCGCTTCCGCTCGAGCGAGGCCTCGACCTCGGTGAACAGCCGCTCCGCCTCCGCGTTGCCGGGATCGAGACGGAGCACCGCCGCGAGCTGCAGCCTCGCCTCGGTGAGGCGACCCTGGTCGGCGAGCGCACGCGCGCCGGAGAGGAGCACGCTCACCTGCTGGCCGGCTTCGGCCGCCTCCGCAACCTGGGGCTTCGCGGTGGAGCGCGGGTGCTGGGTGCGGCGGCGCGTCGTGTGCGCCCCGGGCGGAGCGGCGGCCGGCGTGGCACCGACCCGGAACTGCCGGTCGAGGCGGTCCTGCGTGGACCCGGGCTTCGGCGGCCTGGCGATCGGGGCGGTGGGGCCGGCGGGGACGTTGAGCGCCGCCTCCACGTCGGCTCGGTCGAGCGGGTGCGCGGGGCGGAGCGCGGCCAGCTCGCGACCGAGGTCGGCGGCGCTCCCCCAGCGGTCGTCGGGCTGGCGCGCCAGACACCTGAGCACGATCGCCCGGAGCCCGTCGGGGACCCGGCCGCGGGGATCGCTCTCCTGGAACGGGACGGGCTCGTCGAGGAGGTGGGACGCGATCATCGCCGGGATCGACTCCCCGCGGATCGGGTTGACCGCGGTGAGCAACTCGTACATCACGACGCCGAGCGAGTAGAGGTCGCTGCGCTCGTCGACGACCACTCCCTCCGCCCCCCGGAACTGCTCCGGCGAGGCGTAGCGGACCTTCCCCACGAACTCACCCGCAGTCGTCAGGTTGCTCGCGGAGGCGGTGGCCTTGGCGATCCCGAGGTCGATGAGCTTGACGAGCGGGCCCCCCTCGTCGTCCCGGGCCAGCATCAGGTTGTCGGGCGAGATGTCGCGGTGGACGTACCGCTTGCGGTGCAGGTAGCCGAGCGCGGCGGCCGCCTGCACGGCGATCTCGAGCGTGAGGGCGACCGGCGGCGGCTTCATCCGCTCGAGCAGCTCGAAGAGCGTGATCCCGTCGATGAACTCCTGCACCGTGAAGGCGTTGCCGTCGTCGTCGATGGAGAAGTCGAACACCTGGGCGATGTTCGGGTGGCGCAGGCGGATCGCGATGCGCGCCTCGCGGAAGAAGCGCTCGCGCATCTCCGCCTGTCCCTCGAGCTGCGGCCGCACGATCTTGATCACGCGGATCTCGTCGAGCAGGCGGTGGCGCACCTTGTAGACGGCGCCCATCCCGCCCTCGCTGAGCTTCTCGAGGATCTCGTACTTGCCCTGCAGCCGCTCGAGAGGCGTGGCCACGCGCTCCCCCGGGGGGCGAACCGCCTCGCCCGCCGCCCCTGACGATCTCGGGAACCTGCTGCAATTGTAGACCCGGGGGGATATCCGCCTCGCGCCCGGGCTCGTCGGCGCGGGTGAGCGGGCGCACACCTCCCGGACCGGTCGGGTGCTAGAAACGGGACGGGGAGGACGGATGCTCGGAGGAGTCCGCGGTTTGGTCGCCCGCGTCGCGTGCGCCGTCGCGCTCCTGGTGCTGGCGGGTGCGGGGCGGTCGCTCGCCCAGGAGGGCGGCGCAGGCCAGGGGCCGCGCGTCCGGCGCCACGTGTCGAAAGCGGCGCGGGCGCCGAGCGGACCTTCGATCGCGGGGTGCCCGATCTTCCCGGCCGACAACGTGTGGAACGCGCGCGTGGACTTGCTACCGGTGGATCCGCACTCGGCCGATTACGTCGCGTCGATCGGCCCGGGGACGGGGCTGCACCCCGATTTCGGCTCGGGCACGTGGGACGGCGGTCCGATCGGGATCCCGTACGCGGTCGTGCCGGGGAGCCAGCCGCTCGTGCCGGTGAGCTTCGATTACGCGGACGAGAGCGACCCGGGGCCGTACCCGATCCCGGCCGACGCGCCCATCGAGGGCGGATCCGCGAGCGACGGCGACCGGCACGTCCTGCTCGTGGACAGCAGCACCTGCGCGCTGTACGAGCTGTACGCCGCCTACCCGCAGACGGACGGGAGCTGGCACGCGGGCTCCGGCGCGATCTTCGACCTGCGCGCCAACGCGCTCCGGCCGGCGACGTGGACCTCGGCGGACGCCGCGGGCCTCCCGATCCTCCCCGGGTTGGTGCGCTACGACGAGGTCGCCACCGGGACGATCCGCCACGCTCTGAGGTTCACGGTCGCCCACACGCAGAACGAGTTCATCTGGCCGGCCCGCCACCAGGCGTCGTCGAGCTCGAACCCCGCGTACCCGCCGATGGGGCAGCGGTTCCGGCTCAAGGCCGGGTTCGACGTGTCGCCGTTCCCGAAGGACGTGCAGGTGATCCTGGTCGCGCTCAAGTTCTACGGGATGTTCATCGCCGACAACGGCTCCAACTGGTACATCTCCGGCGTTCCCGACCAGCGCTGGGACAACGACGAGCTCCACGTCCTGAACCAGGTCCACGGGTCCGACCTCGAGGCAGTGGATGAGTCGTCGCTGATGCTCAATCCCAACTCCGCTCAGGTCCGGTAGACCTCCGACCGGGGGTGCCGATGGGGGAACCGACCCGCTCGATCGTCTACCATTCCAGAGGAGGTGTTGGTGGCCGACGCGCCCGTGATCGGGCAGCTGCCTCAGGGGGCCCTCAAGGGGCCGCAAGAAGGCCGGCTCGAAGATGCGTACCATGCGCACAGGTCGGCGGTGATGGCGTTCCTCCGACGCCACCTCCGCTCCGAGGAGGACGCGGAGGATCTAACGCACGACACCTTCATCCGTGCCAACGGTTCCGGCGAGCTCGACCGACTCCGCCACCCGGGCGCGTTCCTCATCCATATCGCGCGCAACCTCATGCGGGATCGCTTCCGGAGGCAGAAGCTCGCGACGTTCTCCGCCCTCGAGGACATCGCCGCGGTGGATCTCGCCGACCCGGCGGTCTCCCCCGAACAGATCGCGCAGGGGCGCGCGGAACTGCGGCTGCTGGCCCGGGCCTTGATGGCACTTCCGGAACGCACCAGACAGGCGGTGATCCTCTGCAAGTTCCACCACCTGACCTACCGTCAAGTGGCGGCCGTCATGGGGACGTCGCCGAAGACCGTTGAGAAGCAGATCGCCCGCGGCGTCGCCGAGTGCCGACGTGTCGTGCGGGGCGAGGTCTCCGAACGAGAGGGCGATCTGCTGCGCTTCAGCCCCGCGAACGCCGAGACCGGAGCGCCTGCCGCGGGGAGGCGGCAGCCATGAGCAGGCACCACGAACGCCATCGCGACGAGGCCCCCGCCCAGGCGGCCTACTGGGTTGCGCGCCTGGCTGCGGAGGATGCATCCGCCAGCGACCGGGCGGAGTTCCAGGAGTGGCTTGCCCTCTCACCCGAGCACCATCGCGCGTACCAGGAGGCGGAGCGTACCTGGTCCGATCTCGACGCCCTGTCGGGGCTCGCAGGCAGCGATCCGGGCGTGCTCCCGGAGACGCTCCGCGACGAGATCGGGCGCTACGGTGCCGAGGCGAACGCCTCGCTGGCCCGCGCCTCCCGCCGCTTCAGGGCGCGTTCGGCCGCTCTGATCGCCGCCGCAGTCGTGATCGGCGTCGTGGGGCTCGCGTGGATCGGGCACCTCAAGAGCCGTGGAGCCACCGGTACCCAGGTCATCGCCAGCGAACTGCGGACGCGCGTCGGGGAGCGCTCGCAGACGATGCTCGCCGACGGCAGCGTCGTCTACCTCAACACCGACACGGAGGTACAGGTCGCGCTCTCGACTGCGCGGCGGTCCGTGCACCTGGTCAGCGGGGAGGCGTACTTCGAGGTCGCCAAGGATGCGCACCGGCCGTTCGTGGTGAGCGTTGCCGACCGCACCATCACCGCGGTCGGCACGGCGTTCGACGTCTACAATCGGGGCGGTGAGACTCGAGTGACCGTCATCGAGGGCACTGTCGAGGTCAGCCGACACCCTCCCCTGGTGATCAAGCCGGCGCCTGCACCCAAGAAGCCGGCCGCGCGACAGACAGGGACGCTGCCCGGTCCGGTCGTCCAGGATCAGCCCCAGAAGGTCACGGCGACCCAGACCGCGAGGCTCCTCGACACAGAAACCGCGATCACGCCGCTCCCCCTCCCGCTCGTGGCCCAGCAGGCGTCCTGGCGACAGGGTCGGCTCTACTTCGATGCCGTGACGCTCAAGGACATGGTCGAGCAGCTCAGACCGTACGTCTCCGCGCGCATCGTCATCGCCGACCCGAGCATCGAGGGGTTCGTGGGCGGCGCCGTGGTGCACGTGGAGAGCGCCGAGTCGATCCTGACCGCGATCTCGCTGGCGTGGCCGGTCGAGGTCAAGCGCGAGTCGCCGGATCTCATCGTCCTCACGCGCCGCCGCTGACATGGTTCGCTCCTCGCCCGGCCGCCGTTCCCTGAGTTCGGATGGGGGTAGGGCGGTCGCTGCTCGTCTCTAGGGGTAGCACCAGCTGCTGAGGCCGGCGTGCCGCGCCGGCGGCAGGGGTGAGACGACGTGGGCCTGGTTGGAGGAGGAGAGCGCGATGCGTCAGGAAACCCGGTTCGGGAGCGGTTCAGCGAGACGGTCCGGCCGTAGCCTCGGCGTGCTGCTCATCGTGGTCCTGCTCGCTGTGGCAGGCGCAACCGCGCAGGTTGCCGCGGCGGAGCCGATCAGCTTCGACGTCAAGCCACAGGCAATGGGCCCTGCCCTGCGTGCCTTCGCCGAGCAGGCCAACTTGCAAGTCTACTACCCCGAGGATCTCGTGGTCGGCCTCAAGACCGCCGGCGTCAAGGGCCGGCTGGAGATCGAGCCGGCGTTGCAGGAGCTCCTCAAGGGCTCCGGGCTCGGGTTCCAGCGGCCGGATGCGAAGACGATCGTCATCGTCAAGCTCACGGGGCAGACGTCCGAGGGGCCCGCCAGCCACGTCGCCGAGGCGATCATCGTCACGGCCGGGAAGCGCGAGCAGGAGGTACGGGAGGTCGCTGGCTCGGTTACGCCCGTCACCTCCGAGGTGCTCGAGACCAAAGGCGCCGAGAGCTTCGCCGACTACCTCGCGGCGCAGCCGGGCGTGAGCTTCAATGCGTCCACCCCCGGAATCTCGCAGATCAACATCCGTGGCGTCTCGACGACCGCGTTCATCGACCAAGGGCAGCAGACGACTGGCTTTTACATCAACGAGATCCCGCTGACGGAGCCGTACTTCTCGGTGGGCCTCCCGGATCTGGACGCGTTCGACGTCGAGCGGGTCGAGGTGCTGCGCGGACCGCAGGGCAGCCTGTTCGGGTCGGCGACGCTCGGTGGTGCGGTCCACTTCATCACCAAGCCGGCGAACCCCAACGCGACCGAGGCCCGCGTCGAGCTCGGCTCTTCATCAACGACCCACGCCGATGGCCTCAACTATGGGGCGAAGGCGATGGTCAACGTGCCGCTGGTGGCCAACCAGCTGGCGCTGCGGCTGGTCGCGACCACGCGGGACGAGCCCGGCTACCTCGACAACGTCGGCGTCGGTGTGAACGGAAGCACCGACCTCAAGGTGAGCGGCGGCAGGATGACCCTCGACTGGCGCCCGACTGACCGGCTCCACTTCGTGGCGTTCGGGATGTACTCCAGCACGGACAACAAGGACACGCCGGCGAGGTACCCGGCGCTGGGCGAGTGGCAGCGGGACACCAAGGTCCTCGAGCCGTTCAAGCTCGAGACCTCCGTCTACTCGCTCCGCGGCGAGTACTTCTGGGACGCGGCCTCGCTTACCGTGAACGTCGCCCACACGGACAAGCAGCAGCACCTCGTCTCGGACGTCACACCGTACTTCGGCTCGCTGTTCGGCAGCCTGGTCCCCTACGTGTACGGCCCACAGGACGCGTTCGCAAAGGGGGATACGGTGGAGGCCCGGTTGACCTCGGTCTCGAGCGGGCGGCTCGAATGGCTGGTCGGCGTGAGCTACACCCACACCAAGGAGGACTTCCCCAGCTACTTCACTGGGCCGGGTGTGACCCAGGCGATCGAGACGATCTTCAGCCCGATCTTCGGAGCAGGGATCGGGGAGCGAACGGCGCCAGACGACATCTTCTTTCGGGCTGCGCTTCCGATCGACGGCAAGGAGAAGGCGGTGTTCGGCGAGGCGACCTACCGGCTGAGCGACCGCTGGCGGATCACCTTCGGCGGGCGCTACTTCGACACCGACATCCTCACGACCAACATCCAGTCTGGGCTGCTGCAGTTCCTGTCGTCGGGCCAGGTCTCACTCGAGACGTCACTGCCGCAGCACGAGACCAAGTTCACCCCCAAGGTCTCGCTCTCGTATGAGCCCAACAAGGACACGCTGTTGTACGCGCTCGTGTCGCAGGGGTTCCGGTTCGGCGGCGTCAACCTCGCCCCGCCAAGCTCGAAGTACCCTACGCCGGAGACCTTCGGCTCCGACATCCTGACGAACTACGAGGTCGGGGTGCGGCTGGCGTGGATGGACCGCCGGCTCACCCTCGACGTGACTCCCTACTACCTCGACTGGCACGACATTCAGCTCCGCCAGGCCCGTCCCGACGGGTTCGCGTACGCGATCAACGCGGGCAAGGCCGCCAACAAGGGCGTCGAGGTCGCACTGCACTCGCTCCCGAGCCCGCGGCTCGCGCTCGACGCTGCGGTCAGCTACCTCGATGCGACGTTGCGGCAGGATGTCGTGGACAACTGGAACGGCCAGACCGTGGTGAAGGCGGGCACGCAGCTCCCGATGGCCGCGAAGTGGAACGCGATGGCGTCCGCGAGCTGGAACCTCGGCGGCACCCTGAAGTCGCTCGTGACCGCGAGCTACCGCTACGTCGGGAGCGCCCCGATCGACCTCGCACAGACGTTCCGGGTGGGGAACTACTCGCTGTTCGACCTGCGGGCCCGGATCTCGGCGCTCGGCGTCGACTGGGAGGCGTTCGCCGAGAACATCGCGGACAAGCGCGCCGTCACGACGGCGAACACCTACGCTCCCTATGCGGAGACGTATGTCCGTCCGCGCACCGTCGGCCTGCGCATGATCTACGACCTGAAGTAGTCGGAGGCACGAGAGACAACGTGGCTGTGCTGCCATCAGCCTGGGAAGTGCTCAAGTCCTCTCCATGCTTGATGGCCTGCGAAGGGAGTTCACGATGATCGTCTCCCGCAATCTCACGTCCCGCCGGCTGCTCCCCAGCGCCGCGGCAGCGTTCGCGGTCATGGCGGCTCTCCTCGCCCCCTCGGGCCGGGCGCTGGCCCAGCCGGTCGAGGAGTGGCAGTGGCTCGAGCCGCCGCTCGAGGCACACCCACTTGTTTGGGCGGCCACGCACACGGACGCCGCGGCGAAGGCGCTGCAGGCGCTCCCGGGCTACGCGGCGCTGCGCGAGGAGGTCGCCAGGAAGCTCTCGGTCGAGCGCTCGACCCTCGACGGCGCGCCGGTGCTCCTCGGGCCGCGGGCGCTCCGGCTGAAGAGGGACGCCGCGAATCCCCTCGGCCTCCTGCAGGCCGCCCCGCGCCGCGAGGACGGGACGCCCGGCGAGTGGAAGACCGTCCTGGACGTCGCCGCGCTCGGGAAGAGCGAGGGGAAGAAGCTCCAGCTCCAGTGGTTCGGCGACCCGGGGTGCCTACCGCCCCGGTACGACCGCTGTCTCCTCCGCCTCTCCGACCAGGGCTCCGACGAGGCCGCGCTCCGGGAGTTCGACGTCGAGGCGGGTGCCTTCGTCGCAGGCGGCTTCACCACACCGCCGAGCCGGACCTTCGCCGTGTACCTCGACCGCGACACGCTCCTCGTCGCCCACGCGCTCGGCGACGCGCCGAAGACCGCCGCGGGCTGGGGCGCCGCGGTCCGCCTCTGGAAGCGGGGCGAGCCTCTCGAGAAGGCTCGCGTCGTCTACACGGCCCAGAAGACCGACGCCATCCTGATGGTCTCCGCCGCTGGCCCGGCCCAGGCGCGGCGGGGGATCGTCCTCCGCGCGATCGACTACTCGACGTTCCAGCTCCTGACCGTCGACCGCGAGGGGCGCGTCGAGGTGCTCCCGATCCCCGCCAAGCTGAAGCCGTTCGGACTCCAGGCCGCGAGCGAGAGGCACCTCTTCGTTCAGCTCGCCGAGGCGGCCCTGGTTGGCGGCGCCACGGTCCCGGCCGAGTCGATCCTCGCATGGGACCTCCGGGCGAAGGCGGCCGACGCCACCGGCCTCCACGTCGTCTACTCCCCGGCCGCGGGCGAGGTCGTCCCGGAGTGGGTTATGGCCGGCACCGCCACGCGGACGGCGGCGGTCTTCCCGCTGCAGAAGGGGCTTTCGCACTCCCTCGCGGTCGCGCGGAGCGACGGGACGAACTGGACGGTCAAGGCGTTCGTCGAGGCGCCCGCGGGAACGGACGTCCGGGCGCTCGGGGCCGACCCCACGGGCGAAGACCTGGTCATCCAGAGCGTCGGGTTCCTGCAGCCCGCGAAGCTCGAGCTCTACCGGCCGGGTACCCCGGCGAAGACGATCTCCGCCGACCCCGCGCTCTTCGACGGCTCTCGCCTCGTCGTGGAGACCCGGACCGCGAAGGCCGCGGACGGGACGCCGATCAGCTACTGGCTCGTGAAGCCCCGCCAGGCCGCCGCTCCGGGTGAGACCCCGACGCTTATCACCGGCTATGGTGCCTTCGGGGTCTCGTTCCCGATCGGCTACGCCGACGAGTTCTACGGAGGGGTGACGATGGCCTCGTGGCTCGAGCGCGGCGGCGCCCTCGTCGTCCCCGCGATTCGTGGCGGCGGCGAGGGTGGCGAGGCGTGGCATCGGGCCGCAATGCGCGAGAAGCGGATGGTCTCGTACGGCGACTTCTTCGCCGTCGCCGAGGATCTGCTCGCGACTAAGGTCACGAGGCGGGAGCGGCTCGGTGTGTTCGGGATGTCGAACGGCGGCTTGCTCGCGGCCGTCGCCGCGACGCAGCGCCCCGACCTCTTCGGCGCCGCGGTCATCGACGTGCCGCTCACCGACATGCTCCGTTTCCCGAAGATGGGAATGGGAGCCGCCTGGGTGGACGAGTACGGCAACCCGGAGGACGCCGCGATGCGCGAGGTGCTCCTGAAGTACTCGCCGTTCCACAATGTGAAGCCCGGCGTCGCCTACCCGGCGTTCTTCGTGACCGTCTCGACGCACGACAACCGCGTCGGGCCGGGTCACGCGCGCAAGCTCGCCGGGCGGCTCGAGAGCGTCGGCGCGGACGTCTACTACCTCGAGGAGCAGGGGGGCGGACACGGCGTCAGCGATGCTCTCCAGCACCCCGACCTGATGGCGATGCGCCTGGCGTTCCTGGTGGCGAAGCTGATGCCGTCGAAGTGAGGGCGAGCGGGCGCCGCCAGATCACCGGGAAGCCGGCCCATCGTGACGCGCGTGCCGAGAGCCGCGTGCTTGGCAGAGGGTCGGAGGACTTTCGTGGTCGGGTGGCATGGTCGGCCTGCGCGTCCGAAGCGCCGCGACGAACTCGCGTGGTCGTCGGCGTCAGGTCACAACTCGAGATGGCGCAACCTCAGGGCGTTGGTGATCACCGAGACCGACGAGAAGCTCATCGCTGCGGCGGCGATCATCGGGGAGAGCAGCAGCCCGAAGAACGGGTAGAGGACACCGGCCGCGATCGGCACGCCGAGCAGGTTGTACCCGAACGCCCACCCGAGGTTCTGCCTGATGTTGCGCATCACCGCGCGCGACAGCGTGCGGGCGCGCGCCAGGCCCGTCAGGTCGCCCTTGACGAGCGTGATCCCGGCCGACTCCATCGCGACGTCGGTGCCGGTCCCCATCGCGACGCCGACCTCGGCGGCGGCGAGCGCGGGCGCGTCGTTGATCCCATCGCCCGCCATCGCGACGCGCCGCCCCTGCGATTGCAGACGCCTCACGACGTCGCCCTTCTGCTCGGGCGACACCTCCGCCTCGACCTCGTCGATGCCGAGCGTGCGCGCGACGGTCTCCGCCGCGGCGCGGCTGTCCCCCGTGAGCATCACGACGCGGACGCCGCCTCGGTGGAGGGCTCGGATCGCGTCGGGCGTGGTGGCCTTGACGGAGTCGGCCACGCCGAGCACTCCCTGGACGTCGCCGTCGGCGGCAACGAACACCACGGTCTGGCCTTCGGCGCGGAGCGAGGCGGCGCGCGCCGCCAGCTCGCCGGCTTCGACCCCGATCTCGGCGAGCAGCTTCTCGTTCCCGAGCGCGGCACGGCGGCCCGCGACGGTCCCGGTCACGCCCTTCCCCGGCAGCGAGCGGAACTCGTTGACGCCGGTGAGGGTCACACCCCGCATCGCCGCGCCGGCGACGACTGCGGAGGCGAGCGGGTGCTCCGACCCCTTCTCGAGGCTCGCGGCGAGGGAGAGCAGCTCGTCCTCGGGAACGCCGGGCGCGGGGAAGATCGCGGCGAGGCGCGCCTTCCCCTCGGTGAGCGTGCCCGTCTTGTCCACCACGAGGGTGTCCACGGAGGCGAGCGCCTCGAGCGCCTCGGCGTTCCGGACCAGCACGCCGGCTCGGGCGCCGCGCCCGACGCCGACCATGATCGACATCGGTGTTGCGAGGCCGAGCGCGCACGGGCACGCGATGATCAGCACCGCCACCGCGTTGACGAGGGCGTGCGCGAGGCGGGGCTCCGGCCCGAGCAGCGCCCACGCCGCGAACGTGACCGCCGCGACGGCCACCACGGCCGGCACGAACACGGCGGCGACGCGGTCGGCGACGCGCTGGATCGGGGCGCGGGAGCGCTGCGCCTCGGAGACCATCTTCACGATGTGGGCGAGGAGCGTCGCGGCACCGACGCGCTCGGCGCGCATCACGAACGTCCCGGTGCCGTTGACCGTCGCGCCGGTGACATTGCTGCCCGAGCTCTTCTCGACGGGGATCGGCTCCCCGGTGATCATCGACTCGTCGACCGAGGACGCGCCGTCCTCGACAACACCGTCCACCGGGACCTTCTCGCCCGGGCGCACGCGCAGGCGGTCGCCCCGCGTGATCTGCTCGAGTGGCACGTCGCGCTCGGAGCCGTCGGCGGACAGCTTGCGCGCGGTCTTCGGCGCGAGGCCGAGGAGCGCGCGGATCGCGTTGCCGGTGCGCGCGCGGGCGCGCAGCTCGAGCACCTGACCCAGCAGCACGAGCGCCGTGATCACGGCGGCAGCCTCGAAGTAGACGGCGACGCGCCCGTGCACCCGGAACGACTCCGGGAAGATCCCCGGGGCGACCGTCGCCGCGAGGCTGTACAGGTACGCCGTCCCGGTCCCGACTGCGATCAGCGTGAACATGTTCAGCCGCCAGGTCGCGATCGAGCGCCACCCGCGCGCGAAGAACGGCGCGCCGCCCCACACGACGACCGGCGTCGCGAGCGCGAGCTGCAGCCACGGCAGCCACGGCGCCGCGAGCGCGTGCGCGAGCGAGGGGACCATCTCCGCCATCGCGATCGCGAACAGCGGCAGGGCGAGCGCGGCGCTGACCCAGAACCGTCGCGTCATATCCGCGAGCTCGGGGTTGGGCGCTTCCTCGGCCTCGATCGTGCGCGGCTCGAGCGCCATCCCGCAGATCGGGCAGCTCCCCGGCTCGGGGCGCACGACCTCCGGGTGCATCGGGCAGACGTACTCGGTGCGCGTGGCCGGTGCCGGCTCGGCCGGCTCCAGCGCCATCCCGCACGAGGGGCACACACCCGGCGCCGTCTCGTGGACCTCGGGGCACATCGGGCACACGTAGTCGGCCCTGGTCCCGGTCGGTGCCACGTGGGCGTGCATCGCCGGCGCGTGCGAGCGTCTCTGCATGCCGTGCGTGCCGGGCGCCGCCACGATGCCCGCGGGATCGGCGTCGAACCGCTCGGCGCAGCGCGGGCTGCAGAAGTAGTACGTGGTGCCGGCGTACGTTCGGGAGATCGCGCCCGGCTTCTCGAACACCTTCATCCCGCACACAGGGTCGCTGCCCAGCACCTTGCCGGACTGCGCCTGCCCCGCCGCCGGCATCGTCGGCATCATCGGGGTCATGGATGCCGGCTTCGGCTGCATCGGGGCGCTGCCGGGGTGAGCGAGGAAGCGTTCGGGGTCGGCGTCGAACTTCGCGGCGCACCCCGCGCAGCAAAAGAAGTACGTGGCGTCACCGTGCCGCCGTGAGACCGGGTTCGGCTTCTCGAACACCCTCATGCCGCACACCGGGTCGATCCCGAGGAGCCGCCGGTCGTCGGGGTTCCCTGTCGGGGAGCCCATCGCTTCATGGTCGTGCATGCCGTCTCCCCCGCGGACCACACATTACCACATAACCGGGTGGAAATTGATCTAGGGCGTTCGCCCACAGAGAGTTGAAGGCGCCCGCATGGTACCGTGGCGTGTCATGGCCCTCCACATCGTGGACCACCCCCTGCTACGGGACATCCTCGCCCGACTGCGCGACCGCGCGACGCCGTGCGACGACTTCCGGATCCTGGCGCATCGGATCTCGCTCCTGCTGGTCGCGGAGGCGACCCGCGACATCCCGACCGTGTCCGGCACGGTCGAGACCCCCCTCGCGACCGCCGAGGCCAGCAGGATCGCGGCCCGGGTCGTCGCGGTGCCGGTGCTCCGCGCCGGCCTCGGGATGCTCGAGGCGTTCCTCGACCTCGTGCCGTCGGCGCACGTCGGGTACTTCGGGCTCGAGCGCGACGAGGCCACCGCCGTGGCGCGGAGGTACTACGAGAAGGTCCCGGGAAACCTCGGACAGGCCGTCGTCTTCCTCCTCGATCCGATGCTGGCCACGGGCGGTTCCGCCGCGATGGCGGTGGACGGGCTGCGCGGTATGGGCGCCCGGCGGGTGCGCCTCGTCTCGATCGTGGCGGCGCCCGAAGGGGTCTCCTACCTGCAGGCTGCCGCGCCGGACGTGGAGATCTTCACGGCGGCGCTCGACCGGGGGTTGGACGAGAGGAAGTACATCGTCCCGGGGCTGGGGGACTTCGGCGACCGTCTCTACGGCACCTGACCGGCGCGGCCGGCGTCGGACCTCTGGCTTCGTTGCGGATCGCGGCCCTGCGTCCTCATGTAGCCTCCGGCTACACTCCGGCGCGGGCCGCTCCCGCGCCTTGCCATAGGCCCAACGGCGGCCGCGCGGCTACACGCAATACGCGACGGCCCTGCTTGTTTCGGACTAGTTGGCTACGACCCACGACCCACGACCCACGGTCTCAGTAGTCGGAGGTCATGATGAACAGCGGCTTCGCCTCGAAGCGCTCGTAGATCGGACGCAGGCGGTCGGCGTGATAGAACTTCCGCACGTCCACCGTCTTCTTGCGGCTCGTGACGACGTCGATCGGCACGTTGTCGTACCGCCCGTTGCGGACGTTGACGAGGCGTCCCGACACGCCGTCGAGGACCAGGTCCATCGCGAGGTTCCCGAACGCCATCGGCACGATCGAGTCGAGGGCGTCGGGGTTGCCGCAGCGGACGAGGTAACCGAGGCGCTGGTTGATGACGTTGATCCGGCGGCCGTGGTTGTAGCGCGGCGAGAGGTCGCGAAGGACGCGGGAGACGCGGTCGCCGATCCCGCCCAGCTTCTTGTGGCCGAACGCATCGGTCTCGTGGTCCTCGAACACCATCTCCTCCATGCCCTTGAAGGTGGCGCCCTCGGAAACCAGGACGACGCTGTACTTCGAAGGGTTGGAGTAGCGGTCGGCGGTGAGGAGCTCGCACAGGCGCTCGATGTCGAACACGTGCTCGGGGATGACGCAGCGGTTGGCGGCTCCCGCCATCGTCGGGAGGAGCGCCGTGAACCCCGCGTAGCGCCCGAACACCTCGATCACGAGGAAGCGCTCGTGGCTGCCCGCCGACGTCCGCAGGTCGTGCGTCATCTCGATCGTGCGCGTGACGCACGTCGAGAACCCGATGCAGTAGTCGGTGCCCGGCACGTCGTTGTCCATCGTCTTCGGGATCGCGATGACGCGGACCCCCTCCTTGTGGAGGCGCACGCCGTACGAGAGCGTGTCATCGCCGCCGATCGGGATGAGCGTGTCCACGCCCAGCCAGGAGAGGTTGGCGAGCACCTCGGGCGTCACGTCCACGACGTCGCCCGTGTACCTCTCCTTGAGGTGCTGGGGCAGCTGCGCCTGCGACACCTTCGACGGGTTGGTCCGCGAGGTGTGGAGAAAGGTGCCACCGGTGCGCCCGACCTTGTTCACGACCTCCTCGGAGAGCTCCACCACGTACTCGTCGTGCGGCTTGCCGTTGTCGCGCTCGATCTCGACGATCCCCGCCCAGCCGCGCCGGATCCCCAACACGCGGTACCCCTCGCGAAGAGCCCGCACGGTGAGAGCCCGGATTGCCGGGTTCAGCCCCGGCACGTCGCCGCCTCCCGTGAGGATCGCGATCGTTCCCTTGATGGTGTTGATGTTGCTCATTCTCCCGCTCCTCGTCTCGGGGGAGGATTCTATCGCAGGCGCGCACCGGCGTGTCTGACGCAACGCAAGCCGGCTGACGACGCGGGCGAGGTTCGACGCCTGGACGAACGGTAGACGGTAGAGGGAAGAGGGAAGGCATGGACAAGACTGCACGGCGTGTCCTCTGTCCGTCGTCTTTCCTCTTCCGTCTGCCGTTTTCCCTCTTCCCTGGTCGGGCGGGGCACGACCTCGAACGTCGGGGTGAGCAGCAGCGCCCGCGGTGCGGCCGCTCAGCGCGGCTTGGTGTGCACGCCGATCGTGAGGGCGAGCGCGAACCTCGGGCCGTCGCCCGAGATCACGTACGCGGTCAACTCAGGGGTGAGGAACGTGCGGCGGATCGGGGACTGCAGCTCGAAACCGGCGCCGAAGTTCAGGCCGAGGTCGGTCTGCGAGTTGTCGCCGGAGAAGCGGTAGATGCCGACCCCGCCGTGCAGGTACGGGTTGTACACCGAGCCGTTCAGGCGCTGGATCAGGCCGCCGGTGGCGTACACCATGGTGGCGCGGCCCCCGAACGGGCGGTCGCCGAGGTCGGGATTGGCGAGCCCGGCGGCGAAGCGGAGCCCAAGCCTGTCCCAGGCGTAGACATCGGCGATGAAGCGGCCCGTGAGGCTTCCGCTCGATCCACTCTCGAACGGCGCGAAGATCCCCACGTCGCCGCCGAGCGACACCGGAGCCGTCACCGCGGTCTGCGCGGCGGCCGGCACCGCGAGGCACGCGAACAGCACGCCGAATGCTGGAATGGGTCTCATGTCCCCTCCGCGGGAAAGCTAGCGGGGAACGAGGTTGCACTCGGTGATCCGCGCCACATCCCACCGGAATGCACGAGATCTGCAGCGTCCCTAGGGCTGCCGGCCGAGGAGCAGAGGGCAGAGGGGCCGAGGAGCCCAGCGCAAGAGCGCAGCGCCGAGGTGGTTCCGCCTCCGCTCCTCAGCTCCTCCGCTCCTCTGCGTGGCCCTTCGTTTCCGTGCCCTGGCGTCACGCGGGCGGCGGGAGGAGGTCCGCGAGGGCGGCGGCCGCCGCCGGCGGGTCGCGGTGCGCGATCGGGAGCCGGAGCACGCCGGTGGGGGCGAGCGCGGAGTCGGGGGCCGTCGCGAGGAGCGCCATCGCGGTCGCGTGCGCCGCGGGGTGCGCCGGGTCGAACGTCACCTCCCACCCGAGCGCCGTGCGCCTGATCCTGGTCACCCCGGAGGTCTCCGCGCGCCGGCGGACACGCTGGTGCAGGAACAGGTTGTCGAGCTGCGGCGGCGGGGGCCCGAAACGGTCGGCGTACTCGGCGCGCAGCCCTGCGAGCTCGCCGTCCGAGCGGGCGCCCGCGATGCGACGGTACACGGCGAGCCGCAGCATCTCCTCGGGGACGTACCGCTCCGGCACCCGGAGGTCGAGGCCGAGGCGGAGTTCGACCGCGGCCACCGGCGGCGGCGCCGCCTCGCCGCGGAGCTCGCTCACGGCCTCCTCGAGCAGGTGGCAGTACGTCTCGTACCCGACCGCCCGAAGGTGGCCGTGCTGCTCGGCCCCCAGGAGGTTGCCGGCGCCCCGGATCTCGAGGTCCCGTGCGGCGATCCGGAACCCCGCGCCGAGGTCCGCGAACTCCAGGATCGCGGCCAGACGGGCCCGGGCCTCCTGGCTGAGCGAGCGCTCCGGCGGCACCAGCAGGTACGCGAACGCCAGGCGGTCGGAGCGCCCGACACGGCCGCGGAGCTGGTACAGCTGGGCGAGGCCGAAGTGATCGGCGCGGTTCACGATCAACGTGTTGGCGTTCGGGATGTCGAGGCCGTTCTCGATGATCGCCGTCGCGACCAGGACGTCGGCGCGGGTCTCGAGGAACGCGTCCATCGCGCGCTCGAGTTCCTTCTCGTTCATCTGACCGTGCGCGACCACCACGCGCGCCTCGGGCGCCGTCTGCCGCACGAGCTCGGCCATCGCCCCGATCGAGGCGACCCGGTTGTGGACGAAGAACACCTGGCCGCCGCGCGAAAGCTCCGTGAGCACCGCCTCGCGGACGACCTCCCGCCGGAACGGCAGCACGTGCGTCTGCACGGCCAGCCGGTCACGCGGGGGGGTCTCGATGATCGAGACGTCGCGCAGGCCGAGGAGCCCGAGGTTGAGGGTGCGCGGGATCGGTGTCGCGGACATCGCGAGCACGTCGACGCTTGCCTTGAGGGCCTTGAGGCGCTCCTTCTGGGCGACACCGAACCGCTGCTCCTCGTCCACGATCAGCAGGCCGAGGTCGCGGAACCGCACGTCGTTCGCGAGCAGGCGGTGCGTCCCGATCACGATGTCAACCGTGCCCTCGGCAACCCCGGCCACGACCCTGCGCTGCTCGGGAGCCGGCACGAAGCGGGACAGCCACCGGATCTCGACGGGGAAGCCGGCGAACCGCCGGGAGAACGTGCGGAGGTGCTGCTCGGCGAGAATCGTCGTCGGGGCGAGGACCGCGACCTGCTTGCCGTCCATCACCACCTTGAACGCGGCACGCATCGCCACCTCGGTCTTGCCGTACCCCACGTCGCCGACGAGCAGCCGGTCCATGGGGCGCCGCGACTCCATGTCCCGCTTGGCCTCGGAGACCGCCTGCGCCTGGTCGGGGGTCGGCTCGTACTCGAAGGCGTCCTCGAACTGCCGCTGCCACGGCGAGTCCTTCGAGAACGCGAACCCGGCCGCGAGCTCGCGCTGCGCCTGCACCTTGAGGAGCTCCTCAGCCATCGCCTTGAGCGCGCGCTTGACCTTGGACTTCGTCCGCGCCCACGTGGTACCGCCGAGGCGGTCGAGGCGAGGCGGCGTCCCCTCGGCGCCCGAGTACTTCTCGAGGACGTCGGCGCGCTCGAGCGGGACGAGGAGCTTGCCGCCGCCGGCGTACTCGAGCTCGACGCACTCGTGCTCCTCGCCGTCCAGCGACAGCGTCCGGAACCCGTTGAACCGCCCGATCCCGTGGTCGGCGTGGACGACGAAGTCGCCGACCGCGAGGTCGCGCATCTCCGCCAGCACCCGGGCGAGAGAGCGACGCTGGCGCGAAGGCGCAGGGAGCGTCGTGAGGTCGGCGCGGCCGAACACGGCGAGCCCCGTCTCGGGAAAGATGAAGCCGCGCTCGAGGCGGCCGGGCACGATCCCGACGATCGTGTCGAGCGGCCAGCCCTGCCGGACGGGGATCTCGGCCTCGGTGAGGAGGTGTAGGAGGCGCTGCGTC
>DATKLI010000073.1:0-7193 GCA_035542455.1 Thermoanaerobaculaceae bacterium
CAGATCCCGAGCTCGGCTGCCGGTGCGATGGTCGTGCCGTACGCGTCGATGGTCGACCGCCGGACCGGCCTGTCCACGCACCTCCTTCCGGACGCGATGCCGCCGCACGCCGAGCCCGCCGGGTGGGCTCCGCCGCTCCCGGCTCCGGGGAGGTCGAAGTGACGCCGGCGTGCGGGTCCGTCGGAGTGTCGACCCAAGACATGCGGACGGCGGATCCACGGACAACGCGGGGACCCACGCATGCAAGGTGAGCCTCTTCGTCCGGCGGCGCTGCTGTTCGACCTCGATGGAACGCTCGCGGACTCGTTCGAGGGGATCCGGGTCGCGCTCGACGCCGCGCTGCGCGAGGAGGGGCTTCCCGAGTTCGACCTCGCGTGGGTCAGGACTCACGTCGGCCGCGGCGCGCCGGCGCTCGTGCGCGACGCCGTCGGAGCCGGGGCCGACGACGCGCTGGTCCGCGCGGTCGGCGTGCGGTTCGCGGACCACTACCGCGCCACGTTCCTCGACCTAACGCCCGCACTTCCCGGCGCCCACGAGGTGCTCGCGTACGTCGCCCGTCGCACCGGCGGCAAGGTGGCCGTCATCTCGAACAAGTACGAGGAGCTCTCGCGCTCGTGGCTGCTCCACACCGGCCTCGCGGAGCACGTGGCGGCGGTCGTCGGGCCCGACACCTACGGCGTGAGGAAGCCGGACCCCGGCGTGGCGCTCCCGATCCTGCGGTCGTTCGGCGTCTCGCCCCCGGACGCGCTCGTCGTCGGAGACATGGAGGTGGACGTGGCGACCGCGCGAGCCCTCGGTGCTCCGATCGTGGCCGTCCAGGCGGATCCCGAGGCGGCGAGGGCGCTCTTGGCGGCGGGCGCCGCCGCGGTCCTCGGCGCGCTCGGCGGGCTTCCGCGGTGGCTGAGCGACAACGGCACCGGGTGGCGCTACCATGAGGCCGCGACCGGGGAGGCGACGCGATGAGCGGACGTATCGGTGCAGGGTGCGGCCGTGGCTGACCGCCTGCGCATCGGGCTGGTGTTCGGCGGGCGATCCGGCGAGCACGAGGTGTCGGTGGTCTCGGCGCGCTCGGTGGCGGCCGCGCTCGACCGCGAGCGGTACGAGGTCGTCCCGATGGCGATCGACAAGGCCGGACGGTGGGCGGATCCGACCGAAGCGGCCCGCGTCCTCTCGTCGAGCGGCGACCGGGCGGACCGGGTGGCGGCGTTCGAGGGCACCCTCGGAGTGGACGGGAGGCTGGCCGGCCGCGACGTCGACGTCGTGCTGCCGATCCTCCACGGCCCGTTCGGCGAGGACGGGACGATCCAGGGGCTGTGCGAGATGCTCGACCTGCCGTACGTCGGGTGCGGGGTCGCGGCGGCGGCCGTCACGATGGACAAGGTGCTCTCCAAGCGCTTGTTCCGGGAGGCGGGGCTGCCGACCCCCCGGTTCGAGGCGTTGACCGCGGCGCAGTGGGCCGCCGAGCGGATCCGCTGCGAGGCAAGGTGCCTCGCCCTCCGCCTCCCGCTCTTCGTCAAGCCGTCGCGGCTGGGCTCGTCGGTCGGGATCAGCAAGGTCAGGGACGTGAGCACGCTGGCGTCCGCGATCGAGCTCGCGCTCGGGTACGACGACCTCGTCATCGTGGAGCAGGGGATACCGGCACGCGAGATCGAGGTGGCCGTGCTCGGCGGCGACCCGCCGCTCGCCTCGGTGCCGGGCGAGGTCGTGCCCGGTCACGACTTCTACGACTACGCCGACAAGTACCTCGACGAGGCCTGCAAGCTGCTGGCCCCCGCACCCCTGGATGCGGCGCAGACGGCAGAGGCGCAGCGGCTGGCACTGGCGGGGTTTGCGGTTCTCGGCTGCGAGGGGATGGCCCGGGCCGACTTCCTGCTGGACACCCGCGACGGGCGGTTCCTGATCAGCGAGCTCAACTCGATCCCGGGGTTCACATCGATCTCGATGTACCCCCGCCTCTTGGGCCTCTCGGGCGTGAGCTACCCCGAGCTGTTGAACCGACTCATCTCGCTGGCACTGGAGCGACACGTGAGGCGCCGGCGCTTTGCGGACGCGGCGCTCAAACCCCTGGGCGAGCGCGCCCGCTGAGAGGCCGTGGATCGTGGGCAGTTGCTCGTGGGTCGCAAATTACGGGCTTTGAGGGAACTTGAGTACATTCGAGAGGGCCTGCCAGGTTGGGCGATCCGACGCCTTTCGCGACCAACGATCCACGATCCACGAACCACGGCCTTGCACGGATGCGGCGGACGCCGTAGGATGACTTTGTGAATTCGTTCATTTGCAGCCCCGAACGGGCGAGGAGGCGGTCATGAGCACAGGAAAGGTCACGCGCGAGGAGTCCCTCGCGTACCACACTGGGAAACGCCACGGCAAGGTGTCGGTGGTCCCGACCAAGCCGTGCCTGACCCAGCGCGATCTCTCGATGGCGTACACGCCGGGCGTCGCGGAGCCGTGCCGCGAGATCGAGAAGGACGCGGCGCTGGCGTACGAGTACACGAACAAGGGGAACCTCGTCGCCGTGATCTCCAACGGAACGGCGGTGCTCGGCCTCGGCGACATCGGCGCGATCGCCGGGAAGCCGGTGATGGAGGGGAAGGGCGTCCTCTTCAAGCGATTCGCCGACATCGACGTGTTCGACATCGAGGTGGAGTCCCACAACCCCGACGACGTGATCAAGTTCTGCCAGCTCATCGAGCCGACGCTGGGCGGGATCAACCTCGAGGACATCAAGGCGCCCGAGTGCTTCTACATCGAGGAGACTCTCAAGAAGACGATGAAGATCCCGGTGTTCCACGACGACCAGCACGGGACGGCGATCATCTCCGGGGCGGCGTTCCTCAACGCCCTCGAGGTCACGGGGAAAAGGATCGGCGACGTGAAGGTCGTGTTCTGCGGCGCCGGCGCCGCCGGCATCGCCTGCGCGAAGCTGTACCTCAACCTCGGCGTGAAGAGGGAGAACCTCTACTTCGTAGACACCAAGGGCGTGATCTACAAGGGGCGCAAGGAGGGGATGAACCCGTACAAGGAGCAGTTCGCCCAGGACACCGATGCCCGGACGCTCGCCGACGTCCTGCGCGGCGCCGACGCGTTCATCGGCGTCTCCGGCCCGAACCTCGTGACCCCCGAGATGCTGCGCACCATGGCCGAGGACCCCGTCGTGTTCGCGATGGCGAACCCCGACCCGGAGATCACCTACGAGGCCGCGACCGGCGCCCGCAAGGACGTGATCATGGCCACCGGCCGCTCGGACTACCCGAACCAGGTCAACAACGTCCTCGGCTTCCCGTTCATCTTCCGCGGCGCCCTCGACGTGCGGGCGAGCGGGATCACCGAGGAGATGAAGATGGGCGCCGTCCGGGCCCTCGCCAACCTCGCCAAGGAGGACGTGCCCGACTCCGTGCTCCGCGCGTACGGCGGCAAGCCGTTCAAGTTCGGGCGCGAGTACCTGATCCCCAAGCCGTTCGACTACCGCGTCCTCCTGTGGGAAGCGCCCGCCGTCGCCGAGGCCGCGATCAAGGCCGGGATCGCGGCGAAGCCGTGGAGCTCGAAGGAGGACTACGTCCGCGAGCTCGAGTCGCGGCTCTCGCGTATCCGCCGCGTGATGCACGTCGTGATGGACAAGGCCAAGGCCGCTCCCAAGCGGATCGTGTTCGCCGAGGGGGAGCACCCGAAGATCGTTCGCGCCGCGAAGATCCTCGTGGACGACGGGATCTGCACGCCGGTGTTGGTCGGGGCCAAGGCGGTCATCGAGCCGATGCTCAAGGAGTACGAGGTCCCGAAGAGCAAGGTCGAGGTCGTCGAGCCGGCCTCATACCCGAAGTTCGACGCGTACGTCAAGAAGTTCCACGAGATGCGGTGGCGCCGGGGGCTGGCGCCCGAGGACGCGGCGAAGACGCTCAAGGACCCGGTCTACTTCGGGAACATGATGGTCCGCGAGCGCGACGCCGACGGCCTGATCTCGGGGCTCACGATGCACTACCCGGACACGATCCGGCCGACGCTCCAGGTCCATCACACGCTCGGCCCGGTCTCCCGCGCCGCGGGTGTCTACCTCCTCCTGTTTGAGGACCGAATGGTGTTCATCGCGGACACCACCGTCAACCTCAACCCGACGGCCGAGGAGCTCGCCGAGATCGCCTTCTGCACCGCCGAGGTGGCGAGGAACTACTTCCAGGTTGAGCCGAAGATCGCGATGCTGTCGTACTCGAACTTCGGCTCCAACAGCGACGCCAACACGATCAAGGTGCGGCGCGCGGTCGAGATCGTCCACGAGCGGTGGCCCGACCTGGTGGTCGACGGCGAGATGCAGGCCGACACCGCGGTGGAGCCGTCGATCGCACAGGAGACGTACCCGCTGTCGAAGATCCAGGGCGACGCGAACGTGCTGGTCTGCCCCGACCTCGAGTCGGCGAACATCGCCTACAAGCTGCTGTGGCGACTCGGCAAGGTCGAGGCGATCGGCCCGATCCTGTGCGGCGTCAACGCGGCGGTCCATGTGCTCCAGCGCGGCGTCGAGGTCTCCGACATCGTCAACATGACCGCGATGTGCGTGCTGAAGGCGCAGAGCATCGCGGAGGGGCGGTGGGAGTCGCCGGCGGGCGGCGCGCCGAAGTCGGGCAAGAAGAAGTAGCTCCTGTACGACGTGCGATCCGGGACCCCGCGCCTCGGCGCGGGGTTCTCTGCTGAGGGGGCCGGAGCGTTTGACAGCCCGGCGGGCGCCGCGTAGCATTAGACTCAGTAGCGAGCACACGAAAAAGGGGGAATCGCCATGAAGCTCAGCATCAAGGTCGTCGCGTTGGTCGCACTGGCGTTGGCGGTCCCGGTGATGGTGGCCGCGCAGACCGGTGGCCTCCGGTACTCGATCACGGTCAGCAAGTTCGAGAACAGGGCCGGGTGGCACGGCCAGTGGGAGATCGGTGACGCGTGGGGCACGATCATGACCGACCTCCTCAACCAGACCGGGAAGTTCATCGTCCTGGGCGAGAAGGACATGAGGCAGGAGGCCATGGCCGAGCAGGACTTCGCGGCGTCCGGACGCGCGGCGGGCGGCGCGAAGGCGCCGGCCACCGGCCAGATGACTCCGGCGCAGCTGCTGGTCAAGGGGGCCATCACGCACGTGCAGGACAGCACCGCGGGCGGCCACGGCGGCGTCTCGATCGGCGGCGTCCGCCTGGGCGGGGGCGGCGGCAAGGGCGAGGTGAACGCGACGATCTACATCGTCGACTCGACGACGGGCCAGGTGCTGGCCTCCAAGAGCGTCACGGGGGTCTCGACGCGCAAGGGACTCGACATCGGGTACAGCGGCGCCGGGTGGGGAGCCGACGCGGGCGGCTACCAGAAGGACAACGTCGGCAAGGCCGTGACCGCGGCGTGCAAGGAAGCCGTGGACTTCATGATCGCGCAGCTGCCCAAGATCCCGTGGACGGCGACCGTGGCGCAGGTGGCCGGCGGCAAGGTGTACGTGAACCGCGGGACGCGCGAGGGCGTGTCCGAGGGGCAGGAGTTCGTGGTCGGCGAGGCGAACATCGTCCGCGACCCGGACACCGGCGAGGTCCTCGACCAGAGCGTCAACGAGGTCGCGCGGCTCCAGGTGAGCCAGGTCAAGGAGAAGCTCTCGATCTGCACGGTCAAGAGCGGGAGCGCCGGCGCGATCAGAAAAGGGATGATGGTGAAGCTGCCCTGAGCACCGGCCTGCGCGCACCTCGCTGGCGCTGTCGGCGGCTGATCACACATCGGAGAGTGCGACCCGGCTCGGCGTTGAGGGTCTGGCGTGAGAGGTGTCCGGCCTCGCCCGGGGTCCCGAGCCGCCCTGGGCGTCGGGTCAGGAGGAGGGACGCGAGATGTCGGCCTCCAGGATAGGTCACTACACGATCGTCTCCGAGTTGGGGCGCGGCGGCATGGGCGTCGTCTACAAGGCGCACGAGGAGTCCCTCAACCGCTTCGTCGCGATCAAGGTCCTGGGCGAGCACCTCTCGGAGGATCCGACGTTCGTCGCCCGCTTCGTCCGTGAAGCGCAGGCGGCCGCGGCGCTCTCCCACCCCAACATCATCCAGATCTTCTACATCGGCGAGGACCAGGGGAAGCACTTCTTCGTGATGGAGTACGTGTCGGGGAAGTCGCTCCTCGCCATGGTGCGCGCCGAGGGCCGGATCGGAAACCCGAGGGCGGCACAGTACATGCTCCAGGCCGCCAATGGGCTCGCGGCGGCCCACGACAAGGGTTTCGTGCACCGCGACATCAAGCCGGCGAACCTGATGGTGAACGACCAGGGGCTGCTCAAGATCGCCGACTTCGGGCTCGCGCTCCCGCAGGACGCGACCACCAAGCTCACCGCGACCGGGATGCTCATGGGTACGCCGGGGTACCTCTCGCCGGAGCAGTGCCGGGGCGAGGGGGTCGACCGCCGCACCGACATCTACTCGCTCGGCGTCACCTACTATGAGCTGCTCTCCGGGAGGATGCCGTTCCAGGCCGACAGCCCTCTCGCGCTCCTGCACAAGATCCTCCAGGAGGAGCCGCCCGACATCAGCTCGCTCTCCGACACCGTCGACGCCGAGACCCGCAGGATCGTGAACCGGATGATCGCGAAGGATCGCGACAAGCGCTACCAGGACTGCCACGAGCTCGGCGCGGACCTCGAGAAGCTCCTCGAGGCCGGCGGAGTTCGTGGCGCGACGGGCGGCGTCGCCGGGATGAGAACCCCCGCGAGGGTAGAGGAGTCGGAGCAAGCGACGAGCCTGATGCGAGACTCGGGCCGGCCGCCGAGCTCCCCTCCGCTCACGCCCGCGCCGGCGGTGTCGGCGCCGGTCGGGACCGCGTCCGCTACCGCCCCGATGGTCGCACCGCCGCCGGGCCCGGCGACCGCGCCGGCCCAGGTGTCCCCCGCGTCGGCGCTCGTGCCGGCCCCACAGGCGGCCGCCGTGCCCGTGGCGGCGCCCCAGGCGCGGAAATCGAAGGCACCGCTCGTGGCGCTGGCGGTGATCGCCGTCCTGCTCGTCGCGATGGGAGTCTCGGCGTTCTTCGCGCTCCGGTCGCCGCTCGTCCGGCGGTACATCCCCTGGCTGGGCGCGGCGAAGCCCACGATACAGGCGGAAGCGCCGCCGCAGGCGCCGCCCGAACCCCCCGCGGCAACGTCGTCGAGCCAAACGGCGCCCGAGAGCTCAACCGCGGCCGGTGCGGCGGCGGTGACCTCGACC
>DATKLI010000074.1:0-74498 GCA_035542455.1 Thermoanaerobaculaceae bacterium
GCAGGAGTGCAAGGACTTCGCGATCGCCGCGTTCGACCTCGCGGAGAGGTTCGACACGCCCGTGCTTCTCCGGACCACGACCAGGACGAACCACTCCTCCACGCCCGTCGAGCTCGGCGAGCGCAAGGAGGTGCCGCCGAAGCGCGAGAAGTTCCCGCGCGACCCCTCCAAGTACGTCATGATCCCGGCCAACGCGCGCAAGCGCCACCCCCTCGTCGAGCAGCGCCTGCGGGACATCGCCGCCTGGGCGGAGAAGACGCCGCTCAACCGCATCGAGTGGCGCGACCGCGCCGTCGGTGTCGTGACGGCGGGGATCGCGTACCAGTACGTCCGCGAGGTGCTCC
Source organism: Thermoanaerobaculaceae bacterium (assembly GCA_035542455.1). Classification (GTDB taxonomy): domain Bacteria; phylum Acidobacteriota; class Thermoanaerobaculia; order Thermoanaerobaculales; family Thermoanaerobaculaceae; genus RBG-13-68-16. Next base: position 345 of record DATKLI010000074.1, read on the forward strand.
CGACCGCGTCGGTTCTCAAGCTCGGGGTCGTGAACCCGGTCCCCGAGCAGTTGATCCGCGCGTTTGCGGCGGGCGTCGAGCGTCTGGTCGTCGTGGAGGAGCTGGACCCCGTGCTGGAGGAGCAGATCCGCCTCCTGGGGATCCCCTGCGAGGGGAAGTCGATCTTCCCGCTGTGCGGGGAGTTCGACCCGGCCGTGGTGCGGCGCGCCGCGAGCGACGCCGGCCTGCAGGTGGACCGGGCGCCCCAGCCGGCCCCGGCTCTCGACCTCCCGGAGCTGCCGGCGCGGCCGCCCGTCCTGTGCGCCGGGTGCCCGCACCGGGGCGTGTTCCAGCTGCTCTCGAAGAAGAAGGTGCCGGTCACGGGCGACATCGGCTGCTACACGCTCGGCCTGCTGCCGCCGCTGTCGGCGATCCACACGTGCGGGTGCATGGGCGCCGGGATCGGCGTCGCGCACGGCGCCGCCAAGTCGGGCCTCGGCGAGCGCATGGTGGCTGTGATCGGCGACTCGACGTTCTACCACACCGGGCTGCCGGCGCTCGCCAACGTCGCCTACAACAAGGCCAACGTCCTCACGATCATCCTCGACAACCGGATCACCGCGATGACCGGTCACCAGCAGAACCCCGGCACCGGCCACACGCTCCAGCAGCAGCCCGCCGAGGTGATCGAGCTCGAGCCGCTCGTGCGCGCGCTCGGCATCCACCACGTCGCGACCGTGGACGCCTACGACGTGGACGGTCTCGAGAAGGCGTACAAGGACCTGATGTCCCACAACGAGCCGGCGGTCCTGGTGGCGCGCCGCGAGTGCGCGCTCCTCCCCGAGATCCGCAAGCGCTGGGTCCCGCTCGAGGTCGTCGAGGAGAAGTGCACCGGGTGCGGGATCTGCTTCAGGATCGGGTGCCCGGCGATCCTCAAGAGCGACGAGGTGGACGAGAAGTCGGGCAAGCCGCTCGCCCTGATCGACGGCGACCTCTGCACCGGGTGCGAGGTGTGCGCCCAGCTCTGCCCGCACGACGCGATCCTGACGCGCGACCAGGTGCGGCTGGCGCACGAGCACCAGCCGGCGAGCTGCTCGACGCCGGCCTCGGAAGGGAACTGACCGATGAGCGGGGAGAAGGCGTTCAGCTTCGTGCTGGTCGGGGTGGGCGGGCAGGGCACCCTGCTCGCCAGCAACATCCTCGCCGAGGTCGGGCTCGCGGCGGGATTCGACGTGAAGAAGTCCGAAGTGCACGGGATGGCGCAGCGCGGCGGCAGCGTCGCCTCCCACGTCCGCTGGGACCGCGACGAGGTCCACTCGCCGCTCGTCGGCGTCGGCGAGGCCGACATCCTCCTCTCGTTCGAGAAGATGGAGGCGCTGCGCTTCGCCGCTTTCCTGCGCCGCGGAGGGACGGCGGTGGTGAACGACCAGGCGATCGTGCCGGTGACCGTGTCCTCCGGCTCGTCGGTCTACCCCGGCGACGAGCACCTGAGCCGGGTGTTCGGGGCGCTCGACGCCCGGGTCGTGATGGTCCCGGGCGAGCGCCTCGCGCAGGAGGCGGGCAACGTGAAGGCCGCAAACGTCGTCCTGCTCGGCGCCGTCTCGTGCCTGCTCCCGCTCCCGGAGGCGGCGTGGTGGGAGTGTCTGGCCCAGCGGGTGCCCAAGAAGTACCTGGACCTCAACAAGGTCGCGTTCGCCTCGGGGCGGGCCGCGGTGCCGGAGGCCACGGCGCACGCGCGCCGGTAGACGGCGCGCTCCCAGCCCTGTTGGGGGAAGCCATCCATGCCCGACCGCCGTGCCGCCCCCGTGCTCGCCCTCGCGGTTGCGGCGGTCGCGGTCCAGGCCGCGGGCATCGACCTACCCGGCACCCGGACCAAGTGGGTGACGCTCCGGACCGAGCACCTCGAGCTGCTCTCCGACGGGTCGCCGTCCAAGGTCCGTGACGTCGCGCTCGACCTCGAGACGATGGTGTCGGCGGTCGGCCAGGGGACCGGGATCCCGATCCACCTCGAGCCTCCGGCGAAGGTGATCCTGTTCGCGTCGGCCACGACGTTCGAGGAGTACTGCGGGGCGTTGATGGGGCGATCGTGCACCGACACCGCCGGTGTGTTCGAGCCCACCGAGCACGCCAGCTACCTGCTCCTCCCGGTTCGTCGGTTCGAGGACGCCCGGCGCGTCGCGTACCACGAGCTCACCCACGCCCTCGTGCGGAACTCGATGCCGTCCGTGCCGCTGTGGCTCGACGAGGGGCTGGCGGAGTTCTTCGGCTCGTTTTCGACGGAGGGCGGCGAGATCCTGATCGGACGGCCCGACCTCGAGCACCTCGCCACGCTTCAGACGCACGGGCTCCTCCCGACCCCGGCGGTGTTGGGCGCGACCCGCGATTCCCCTGAGTACACCTCGCGCTCGATACGCCCCCAGTTCTACGCGCAGTCGTGGCTGATGGTGCACTACCTCCTGGCCCAGGCGCCCGCCGGCCGCGCCCACCTGATCGAGTTCCTCACCCGCCGAGCGAGAGGGGAAAGCGACGACCAGGCGTTCCGGAACGCGTTCCGGACCACCCCCGAGCAGTTCAACCAAGAGCTGTACGCCTACGCGCACCGCAGCGTGATGGCCTCGCTGCGGCTCCTGGCCCGCTCGGTTGCGGTCAAGGACCCGGGGGCGCCCGCGCCGCTCCCGCGCGACGCCGCGCTCGCGGAGCTCGGCGGGATGCTCCTGGGGTGTCAGCGGTGCGACCCCCAGTCCGCGCGGGCCTTCCTCGACGAGGCCCACCGCCTCAACCCGGAGTCGGCCCGCAACACCGCGACGTTGGCGGCGGTCGCCGCGCGACAGGGCCGCGCCGAGGAGGCTTCCCGTCTGTTCGCCGAGGCCAGAGGGAAGGCGCCGGATGCGACGGCGTCGCTCCTGTACGGCGAGTACCTCCTCGGGCTCGCCAACGAGCAGGCGCGGGCCACCGGGAGCCCTCCGGAGGAGATGGTCCTGCGGGCTCGCGAGCTGTTCAGAGGGTGCCTCGCCGCCGACCCGGGCTCGGTCGCGGCGCTGGTCGGATTCGGCAACACCTATCTGCTGGCGCCCCGGGAGGACCCCACGCCCGGGATCGACGCGTTCGAGCGGGCGCTCGCGAGCGCTCCGCGCCGGTCCGACGCCGCCTCGGGTCTGGCGCAGCTGTGCGTGCGCGCCGGCCGACCCGCGCGGGCCAACGAGGTCCTCGCCGTCTACCTGGCCGACGCCCCCGATCCGGGCGCCCGCGCACGGCTCCGGGAGCTGCTCGCGCGCATCGAGGCCGAGAACGCGAACGCCGCGGCGTCGCGCGGAGACCTCGCGGGGGCCGCCGCCGCGCTCGAGCGCGCCCTCGCCCTGGCGAGCGACCCCGCGTTCCGGTCGCAGCTCGAGTCCCGCCTGGCGCGCGTGCAGGAGACGGCGGCATACGACGCCGCGGTCGAAGACTTCAACGCCGGCCGCCGCGATCAAGCGTTCGACGCCCTGCAGCGCCTGATCCCGACGATCGCCGATCCGAACCTGCGGGCCGAGGCGGAGCGGCTGCGGGACCACATCGCCACGATGAAGGCGGCGGGCACCCCGGACGGCACGAAAGAGGTCGTCGAGGAGATCCCCGAATCTCCGGATTCCGCCCGGGCGCGCGCCGAACGCCGCGAGGCCGAGGCCCGGCAGGAGGCCGAGCGCTACAACCAGGCGGCGGCTCTCGCGAGCCGGGGCGATCTCGTCGCGGCGCTCCGCATCGCCGAAGATCTCGCGGCCAACGCACGGAGCGGCGAGGTCCGCAAGGCCGCGGCCGGCCTGCGCGACCGCATCCGCGCCCGCCTCGCCGGCCGCGGGTAGCAGCCGCGACCCGCGGTCGCGACCGCGCGCCGGTCGGCTCGCCTCACGCTGGTATCATCCGGGCACCATGGCGTCCCACGGATCCGACGTGCAGAGCGCGCGCGGCGCGCCCGGCCGGGCGACCGACCCCGGCGCCGGATCGCCGGTGGAACCCGCGCCGGCCGCGAACGAGCGAGCTCCGCGGCGTGCTCTCTGGCTCGCCGCCGTCGTCGTGCTGCTCCCCCTGCTGACCGTCGGGTTCCTCGCGGACGATTTCATCGGCCTGGTGGACCTCGGCGCGCGCGGCTGGCCGATGCTCCTCGACGAGCTCCACCCGAGGGACTTCGAGTTCTTCAGGCCGCTCGGGTTCCTCTTCTTCCGGACCGAGCTGAGCGTGTTCGGCGCGCGGGCGTGGCTGTTCCACGCGAGCCACCTCGCCCTGTTCGTGGTGGCGGCGGCGATGGCCGGCAGGGTGGCGGCGCGGCTCGCCGGCCCCAGGGCGGCCGGATGGGTGGCGGCGCTCGCGCTCCTCTACCCCGGACGGATGGAGGCGGCCGCATGGGTCGCCGCGATGTTTGACCTCCTCGCGCTGCTCCTCACGAGCGCCGCGCTCCTGCTCGCCACCGCTCCCGGGTGGGACCGCGGGGCGCGGCGCCCGCTCGCGCTCGCAGGGCTCTGCTTCGTCGCGCCACTCGCCAAGGAGTCCGCGTTCGCGATCCCGATCGCGATCGCGGCGTGGGAGGCGCTCGGCGTCCTCTCCCCGGCCCCGCCGGCGCGCCGGCTGGCGCGCTGCGGCGGGGCGTTCGGAGGCGCGGCGCTCGCGTTCGGCTGTCGCCTCCTCACGCTCGGAGGCGTCGGGGGGTACGCGGGCACGACCCTTGCGGCGCCGACAGCGCTCGCGGGGAGGCTGGCGCAGGGTGCCGTCCGTGCCGTCTTCGCCCCGGTGAACCCGACGTACGGAACCGCCTCGGACATAGTCACGGCCCTCTGCGCCGCGGCGGCCGCCGCCGCGTTCCTTGCGCTCCTGCTGCCGTCGAGCCGGGACGCCGTGCGGCCCGCGATGGCCGGGCTCGCTCTCGCCGTGGCGGGGCTGCTGCCCGCCCTGCCGTACCTTGACCCGTCCGCGCTCGCGTGGAGCCACAGCCGCTTCATCACGATCGCCGGCATGGGGATCGCCGTGGCCGTCGGCGTCGCGGTCGCCTCCTCACCGCTCCGCTGGCGCCGGGCGCTCGGCGGCGCCGCTGTGGCGGTGTGGCTCCTCGCCAGCGTTCTCAACGAGCTACCGTGGCTGGAGGCTGCCCGCTGCCGCGACGTGATGCTCGACGGCATCGCGGGGGCGACGCGCTCTCCGGGTCAACACTCCGTGTGGGTGGCCGGCCACATCAACGAGACGCGCGGGGCGCAGCTGCTGGGAGGGGCGCTGGCCGAGGCGGTGGCCCTCACGCTCCCGGGCAGGGCCGTCCGGGTCGACTCCGAGTTCCTCCAGGCGTGGCAGCACAGGCCGGTCGGGCCGCCGTCCGGCGCCTCGGCGGGCACGGTGCACGTGTTCCGTTTCGACGCGTCGCCGCCCCGCATGGTCGAGGTCGAGAGGCGCCCGCCGCCGGTCGTCCCGCGCTCGCGGCCGTGAACGGCGAAGGGCGGGGTCGCCTCCGCCCTCCCCGCTCGCCGGTCTGTCGGGGCCCGTGACCCCAGTCCTCAGTCGCTCCCGAGATCGTCCGCCTTGATCGCCTGGCTCGCGACGTCCTCGAGCATCTTGGTCGTGACCGACTTCGGGCGCTCGATCGCGTACCCGAGGGCGCGGTCCCAAGTGATGTTCGCGAGCACGCCGATCGCGCGCCCGACCCCGAACAGCACCGTGTAGAAGTCCCACTCCTTGAGGCCGTAGTGCCACTGGATCACGCCCGACTGGGCGTCCACGTTGGGCCACGGGTTCTTGGTCTTGCCGTGCTCGGTGAGGACGCCCGGCGCGACCTTGTAGATCATGTTGACGAGCTTGAACAGCGGGTCGTTCGGGAGGTGCTTCTGGCAGAACTCCATCTGCGCGATGTAGCGCGGGTCGGTCTTGCGCAGCACGGCGTGGCCGTACCCCGGGATCACCTGACCGGCGTTGAGCGTGTCCCACAGCGCCTTCTTGACGTTCTCCTCGGTCGGCTCGGCGCCCCCGAGCTTCTCCTGGAACTTCATGATCCAGCGCAGCACCTCCTGGTTCGCGAGGCCGTGCAGCGGCCCCGCAAGGCCGTCGATGCCGGCCGAGAGCGCGTAGTACGCGTCCGAGAGTGCGGACGCGACGAGGTGCGTCGTGTGCGCGGAGACGTTGCCGGACTCGTGGTCGGAGTGCAGGATGAAGTACATCCGAGCCACGTCGTCGTACGGCTTCTCGAACCCCATCTGGTGCGCGAAGTTCCCGCCGAAGTCCAGCTTCGGGTCCGCGGCGATCTGGGCGTCGCCCTTGTACTTCAGGCGGTAGACCATGGCCGCGATCGACGGCAGCTTGGCGAGGAGCGTCGTCGCGTCCTCGTACGTCGCGTCCCAGTACTCGTCCTTCTTCATCCCCGAGCTGTAGCGCTTGACGAACACGGACTCGCGCTGCATCGCCAGGATGGCCGTCGAGAACATCGTCATCGGGTGCGAGTCGGCCGGCATCGCGCGCAGCACCGAGCCGACGTACGCCGGGACCTCGCGCCTCGCCTGGAACTCCTTGACCACCTCCTGCGTCTCCTCGGCGGTCGGGATGTCTCCGGTGAGGAGGAACCACCAGAACGCTTCCACGTACGGGTAGCCGCACCCGGGGACCTTCGGCAGCGCGGCGAACGTCTCGGGGATCGTCTTGCCGCGGAACCGGATCCCCTCGAACGGGTCGAGGTACGAGATGTCGGTCACGAGGCAGCGGACGCCGCGCGCACCGCCGATCGCCTGCCCGACCGTCACCTCGCCGATCTTCACGCCGGCGTGCTCCTTCAGGAGCTTCTGGGTGCGGGGCCGGTGAGCCGCGATCTTCTCCTGGAGCTTGTCCTTGAGCTTTGCCATCGTTCCCCCCTTTGCAGTAACGGGCGGTTCCCGCCCGGCTGTTCCGATGCCGCGCTCAACGGGGGGACGGAAGCCAACGACCGCGGGTTGGGCTGCACGCCGCTACTGCTCCGGCCGGCTCCCCCTCGCCGCCGCGCGCCCCGCGGGCTCAAGACCCGCCCATCATACACGACATCGTCTCTGGTTCCGCCGCGTTCGGCGGCTCAGCACTGGGGGAACAGAGCCACGCGCTCGTACGCCTCGATCGACTCGAACATCGGGATCGGCGTCGACGGCACCAGCAGCTCCTGCGGGACAACCTGCGCGTCCGCTCCGACGGCGATCACGCGCACGACCTCGCGGAACGCCGCGAGGCCGTTGAGGTCCGGCCGCCCGGCGAGGATCCGCGGATCGAACTCGGTGCTGAGCAGGCGCTCCACCCGCCTCGGCTCCCCACCGACGCGTGCCAGCACGAGGTCGAGCACCAGGAACGGCTTCGGCCTGGCCGTGATCCCGGCGACCACGACCTTCTCCACGTCCGCGAACGGCAGCAGGTCGGAGCCGCCCTGGAGCCCGCGCACCAGCAGGCCCTCGGTCTGCAGCTCCTCCACCTGGCACGCCTCGATCTCCGGCCTGGCGTTGGGGTCGGGCGGCCCCGCGGGAGACGGCTCGACCGGCTTCCAGAACGCCGGAGGCGGAGGGGGGGCGGCAACCGGCTCGTCGGCCGCGACGAGGGGCGGCGCCGCAGGTCCGGCCGCAGCCGGCGGGAGAGGCCACGCGGGAGCCCGCACGGGCTGGGTCGTACCGGCGGTCGGTCCGGGCGCCTGCGCGCTCGGGGCGGCGGCCTTGGCGGCCGGCGGAGCGAGCGCGGTCTCCCCCATCGCCGCGAGCTGGCGCAGCGCCTTCTCGGCGAGGACGCCCGCACCCGCGTCGCTGGCGAGGTTCCTCAGGATCTCGGCCGCGGCCTCCGAGTCGGCCGGCGCGAGCGAGCCCGCCAGGCGCCACCTCAGCGCGGCGGGCCCGGACCTGTGCGCCGTGGCGGTGAGCTCGCGCCAGTGGTCGAGCGCGAGGTTGAGGTCGCCCCGGCGGATCTCCTCTTCGATGGCGTGGACGAGGTGGTCCGCGCCGTCGTCCGGGTTGCCGTCGTGACAGTGGCTCTGCCACATCGCCAGGTGCGCGTCGGCGTTGCGGGGCTCCTCCGCCAACATTTTCTCGAACGACTTCCGGGCCGCGGCCGTCTCGCCCCGCACCAGCAGGTCCATCCCCTCCTCGAGCGCGGGGTGCTGGGTCACCGAGATCTGACCCTCGATCTTGGGTGCGATGTACTTCTCCTCGATGCGCAGCTGCTTGATGGCGACCGCCGCAAGGAACCCGAACACGAACCCCCCGATGTGCGCGCGATACGCCACGCCGGACGAGCCGGCGAGGCCGGCGAAGAACACCTGCTCGAGGAACCATAGCGGCAGCACGACCCACGCCGGCAGGTCCACTGTGCCGGTGCGGAAGAGGCCGACGAAGTAGAAGTAGAAGAACCGGATCTTGGTTCGCACGAAGCGCACCAGAAACGCGCCCATGATCCCCGCGATCGCGCCGGACGCCCCGACCAGCGGGGCGTCGGAGTTCGGGAACGAGACGATGTGCACGAGCGCGGCGACGATCCCCGACGCCAGGTAGAGGCCGGCGAACAGCGGGCGGCCGAACGCGTCCTCCAGGAACGGCCCGGAGACGTAGAAGAACAGCATGTTCCCGAGGAGGTGCAGCCACCCTGCGTGCATGAACATGCTGCTCAGGAACGCGAGCGGTTTCGGGTCCGACGGCACCAGGCCCCAGCTCTTCGTCGGGTGCTCGGCGATCCCCTCGCGCAGACTGGTGACGAGCGCCTCGAGCTCCTTCTCCTCGCGCTCCCGCTGCTCGGCGTCCGGCACCGACTGCCCGGGCGCGCTCCGCATCGCCTCGACCATCAATGTGAGCTTCTCGCGCTCCGCCTGCGACATCCCCGGAGGCAGCACCTCCTCGGGCAGCTTCAGGTACGGGTGCTTGGTCCAGTACTGGACGACCTCCTGCGCACGGCGGCCGGCCTCCTCCGCGACCGTGTCGGCGCTCGTCCCCACGAGGAGGAACGCAGCCAGGTTGAGCGCGATGATGGCGATGCTCACCCACGGCAGCCGGCGGACGGTCGTCTGCTCCAAGCCGATCGGGATGAACATGCTCCGGACCCTCTCTTGCGGACATGATACGGGGATTCCGGCGGCGCCGGAATCCCCTCGAGAGCCGATCTCCGCCGGCCGGGCTAGTCGTGCGTCGCCGGCACGGCGGGCCCCGGGGCGGAGACCACCCAGGTGTACGGGACCGTCGTCTTCAGCTCGTTGATCCGGTTGAACAGCTCCTCGGCACCGGGCACAGCCAGCACGGCTGACCCATCTGCACGGACCTCGTAGCGCATCGCCCCGCCCGTGAACGGATCGGGGCCGGCGGCCTCCGGCCACGCCGCGAGGGTGTCCGGGTACCGCCCCTTCGCGACCGCGTAGGCCCGCAGCCCGATCGCGACCCGCGCCATGCGCCGCATCGAGAGGATGCTCTGGTAGCGTACGAGCGAGCCGGCCAGGAAGTCGGCAACCGGGCGACCGCTCGTGACACCCTTGCCCTTCTGCAGGCGATCGCCGAGCGCGGCGTCGAGCCCGATCGGCCTCGCCGCCAGGCTCTCGACGGTCAGGACGATGCGAAGGTACTCTTCGGGACTCGGGACCGCGAGGTCGACCTTGGTGGACTCCCTGTCGAACAGGTTGTGCGGGTCGACGATCCCCACGCGCACGCCAGTCGCCATGGCGCCGAGCGCGCGCCGCCACGCCGCGACCAGCTCAACCGACGGAATCTCCGCGTCGAGTCCCTGCCACGCCGCGCCGCCGAGCGCCGGCGACTCGACGCCGGCACGGATGACGTCGAACATCATCCGCTCGGTCGCCAGGCCGACGAGCTGGCAGATGAGCGGCGACTCGGGCTCGGTCGTGGAGGCGATGCGCGCGAGCTCGGTCACTCCCGAGCGGAACCCCGCCCAGTCTCCCCGCCTCGCCGCGAGTCGGCCGCGCTCGTCGATGACTCGAGCCAGCCACATGAGGTCGGCCAGCGACACCTGGTACTTGATGTCGACGGCGTCGCGGCCCGAGAGCATGAGGCTCGAGCGCGGCAGCAGAGCCGCGCGCTCGGCAAGCACGAGGGCGGGCGCGCTACGGGCGGCGAGGCGGTCGACTCCCGCGTCCTGCTCAGCCGTCCACTGGTCGGCAGGCACACGTCCGAGGTCGCCGATGAAGTCCTTGTCCGCTCGCGTGAGGTTGAGCGCCGCTGCGGCCGCCCGCAGCCAGATCGCGGCGTTCTCCGAGTCCGGGACGGAGGGCGACGTGTACGCCTGCGGATCGAGCGGCCCGACCTTCTGCACGAACTCGCTCTCGAGCTTCGCGTCGGAGGCCCGCGCCTGCAGCCGCACCGCGAGCAACAGCGCGAGCGCCGCGACCGCGGCGATCCCCCCGATCCGTACGCCGGTGACGACCATCTTGCGCTGCATCGCGTTCTCCTTTCCGCCCTCCGACGTCACGAGCCGTCTCTCAGCACCTGCACGAGACTGAGCACCCGCGGGGCGGGAGGAGGGGATGTGGCGTCGAGCCTCACCCCGAGTGCGAGTAGATCACCCTCGTCCTCGGACCTGGCGGCGCGCTCTTCGCGCTGCGCGACCGCCGCGCGCCCCGCCTCGAGCGTCGCCGCCCGCCGGCTCGACATCGTAAGCAGTGCGTTGGAGGCCAGCAGCACCAGGAGCGCGCCGACCCAGACGAGGTCGAGCCGTCGGAACCCCCATGGCACCCGGCCCCGAGACGCCGCCTCCGGCGCCGCCGCCCGGGCGGCCCGCAGCGCCCGCTCGCGCAGCCGGCCCGGCGGTCCCGGGACCTTCATACCGGAGAACAGCTCGTCGCTCATCGCGCCACCCCCATCAGCTTCCGCAACCTGCCGATGCCGAGTCGGTATCGGCTCGCAGCGGTGAACGTCGGCACTCCGGTGACGCTCCCGATCTCGCCGAACGACATGCCGGCGAAGTGCCGCAGGTACACCGCCTCGCGTTGCGCGGCCGGCAGGCGCGACACGAGCTTCGATGCGCGCGCTGCGTCCGCCGCCGTCCCCGGGTCCGGCACGACCGGCTCCAGGACCGCGTCGTCGGCCTCGACCGTCGGCCTGCGACGCCGGACGAGATCCACCGCGGCGCTGTGCGCCATCGCGAGCACGTACGCACGCGGGTCGCGCGCCCGCGCGAGCCTCGGACCGGCGCTCGCGAGGCGCACGAACACCTCCTGAACGACGTCGGAGGCGTCCTCCCGCGACCCCGTTCGCCAGAGAGCGAGGCCGTACAGATCTGCCGCCACGGCCTCCCAGACGGCGTCGAGCGCGTCCATGTCGCCGGTCGCGACAGCCGCGAACGCCCCGGCGAGATCCACCGGCCGGGAGGCGTTTGAGGGCCGTTCAGCCACGTCGCGAACCGCCGCGTGCGCCCTGCCGGCCGCGACACCGACCGCCGCCCACGTGCCGGAGCTGTCCACGTCTCGATTGACGGATCACGGGGGCGATTTTGTCACGCCCACCGAGCCGCGCGACGGAACGGAAGAAGCGCGGACGCGAGGTGCGCGTGCTACAGCACTCCGGCGCCCCCCTACTCCCCGGCTCCTACGCCCCCCCTACTCCACTCCCGCCATGCGGTCGAGGTCCAGGGCCTCGGCCAGCTCGGCGTCGGGCAGCACGCCGAGCTTCCTGGCGGTCTCGGCGACGGTGGCGCCGGCGGCCTCCGCGGCCTTGGCGACATCCGCGGCCCGCTCGTACCCGATGCGCGCCGCGAGCGCGGTCGCCAGCGCAGGGCTCGCCTCCGCGTGGCGGCGCGAGACCGCCTCGTCGACGTAGAGACCGGAAAGGCAGCGTTCGACGAGGACGCGCGACGCCGCGGCCAGGAGCCGCGCGATCGTGTGGAGGTTCCAGGCCAGGAGAGGGTTGGCGTGAGAGAGGTCGAGCTGGTGGAGCGAGGCCGTCGCCCGGCACGCCGCCGCAAGACCCTCGACCTCGATCGCGACCTGGGCTACCGCCTCCGGGATCACCGGGTTGACCTTGCCCGGCATGATCGAGGAACCCGGCTGAACCGCCGGCAGCTGGAGCTCGCCCAGCCCCCCGAACGGGCCCGACGCGCGCAGGCGGATGTCGTTCGCGACGGCGAACAGCACGCGGCCGACACCGGCGAGGGCGTCTGCAGACGCGATCGGGGCGTCCTGCGCCGAGATCCCCACCGCCGGGTTCGACTCGAGCTCGAGCGCGAGGCCGGTGGCGGCCGACAGCAGCGCCACGGCGCGCGCCACGACGGTTCGGTCGGCGTTGATCCCCGTCCCCACGGCGGTGCCGCCGAGCGGGAGCACGAGCAGGTGCCTTGCCGCCTCGTCGCCGCGCTCGATCGCCGCTCGCAGTCGCTCCGCCCACGCCGCGAAGACGCGCCCGTACGTCGTAGGTACCGCGTCCATGAGGTGCGTGCGCCCGAGCGTCACCGACCGGCGGTGCCGCTCCCCGAGTGCCGCGAGCTCGGCCTGAACGCCGGCTGCCGCCGGGCGCAGGCCGTCCCGCCAGGCGAGCGCGGCCGCGATCCTGAGCGCCGCCGGGACCGCGTCGTTCGAGGACTGCCCGAGGTTCACGTGGTCGTTCGGGTGGACCGGCCGGTGAGCGGCAGGGTCGCCGCCGAGCCGCACGTTGGCGAGGTGCGCCAGCACCTCGTTCATGTTCATGTTCGTGGAGGTGCCCGACCCGGTCTGGAACACGTCGATGGGGAACTGCTCGAGGTGGCCCCCGGCGACGACCTCGTCGGCCGCGGTCGCGATCGCCGCCGCCTCGGCCCCGGCCAGCAGCCCGCGCTCGCCGTTGGCGCGGGCGAACGCGCCCTTGATCATCGCGAGCGCCGCCAGGAAGCCGGGCGGGAGCGCCCACCCGCTGATCGGGAAGTTCTCGACTGCGCGAGCCGTCTGAGCGCCGTAGAGCGCGTCTTCGGGGACTTCCATGGCGCCGAGCGTGTCCCTCTCGAGACGCGTCGGGCCGGTCGGACGCCGAGCCATCGTCGCCACCTCCGTTCCCGCCAACGTGCGGCGAGGATACCGTCTTTCCAAGCACGCCGGCCGGCGCCGGCGGCAACCGACGGCGACCGCGGCCGGCGGTCAGGTCTGCCGCTTCTCGTGCCCGGGGAGGAGGAGCGAGCCGGCGGTCGCGGCGGCGAGGATCACGGCCACGACTGCGAGCGAGAGCTCGGTCGGGATCTCGACGACCTCCGCGAGCAGCATCTTGATGCCCACCAGCACGAGGATGACCGCGAGCGCCGGCCGGAGGAGGCGCAGCGACCCGAGCGCCCCCGCGAGGACGAAGTAGAGGGCCCGCAGACCCATCACGGCGAAGATGTTCGAGGTGTACACGACGAACGCGTCGCGGCTCACCGCCAGGACCGCCGGCACCGAGTCGACCGCGAACATGATGTCGGTGCTCTCGATCGCGAGCAGGACCAGGACCAGCGGCGTGAAGCGGAGACCGCCCGCCGTCCTGACGGCGAACCGCTGCCCGTGGTACTCGCGGTCGATCGGCAGCATCCGGCTCGCCCACCGCACGACGAAGTTGCGCGCGGGGTGGACCTGTTCCGCCTCGCTGAGCCCGAGCTTGGCCCCGGTGGCCACCAGGAGGACCCCGAGGATGTACATCACCCAGCGGAAGCGCGCGATCAGCGCGACGCCCGCGAAGATGAAGATCCCGCGGAACACGATCGCGCCCAGGATCCCCCAGAACAGGACCCTGTGCTGGTGCGCCGGGTCCACGCCGAAGTAGGTGAACAGCGCCAGGAAGACGAAGAGGTTGTCGACCGAGAGCGACTCCTCGATGAGGTACGCCGTGAGGTACGCGAGCGCTGCGTCGTGCCCCCGGACGAACCCCACGAACAACGAGAAGCCGAGACCGAGGCCGACCCAGATGACGCTCCACAGCAGCGCGCGGCGGGTGCTCTCCCGGCGCGAGTGCCTGTGGAACACGGCGAGGTCGAGCGCGATCATCGCGACGACGAGGACGCCGAAGACCCACCACCACCACTCAGTCACGAGCGCACCCTCCGCCGGCCGCTCAGTGCCGACGCCTCGCTGCCGACACCGTCAGAACGCCGGTGCGAAGAATACCGCGTTGGCGAGCAGGAGCATGGCCGATCGCGTGAGCCCGCGGGAGACGGGGTCCTCCGCGAACGCCACCACCTTGCCGCGCTTGCACTCCTCGAGCATGAGGTACGCCTTGTGCGGCAACTGCTCGCGCGACACGGGGAGGACGAAGCCTGCCTGCACGAGCGAGTCGGGGGTGGCGTACGTGCCGACGTTGGTCCCCCGGTCGAGCTTGAGCGGCGTGAAGACGCGACGCGAGTCCACCAGGACGTCGGCCGTCCCCTCCGGAAAACCGGCGGAAAGGACGCTCTCGGTGTCGAGCACCACGCGCAGGATCGAGCCCGGCACCAGAGGCGGATCCTCCTCGGAGGGCTTGACGGCGTCTTCGTAGCTGAACCCGCGCTCGACCGCGGATGGCGCGCCATCCCCCTTCGCCGGTTTCCCCTTCTCCGGCTCGGGCTCGGCGCCGGGGCGCTTCTCCAGCTTGGACGCCAGCAGACCGACCTTTTCTCCGGTGAGGAAGGCCGCGCCGCCGCCCACGCCCACGACCGTGCCGCCCTCGTTGGCCCACGTGACGAGGCGCCGCACGCCCTCCTCGCCGAGCGCCGAGGCGTACGAGCCGCCGCGCTCCCACGAGTCCGGGAGGATGATGACGTCGAACCGCTTCAGGTCGGCGCGGGCGAGCGACGACGCGCGCACCGCCGTCGCGGGGTAGCCGAACGCGCGTTCGAGCGCCCAGCGCAGCCCGCCGGCGCTCGGCGGCGACGTCGGCGAGTCCCAGACGACGGCGACGTGCGGTGGCTTGAGCGGCACCACGTGGGTCGAGCCGAGGTCGATTCCGCTGTCCGCGTAGCCGGTGTCCGTGCCCGCGAACGAGGCGCCCGTGTCCCGGGCGATCTCCTCCAACCGGGCCCGGAGGTCCTCGCGGTTCCCCGCGCGTCGGATCACGATCGTGCCGGGCCGGTACTCCGCCTTCCCGAACGTGAACGGCCTGGTCGCGACCGCGACGGTCACCCCCGACTGCAACAACCTGGAGAGGGCGCGTATGGAGGCCTGCCCGCACCACGGGAGGAGGAACGCGACCTTCCCGTCCCCCTCCACCGAGCCCGAGGGGCGCTCCGCGGGTCCGACCGGCGAGGCGCCGAGGCCGGCCGGAACGGCCGGAATCGTCCTCGCCGGGACCCCCCAAAGCAGCGGCAGCGACCAGGCGGTGATGTCGTAGATCTCGTCCGGCTGGCGCCGGGCGTCGCGCCGCTCCTGCTCCTTCTCGAATTGCGCCCCCATCGAGGCGCCGCGCTCCAGGAGAGCGCGCGCCAACCGCCCGAGCGGCTGGTCGAGCGGGACCACCACGCTCCCGGCCTGGAGGCCTTCCTTCGCCGACTCGACCCGCTCGGATTCGACGCCCTCGCGCGCGAGCAGCCCGCCCAGCTCGACCGCGGCCGCCGGGTCGCCGCCTTCGCCGAGGACGTACGCGCGCGCCGGTCCCCGCTGGCCCTCCGCGACGGCGTTCCGACGGTACTCGAACCACCCTCGCAGGAACCGCTGGCGGTTGGCGGCCGTGGTCGCGCACGTGGTGAACGCGGTCAACAGGTGGTGCGCGACCGCGTCTCCGTACGTCAGTGTGGAGCCGTCCTCCAGACGAACGGCCAACCCGCGGCTCGTGCCCTCCTCGAACGTCATCCCCACCGTACCTCCGAGCGTCGGCCAGGAGTCGCCGTAGCCGGGGTAGAAGGCGTCGTACACCTCGCGCGTCCAGTACCTGAACCCGTGAGCGTCGAACGCGGCGGCGTTGGCGCGGCCGAGGACTCCGAGGAGCGCGTCGCCGGGTCCCACGAAAAGCGGGTTCTCGGGCACCGCCGGCGGGGCGAAGTAGTAGCCGGAGTCGGATCCCATCTCGTGGAGGTCCGCCGCCACGGTCGGGTGGTAGCGCAGCATCGCGGCGACGCGCGCAGCGCTCTCCGGCTGGCTGAGCGCGAACCAGTCCCGGTTGAGGTCGAAGAGATCGTGGGAGAACCTGCCTCCAGGCCACGGCTGGACGTGCTCCGCGGCGGCGGGATCGGGGTCGGGCCGCGTGCCGCGCGCCTGCCGCGTCGAGGCGACGAAGCGCGCCCGCCCGTCCGGGTTCTCCATCGGGTCCACGAACACCAGCGCGCCGGAGAGCACGCTCTCGACCTCGGGCCCGGAGCCCGACGCGAGGTGGTATGCGAGCGCCAATCCGGCGTCGCCGCCCGAGGCCTCGTCGCCGTGCACCGAGCACTGGATCCAGACGACCGCGGGGAGCCTCCCGATGAGGTCGTCGGCCTCGCCGGGCCGGAGGACGCGCGGGTCCGCGAGCCTCGCGAGCCCGCTCTCGATCACGTCGAACCGCGCGAGGTTCTCGGGCGACGTGACCACCAGGAGGAGGAGCGGCCGGCCCTCGGTGGAGCGGCCGTACTCCAGCAGCCGCACCCGCTGCGGGGCGGAGTCGGCGAGCGACCTCGCATACCGCGCGACCTGGTCGGGGTCGGTGATCTCGTTCCCCCACCCGAAACCCAGCACCTGTTCGAGCGCAGGCACCGCAGGATCGTGGGCCGCCTTCGGAAGGACATCGAAGACGTCCGCGGCGCCCGCCCACCCCGCCGCGAGGAGAACGGCCGCCGCCGCGACCTCGAAACCTCGTCTCGTCATCGGTCACCCCCGGCGCATCGAGCGGTCATTGTACGGCTCCCTGCGGCATCGGGGCGCCGCATCGATCGGACACCCGTTCAGCCCGGGAATCCCGGCTCCGCCCGTCCGGTTGACACGTTCACGGTGGCAGATACAATGCACGAAATGGCGTCTCGGTCGCAGCGTACGCAGCGCTCGTCGCAGGCGCCGGTGTCGAAAGGAGACACACCGATGCGCAGGATCCTCCGAACCTTCGTGATCGCCGCAGTGGCGGCTACCCCGGCGTGGGCGGGCCTCGAGTTCACGGTCGTGAGCAAGACCGAAGGGGGCCCAGGAGCCAGCATGGGCGACATGGTCATGAACGCCCAGACGGAAGGCGACCAGGCCCGCATCGAGTTCACCGAAACTCACAACCCGATGTTCGGCAGCGGTTCCTACATGCTCGTGAACGCGAAGGGGGAGATGACGATCGTCAACCCCGAGAAGAGGACGTACTCCAGGCTCGACCTGGCCGCGATGATGGAGGGCGCGGAGGCCGGGTTGGGTGCCGCGGCGAAGATGGGCATCAAGATGGAGGTCGAGGACCCCAAGGTCGAGAAGGTGCTCGAGGAGCCGGGAGGCGACATCCTCGGCTACCCGACCACGCACTACCGCTGGCACACCAGCTACACGATGGTGGTCAGGCTCCCCAAGCCGATCCCGGACCGGCGATCGCCTTCCGAGTCCACGGAGGACATCTGGACGACGACCGCGATCAGCATGCCGGCCCACGCCGGGAAGGCGCTCGAGGGCATGGGGGGGGGCCAGGTGATGGGTGAGCTGAAGAAGGTCTCGGATCTCGCCATGGCGAAGATGACCGGGTTCCACCTCAAGAGCATCACGGTCACGCCGGCACGGGGCGGACGCGGCGGCTCCACGAAGACAACGATGGAAGTGACGAAGATCCACAAGGCGGACATCCCGGCCTCGACGTTCGTGATCCCGGCCGGATACACGGAGACCGACTTGATGCAACAACAGCAGCGCGGGCCTGCGATGCCGGACCTGAACAAGGAGTAGCGCCAGGGCCGCGGCCGGCAGGCCTCGGGGGGAGGGCCTGACGATGACCACCAGCACGATCGTCCGAGCCGTCGCGGCGGCCGCACTCGCCGCCGCGACGGCGGTACCAGCGACCGCCGGGGACAACGCTCTCGACTCGCTCCTGGCGGATGGCACGCTGTCGAAGACACGCAACCCCGTGCCCGCCAACTTCCTGCTCGCCGAAGGCGAGAAGCACCTGACTGCCGACCAGCGGGCCGCGGCGCTCGGCCAGCTCCGCGACGGGCTGAAGTCGCAGATCAACGTCATGCGGCTGTTCGCTGAGCAGACGACGGAGGGGATGAACGGCGAAGAGGCCCAGAAGCAGATGGAATGGGCGAAGAAGAACACCGGCGCGGGCTCGGTTGTGAAGAGCATGCTGGGCATCGGGCCGCGGCCGCCCGAGGTGAACCAGCAGAAGATGATGCAGGAGGCCAAGCAGGCCACGATCGACCCCTGGGTTCGCGGGATCGAAGCCGCGCACGCCCTGGTGAAGACCGGTGACGCACAGGCCGCCGGCAACTTCTACTACAACTGTCTCCAGTTCCTCCAGTCCGACTGGGTCCCGTCTGCGTGCGTGGACGCCATCGTGGACATGGGCCCGCGCCGGGCCAACCTCCTGCTGACGTGGATGCTCGACAACGCCGACACGGTCTCGGTCGCATCCGGCGGCTTTGCTCCGCCCCCTCCTGCCCCGAGGCACGGCAAGGCGGAGCCGGCGCCGGCCGTCGTCGAGCTCCGCGTCGCAGCGCTCGAGGGTCTCGGCGCGCTCGCGGCGCCCGGTGCCCTCGAGGGCGACACCCGCGAGACCGCCATGAACAAAGTCCTTTCGTACGCGACCGGCAAGGAGAACGCGCCGTACCTCAAGGGTGCGGCGCTCGGGCTCGGCCGCTCGCGCGACCAGAGGGCATTGGAGCCGCTGCGTCAGATCGCCAAGGACTCCCGCAAGGACGTGCGACTCGCCGCGTGGCGCGGCCTGGCGGTGGCCTTCCACGACGACAGCGCCCTCAAGGCGCTCCGCTCCGAGCTCTCCGCCGGCGACCTCCAGGAGCAGCTCGACGCCGCCCAGATCCTGTTCGAGGTCGGCGACGATGCGGCGCTGAACTGGGCGGTCGAGACGATCGGCCGCCGCCGGACGAGCGACGCCAAGCAGGCCGACATCCGGCCGCAGGTGGTCCGGAGCCTGGTCGCACTCGGCGGCGACAAGGCGCGGCCGACCCTCGAAAGGGCCCTCGCCACCGGCACCGGCAACGACTGGCTCGAAGCCTGGGTCCGCGTCGCGCTGCTCGAACTCGGCGACCAGAGCCAGTTCGGCGCGGTGCAGTCCACGCTCGCGAAGGAGGACTGGTCGCTCGACCCGCGCGGCTTCCGCTCGATATGGCGCGCGATCAAGCCGCTGCTGTACGCGGTGGCCCAGACGATGATGACGGGCGGAGTCGCCGCCCCGAGCGCCGTGGACCAGGTCAAGCACGCCGTCCAGCTGATCGGGAACTTCGCCGAGGGGGAGCGCGGCCACTACCTCGCCAACGCGGACGCGCGGAAGGCGGCGATCGCACAGCTGCGGTGGCAAACGGCGGACGCTCTGGCCGTTACGCACCCGCCGGGCGCCGCGGCCGTGCTCGAGAAGCTGCTCGACGACGAGGCCCCCGCCGTCCGCCTCTCGGCCGCGAAGGCGCTCGCGTCGCTCGGCACGCCCGACGCCCTCGACGGCATCGTCACCGCGTTCGGCAGGGACTACGGCAACGATGGGGGGACCTCACGAACCGCCGAGGTGCGAGGGGCGCTACTGCGGGCGGCGGTGATCCGGTTCCCGCAGGACGCGCGCCTGAAGAAGCTGCTCACCCAGGGTGCCGCCGACCCCGACCCGGGCGTCCGCTTCATCGCCCTGGCAGCGATGCGTCCCGCCGCCTGAGAGAGAGGGAGCCGGGCACAGGGATCAGGGCACCGGAGCAGCGCGCCCGGAGAGACCGAGCAGAGGAGCGGAGGAGGAGAAGCGAGGCAACGGCAGCCTTGTCGTCGGCTCCCCTGCCCCTCTGCACCCCTGCTCCACTGCTGGTGATCGGGACCTAGACGCTCTCGACCCGCTGGATCTCGGGAATGCGCTGCTTCAGGCGCTCCTCGACGAACCCGACGAGCGTCATCGTCGCCATCGGGCACCCGCCGCACGCGCCGAGCAGCCTCACCTGGGCGACGCCGTCGTGCAGAGCCACGAACTCGACGTCCCCGCCGTCCATCTGGAGCGCTGGGCGCAGCTCCTCGAGCGTCTCCCTGACATGCTGTTCGAGCGTCCCGACCGCGTCCGTCATCCAACCCCTCCCCTTCGGGTCAATTGTGCCATGCTGAACAACGTCCCGAGAAGCCCCGGTGTTCCCCGCCCTCCGGCGCCGCCGGTTTCTGGTACCGTAGTGTCGACATCCCCGCCCGGGCCCGAGAACCCGGAGGGCGGCGGATACGTTGGACAAGGCGATGAACGGCGACTCGCTCGAGGTGATCGTCGAGAGGTGCCGGGCGGGTGACGACCGGGCGTGGGAACGGCTCGTGGACGCCACCGCCGACGACATCTTCCGCATGGCCGTGAGCTTCACCCGCCACAGGGGCGAGGCCGAGGACCTGACCCAGGAAGTGTTCCTCAAGCTCTGGCAGAACCTGCACCGGTACCTGCCGGGGTCCTCGTTCAGAGCGTGGGCGTACCGCGTCGCCCGCAACCTCTTCGTGGACGCCTACCGCCGCGCCAAGGACCAGCGCAAGGCGACGTGGGTGGACCCCGAGTTCCTCGAGACCATTCCGGGCGGCGAGGACCCCCACACGCGGGCGGTCCGGCACCAGCGTCTCGAGATGGCCAGGGCCGCCCTCGAGAGGCTCCCGGAGGAGCTCTCGCAGCTCATCATGCTCCGGGACTTCGCCGACTGGAGCTACGAGGAGCTCGCCGAGGAGCTCGAGCTGCCGATCGGGACCGTCAAGTCGCGGCTCAACCGGGCCCGGCGGGAGCTGGCGGCCACGGTCGCGCTGCAGCTCAAGCCGAGGATGCAGGTACAACCTGCGGGAGCGCAGCCATGACCCCGTGCGACGAGTTGCTCGAGCGTCTCGACGCCGCGGTCGGCGACGCGCTCCCCGCGGAGCTGGCCGAGCACGTCGCCGGCTGCTCCGCCTGCACGCTGGCGGTCGAGCGCGCGCGCGGCCTCGCCGAGGGCGGCCTGACCATCAAGGCCGTCCGGGCGCCCGAGGCGCTGAAGGACAGGCTGAAGTCGCTGACTCGCCTCCAGCCGGCGTGCGAGCAGGCGATCGACCTCGTGGGCGCGGCGCTCGACGGCGAGGTTTCCGAGGACCAGCGCAGTCGGTTGGTCGAGCACCTGCGGGCCTGCCCGTCGTGCCGCGCCACGTGGGAGGCGTTCGCCACGCTGCGCGAGACCGGCGCCGGGACCCGGGCCAGCGCGCGCCTCCGCGCGGCGCTCGCGCTGCCGCCGCGGCAGCGCCTCGAGCTCCGGCGGCGCCAGAAGCGGTTCTTCGACCTGAGGCTCGCCACCGCGGCGGCGTACCTGCTCGCCGCTCTCACCGTCGTGCTGGTCTCGAACCCCGCGACGGTCGCGCGCGCGTCGAGCCAGGGGCTGGACAGGGTGGCGGTGTACGCACAGGCGGCGGTCGAGAACCGCGTGTCGAGCTACGCCGGCCGCGTCATGGACGCGCTCCGCTCGGCGGAGGGGTGGGCGATCGACCGGGCCGGCGAGATCTGGACTTCGGTGCGGGGCGTCTTCGGGGGTAGCCACGCGAACCAGGACGCCCCAGCTCGCGTTGTAGAGGGTGGAAAGGGAGGACGGTCATGAACACACTCGAAACCAACCAGCAGCCGCCAGCAGCCCAGCCTTTGGCCGCGCCGCCGCTGCAGCAGCCCGCACCCGTGCCGCCCGCGGCTCCGGCGCCAGCCCCGGCCGTGACGGTCCGCCGCTCACCCGGCCTCGCGGTCGTGCTCTCGTGCTTCCCGGGTCTCGGCCACCTCTACCTCGGCCTCTACAACCGCGCGTTCGCGATCTTCGGGAGCTTCGCGCTCTGCATCTGGATCAGCGAGCACGCCGGCAACGTCGGCATCCTCATCCCATTCGTGGTCCTCTTCGGGTTCGTCGACGCGTATCGGCAGGCGCAGGCGATCAACCTCGGGCTCGCCCCCGAGCCGATCATCGGCTCGCAGGCGAAACAGCCCGCCGCGCGCCGCGGTCGCCTCGGTTTCGGGGTCTTCCTGCTGCTCATCGGCGCACTGCTCCTCTACAACCAGTTCTACCCGATCGATTTCTCGTTCCTCCAGGACTGGTGGCCGCTGATCCTCGTGGCGGCGGGCGTCTACATGGTGGCGGTGCATTTCGTCGAGAAGCAGCGACAGGCCAAGCGCGAGACCGAGTTCGCGCTGCCGCCAGTTGACACCGACCGGCACGCATAGGCTCCTCGCTCCCCTCCTTTCGGGCTCACGGGGGCCCCGCCGCCAGGCGGGGTCCTCATTCTGTCGTCCCGGCCTCGCCACTTGACAGTTTCGGCCGCGATCACAAGAATGCGCCATCTTCCGCGGGTGCGGGGGGAGGGCAGGAGAATGACGCCGACGCTTCTCAGCATCGTCCTTGGTGTGAGCGCCGCCAGCCTGATCGTGGCCTGGGGGCTCGCCCGCTGGGTCCTGCGCAAAGACGACGGCACGCCCGAGATGCGGAGGGTCTCCGACCCGATTCGCGAGGGCGCGGAGGGGTTCCTGCACACGCAGTACGGCACCATCGCCAAGCTGTCGGGGCTACTCGCGGTCCTGATCCTCCTCCTCTACGCGTTCGTGCGGAAGGCATCCCCCAACGACCCCGTCGCCACCACGACGCTGGCGCTCCTGACCGCGGTCTCGTTCATCCTCGGGGCGCTCTGCTCGGGGCTGTCCGGGTACACCGGGATGTGGGTGTCGGTGCGGTCGAACATCCGGGCGGCTTCCGCCGCGCGCCGTTCCGGGAACGAGGCGATCCAGGTGGCGCTGCGCGGCGGCGCGGTGTCCGGCCTGATGGTCGTCGCGCTCTCGCTGCTCGGCGTCGGGGGGCTGTACGCCCTGCTGTACACGTTCATGGCCGGCACGGCGGACATCACCGGGAAGATCCCGCTGATGATCGTCGGATACGGCTTCGGCGCGAGCTTCGTGGCGCTGTTCGCCCAGCTCGGCGGCGGCATCTACACGAAGGCGGCCGACGTCGGCGCCGACCTGGTCGGCAAGGTCGAGGCGGGGATCCCCGAGGACGACCCGCGGAACCCGGCCGTGATCGCCGACCTCGTCGGCGACAACGTCGGCGACTGCGCCGGCCGCGGGGCCGATCTGTTCGAGTCCACCGCCGCCGAGAACATCGGCGCCATGATCCTGGGCGCCACCCTGGCCTACAAGAACCCCGGCCTCGTCGCCGCTCCGATCGCGTTCATCCTCTTCCCGCTGGTGGCGCGCGCGTTCGGGCTGATCGCCTCGATCGTCGGGATCGTCATGGTGAAGGCCAAGAACGAGGACGAGGACCCGATGAAGAGCCTCAATCGCGGGTACGCGTGGGCCGCCGCGTTCGCGCTCGTCGGGTTCGTCCTCACGACCCGCTGGCTGCTGTTCACGCAAGGGGCGCCCGAGGCATGGTGGCACTTCGCGCTGTGCGGGGTGATCGGAATCCTGACGGCATGGGCGTTCGTGTGGATCACGCAGTACTACACGGAGTACCGGTACCGGCCCGTGCAGATGATCGCCGAGGCGTCGAAGACCGGCCACGCGACCAACATCATCGCCGGCGTCTCGGTCGGGTTCGAGTCCACCGCGCTCCCGACGCTAGTGATCAGCGCCGCGATCATCACGGCCTACAGGCTCGGCCAGACGTCCGGCCTGATGGGCGCGGGGCTGTTCGGGACCGCCGTCGCCACGATGGGGATGCTCTCGACCGCGGCGTTCATCCTGGCGATGGACACGTTCGGCCCGATCGCCGACAACGCCGGCGGCATCGTCGAGATGAGCGGCCAGCCCGCCGAGGTGCGGCACAAGACCGACCGCCTCGACGCGGTCGGCAACACGACCAAGGCGCTCACCAAGGGGTACGCGGTGGGATCGGCCGCGCTCGCCGCGTTCCTGCTGTTCTCCGCATACATGGACGAGGTCGGCGCGTACATGGGGAAGGCGTTCGACAGCGTGAACCTCGCGGTCCCGGAGATCTTCGTCGGCGGTCTCCTGGGCGCGATGCTCGTCTTCCTCTTCAGCGCCTGGACGATCCAGGCGGTGGGCAAGGCCGCGCAGGCCGTCATCAACGAGGTGCGCCGCCAGTTCCGAGAGCACCCCGGGATCATGGCCGGCTCCGAGAAGCCGGACTACACCCAGTGCGTCTCGATCGTGACCGAGTCGGCGCTCAAGGAGATGGTGCGCCCAGGCGTCCTCGTAGTCGGGATGCCGGTCGCGGTCGGGCTCGTGTTCAGGTTCATCGGTCATCTCACGGGGAACCCGAGCCTCGGCGCCGAGGCCGTCGCGGCGCTGCTGATGATCGGGACGATCGCAGGAGTGCTCATGGGGAACTTCCTCAACAACTCCGGCGGTTCGTGGGACAACGCCAAGAAGTACATCGAGATGGGGCACCTCGGCGGGAAGGGGTCGGAGGCGCACAAAGCTGCGGTCACCGGCGACACCGTCGGCGATCCGTTCAAGGACACCGCTGGCCCCTCGCTCCACGTGCTCGTGAAGCTGCTGGCGACCGTCACACTGGTCCTCGCGCCGCTGTTCCTGTCCTGACGACCGTCGGTCGTGGGTCGTGGTTCGTGGGTGGCGCCCTTCAGCTCAGGGGCGCCACGCCTCGTCAGGCGGCCTGCGTCAGGTCCCTACGCGGTCCGCCCGTGCAGGTGGCGTGCGGCGCCCCGCAGGGCGATCCCCGACCCACAACCCACGACCCACCACCCACCGTCTTCACACCCAGCCGAGCCCGCAGGCGCGGCGGCAGTCGGTCATCACGCGCGAGATCACCAGGCGGGCGCGTTCGCACCCGTCGCGCAAAACGGACTCGACGTATGCGCGGTCGTTCTCCAGCTGCTCGCGGCGGACGCGGGCCTCCCGGAACGTGTCGAGGATCAGCCCCAGCAGCCTCTTCTTCATCTCGCCGTACCCGGTGCCGCCCTCGGTGAACAGCCGCTTCGTCTCCGGCCAGTCGTCGGGAGGCGTGAACGCCTTGAGCAGCGAGTACAGGGTGTTGCCCCGCGTCGGTTTGGGGTCGCTCACCGGCGTGGAGTCGGTCACGACCGACATGACGCGCTTCTTCAGCTCCGCCTCGGGGGCGAAAATCTCGAGGGTGTTGCCGTACGACTTGGACATCTTCTGCCCGTCGATGCCGGGGATCACCGCCACCTCCGGGAGGATGAGCTCCTCGGGCACCTTGAGCAGCTCGCCCGCGTACGTCTGGTTGAACGCGGCCGCGATGTCCCGCGTCATCTCGAGGTGCTGCTTCTGGTCCTTCCCCACCGGGACGCGGTCGGCCCTCACGATGAGGATGTCGGCCGCCATCAGGACCGGGTACGCGAACAGCCCGTGGTTGGGCGTGATCCCCTTCGCCACTTTGTCCTTGTAGGAGTGGCCGCGCTGCAGGAGTCCCATCGGCGTCACGGTCGAGAGCATCCACGCGAGCTCCGCGACCTCGGGGACGTCCGACTGCCGGTACAGCACCGAGCGCGACGGGTCGAGGCCGAGGGCGATGAAGTCGGCCGCCACCATAAACGCGTTCGCGCGCAGCTCCTCCCCGCTCTTGATCGTCGTGATCGCGTGCAGGTCGGCGACGAAGTAGTAGCACTCGTTGGCGGCGTCACGCTGCAGCGCGACGAACTGCCGGATCGCACCGAAGTAGTTCCCGATGTGAAGCTTCCCGGTTGGCTGCACGCCCGACAGGATCCGCATCGGACCTCCTGGGCGTGCATACTACCAGCTGACAGCTCTCCCCCGCCTCACCCGCCAGCTAACAGCCGACAGTCCCCCCACACACCCTGGAAGAAACTCACCTCAGAGAGAGGCTGTGAGCTGTGAGCTGTGAGCTGTCTTACCGGAGGCCGAGCGGTCGCGCGACCACGGCCTCGCCGGTGTGGCGGATGTTGGCGATCAGGGGGCGCCCATCCTCGCCCATCACCTCGACGGGGCGGCTGCGGCGCGCGGGGCGCCCGAACCCCCCGGACAGTGTTGTCAAGGTGTCGTCGCCGCGGTAGGCCATCAGGATCGCGCGGACGTAGCTCCGGGTCTCGTCGTACGGCGGCACGCCCCCGTGCTTCTCGACCGCGTCGGGGCCCGCGTTGTACGCCGCGAGGGCGAGGGAGACGTCGGAGTTGAAGCGCTCGAACAGGTCCTTGAGGTAGCGCACGCCCGCGCGGATGTTTTGCATGGGGTCGAAGAGGTTCCTCACGCCGTACAGCGAGGCGGTCGCGGGCATCAGCTGCATGATCCCGCGGGCACCCTTCGGGCTCACGGCGCGCGGGTTGTACCCCGACTCCATCCGGATCAGGAGGTCCACGAGACGGGGGTCGATTCCGTGCAGGCGGGCGGCCTCCTCCACGGTCGGCCAGAGGGCGGCGCGGCGCGCGGCCGCGGCCTCCGGGATGACGATCTCTCCCGGCCCGGCGGCGGGAACGTTGATGACCCGGCGGGTCCCGTCCGGCGCGGTGAAGATGAACACGCCGGCCGAGCGCTCGGCGGCAGCCGACGCCGCGACCAGCACCGTCGCAATTGCGAGGACCACCCGGTTCACGCCAGCAGCTCCTCCACCACCTTCGGCGCCAGCTTCAGCGCCTCTTGCAGCTTCCCCGGCGCCTTCCCGCCCGCCTGAGCCAGCGCCGCCTTGCCGCCGCCCCGGCCGTCCACGACCGGCGCGAGGCGCTTCACGATCTCGCCGGCCGACACCCGAGCGGTGAGGTCGTCGGTCACGGCGACCAGCAGGGTGGCCGCCTCGCCGCTCGCCATGCCGAGAACCACGATTCCGCTCTTGAGTTTACCACGCAGGGTGTCGGCCAGGGAGCGCAGCTCGGGCGCCCCCATCTCGGGTGCGTCGCGGACGACGAGCCGGATCCCCTTGACGTCCTGGATCTCGCTCTCACCTCCGCTCCCACCGGCTGCGAGCTTGAGCTTGAGCGACTTGACTTCCTGCTCGAGCTCCCGGAGCCGGCGCTCCTGCCCCTCGATCGCCGCCGGCAGCCCGTCGAACGGCACGTTCGCGCGGCCGGCCGCCGCACGGAGCGTGCGGTGGTAGCTCTGGAACAGGTCCACCGCGGCGCGCCCGGTGACCGCCTCGATCCGCCTGACGCCCGCCGCGATCCCCCTCTCGGCGCTGACCTTGAACGCTCCGATGTCGCCGGTCCGCCGGACGTGGCACCCGCCGCACAGCTCCCGCGAGACCGCGCCGTCCGCGACCGACACGACGCGCACGACGTCGCCGTACTTCTCCCCGAACAGCGCCATCGCGCCTTCCGCCCGCGCCTCCTCGAGCTTCATCTGCTTCGCCGAGACCTCGAAGTTCGCCCGCACGTTCTGGTTGACCAGCGTCTCGACGGCCTCGAGCTGCTCGGGGAGCAGCGGCTGCGCCCACGAGAAGTCGAATCGCAGCCGTTCGGGCTCGACGAGCGATCCCGCCTGCTGCGCGGACGGCCCGAGGACGCGGTGGAGCGCCGCGTGAAGGAGGTGCGTGGCGGTGTGGTTGGCCTGAGTCTCGAGCCGCCTCCCGCGGTGGACCTCGGCGCGCACGCTCCCGCTCCGTCGCAGCGCGCCCTCCTCGACCGTGACCTTGTGGACCGTCAGCCCGGGCACCGGCCGCTGGGTGTCGTGCACGACCGCTCTCCCCCCGGGCCAGGTGAGCGCACCCTGGTCCCCGATCTGACCGCCCGCCTCCGCGTAGAACGGCGTGCGGTCGAGGACGACCTCGCCCTCGCCCGAGAGGACGTCCACCTCTCCCTTGGGCCCGATCAGCGCGAGGACCTTGGCGCCGTCGAGAGCGAACTCTCCGTAGCCGACGAACTCGGTCGCCGCGCCCCGCGCCGCGAGTTGTTCGTACTCCTCGCGGAAGTGCGCGACCAGGTCGCCCTTCCAGCTCTCCTGGCCGCGCAGCCGCGCCGCGTCGAGCCTCGCGTCGAACCCGGCTCGGTCCACCGTGAGGCCTTCCTCCTGCGCGAACTCCTCGAGGATGTCGATCGGGATCCCGTGCGTCTCGTAGAAGTGGAACGCCGCGTCGCCGGGGAGCGAGCTCCCGCCCGCACGCTTGATCCGGTCGAGCTCGCGCCCGACCAGGTCGGTCCCGACGTTCAGCGTCCGCGAGAACTTCTCCTCCTCGGTGCGCAGCAGCTGTTCCACGACGCCCCAGCGCGCGGCGAGCTCGGGGTAGACGTCACCCATCACCTCGACGACCGCCGGCACGACGTCGGCGAGGAAGACGCCGTCGAATCCGAGGCGGCGACCGTAGCGGAGCGCCCTCCGGACGATGCGCCGGAGCACGTACCCGCGCCCCTCGTTGGACGGCACGACGCCGTCCGCGAGGAGGAAGACCGCGGCGCGGGCGTGGTCCGCGATGACCCTGAACGCGGGCCCGAGCTCCCCGGAGGGGTCGTACGGCCGCTGGGCGAGCTCGACGATCCGGGCCAGGATCGGGGCGAACAGATCGGTGTCGTAGTTGGAGCCGACCCCCTGCATCACCGCGGCGAGGCGCTCGAGCCCCGCGCCGGTGTCCACGCACGGGCTCGGCAGCGGGTGGAGGTGGCCGGCGGCGTCGCGCTCGTACTGCATGAACACCAGGTTCCAGATCTCGACGGTGTCGTCGCCCGCTCCGTTGACGAGCTCAGGACGGTTCTTCTTCAGGTTCTTGCCCTGGTAGTAGTGGATCTCGCTGCACGGGCCGCACGGCCCGGTCTCCCCCATCGCCCAGAAGTTCTCCTTCTCGCCGAACCTGAGGATGCGGTCTGCGGGTGCCCCGACCTCCTGCCACAGACGGGCCGCCTCGTCGTCGTCGGTGTAGACGGTGAACCACAACCGCTCAACCGGGAGCTTGTACACGCCGGTCAGCAGCTCCCAGGCGAAGCGGATCGCGTCGGCCTTGAAGTAGTCTCCGAACGAGAAGTTGCCCAGCATCTCGAAGAACGTGTGGTGCCGCGCGGTGTACCCGACGTTGTCGAGGTCGTTGTGCTTGCCGCCGGCGCGCACGCACTTCTGGCACGAGGTGGCCCGCGTGTAGTCGCGCTGCTCCCGGCCGAGGAAGACGTCCTTGAACTGGTTCATCCCGGCGTTCGCGAACAGCAGCGTTGCGTCCCCGGCCGGGATGAGCGACGACGAGGGCACCACCCGGTGCCCGTTGGCGGCGAAGTAATCAAGGAAGGCCTGGCGGATCCCCCGCGTCGTCGGCTTGCTCCCCATTCGTCTCCTCTCTCCTCTTCTCGTCGAGCGCGCGGCGGGCCTCGTCGAGCCCGAACCCGCGCGCGAGCAGATACCGTAGCACTTTCCGCCGCTCCTCCGGAAGCCGCCGCCAGAACCGGTGCTTCGCGGTCGCCCGCGCGAGCGCGCCGGCGAGCGCGGCGCCTTCGCCGCCGCCGTCGGCGACCTCGGCGAGCGCGTCGTCGGCGTCGGCCTTGCCGACCAGTCGCCGCCTGAGGGCCGCGACCGCAGCCCGCCGACCGCGCCCCGCCCGCAGCTGGGCCTGGCACACCGCCCGCGCCAGCGCGGCGTCGTCGATCAGACCCGCGGTCTCCAGACGTGCGACCTCGGCTCGCACCGCCGCCGCGGCGAACCCGCGGTCCTCGAGGCGGCCGGCGATCTCGGCGCGCGACAGCGCCCGGCGCGCGAGCATCCTCTGGGCGGTGTCGTGCAGCGTCTCGGCCGGTGGAGGCGGGGCGCCCGGAGCTCGTCGGCGAGATCGCATGCGGCGATTCTAAGCTGACAGCTCCCCGCCGCCCACCCAACCAGCCGACAGCTGACAACTCCCCCACCCGCCACTGATACGACGTGGAGAGGTATGCCGTGCGCTGTGAGCTGTCAGCTGTGAGCTGTCAGCTGAAGCTACGAGCCGCTCCCTTCCTTGCCGCCGAACTCGAACGGGCTCCCGACGGCGAACGGTTCGGTCGGGGCGGCCCCCTCCAGCACGCTCTCCATTTCCTCGCGGGAGACGTCGGCGGTCGACTGGATCCCCTGGATCCGCAGCTTGAACTCGTCGGGGTTGGAGGCGCGGCGGATCGCCTCGTCGAGCGTGATCAGCCCCGACTTGTACAGCATGAAGAGCGACTGGTCGAACGTCTGCATCCCGTACTGCGAGGTGCCGGCCGCGATCGCGTCGCGGATCAGCTTGGTCTTCTCCTTCAGCTCGATGCACTCGCGGATGTAGGCCGTCGAGATCAGGACCTCGACCGCCGGCACGCGCCCGAGCCCGTCGGCGCGGGGCAGCAGGCGCATCGAGATGATCGCCTTGAGCACCGCCGAGAGCTGGATGCGGATCTGCTTCTGCTGGTGCGGCGGGAACACGGCGATGATGCGGTTGACGGTCTCCGTGGCGTCGAGGGTGTGGAGCGTCGAGAGCACGAGGTGGCCCGTTTCGGCCGCGAGCAGCGCCGTCTCGATCGTCTCGTAGTCGCGCATCTCGCCGACCAGGATCACGTCCGGGTCCTGGCGCAGGCCGGACCGGAGCGCCACCGAGAAGCTCCTCGTGTCCACCTCGACCTCGCGCTGGTTGATGATCGCCTTCTTGTCGCGGTGGAGGAACTCGATCGGGTCCTCGACGGTCACGATGTGGCAGTTCCGGATGTTGTTGACGTGGTCGATCATCGCCGCCAGCGTCGTGGACTTGCCGGACCCGGTGGTCCCGGTGACGAGGACGAGCCCGCGGTCCTCCTCGGCGATCCGTTCGAGCACCGGAGGGAGCAGGAGCTCCTTGACGCTCAGGATACGGGCCGGGATCAGGCGCAGAACCAGCCCCACCGACCCGCGCTGCTGGAAGATGTTGCAGCGGAACCGGCCCAGCCCAGGGACCGAGTACGCGATGTCGATCTCCAGGAACTGCTTGAACTTCTCCTTCTGCTGGGTGGACATCATCGAGAACGCCATCGCGATGGTGTCCTCCTGCATCAGGCGCTTGAACTCGACGAGCGGCACGAGCGTCCCGTCCACCCGGATCAGCGGGTGCGCGCCGACCTTGAGGTGCACGTCCGACGCCTTGCGCTCCGTCGCCGCCTTCAGGATGTCGTTGATGTGCATTGCCTTGCCCCCCTGCAGCCGATCGAAACCGTTGCCCTCGTACCTCTTACACTAGACCGTCGTGGGCGGCGTGTCAAAACGCGGGCGTGACCGGGCCACGTCACTCCATCTTCAGGAGGGTGCGGAGCCCTTCCTTGTCCACGGTCTTGGCGAGGGCTTCCTGCACGTCGACGCGGCCTCCCCGCACGAGCTCCGCCAGCGAGTCGTTCATGGTCCTCATGCCGAGGCGCTTGCTCGTCTGCATCACAGTCGGGATCTGGAACGTCTTCCCCTCGCGGATGAGGTTCGCGACGGCGGGGATCCCGAGCAGAATCTCGTACGCCGCGATCCGCCCGCCTCCCAGCCGCTTCAGCAGGATCTGCGCGATCACGCCCTTGAGCGACTCGGAGAGCATCATCCGGATCTGGGCCTGGCGGTCCGGCGGGAACTGGTCGATAAGCCGGTCCACGGTCGAGACCGCCGTGGTCGTGTGGAGCGTCCCGAACACGAGGTGGCCCGTCTCCGCCGTCTCGATCGCGATCGCGACCGTCTCGAGGTCGCGGAGCTCGCCCACGAGGACAATGTCCGGGTCCTCGCGCAGCGCGGCCCGCAGCGCGCGCTTGAACGACTCGGTGTGGGTGTACACCTCGCGCTGGTTGACGAGGCACCTCTTGTTCTCGTGCACGAACTCGATCGGGTCCTCGATCGTGATGATGTGATCGGCGCGGTTGGTGTTGACGTAATCCATCATCGTGGCGAGCGTCGTCGACTTCCCCGCGCCCGTCGGACCCGTCACCAGCACGAGCCCCTTGTTCAGAGTGCACAGGCTCTTGACGCACTCCGGCACGCCCAGCTCCTCGAACGACATGATGCGGTGAGGGATCTGACGGAACACGGCCCCCACGCCGCGCCGGTCGCGGAACAGGTTGACGCGGAAGCGGGCGACGCCGGGTATCTCGTACGCGAAGTCGGTGTCGTTCTCGCGCCGGAACTCGGCGCGGCTGCTCCCGGCCGCGATCTCGTCGCACATCAGCAGGATGTGCTCCGACGAGAGCGTCGCCGGGAAGTCGGGCAGCGGCTTCATGTCGCCGTGCAGCCGCATCATCGGCGCGAGCGACGACGAGAGGTGGAGGTCCGACCCGCCGAGCTCGACGAGCCGCCCGAGCATGCGGTCGAGCGGGCGCTCGAGCGGGGCGCGCTCGGCCGGGCGTGTCGCCGGCCTCGGCTCGGGCGCGGCGGGCGGCTCCGGGGCCGGTGGTGCGGCCGGCGGGGCCACCGGCGCGAGGTCGATCACGGCCTGCGGCTGGCCGTCTTCCCGCCTCGCCCGGACCGCGAGGTGCTCACCGCCGAGCTCGACGACCGCGGAGACCTCCCCCCCGAGCTCGAACGCGACCCAGCGCTCCGGCCCGATGGCGGCCTCCAGCCACCCCTCGAGGTCCTCGGCGGTGACGACCGCCTTCCCCGCCTGGAGGAGGGATCCGCCGGCCACCAGCAACGCCGGCTTTCCGCCATGGAGGTCGAGCCGCTCGCCGCCCTTCTGGCGCGCGGCCTTGACGAGGCGCTCGATCAGTGACTGCCCGGCCACCCGGACATGGTAGCCTCGCGGCCCGCCGCAGGCCAGGGGATTATGGTGAGATTCAGTCCGTTACCAGGACCGGAGGTCCTCGTGCGAGCCTTGACCGTCACGCTGTGCGCCGTCGTCGCCGTAGCCGCGATCTGGGGAATCGCGGTCTCCGCCGGCCCGTCCCCGACGCTCTCGGACGGGACCAGTCGCTTCCCGATCAAGCGTCCTCCGGATCCCCGCGAGCGCCACCTGGTCAACCTCCGCCAGCTCACCGACGGGATCCAGAACGCCGAGGCGTACTTCTCGTTCGACGGGAAGCGCCTGATCTTCCAGTCCACCAGGACGCCGTACGAGTGCGACCAGATCTTCACGATGGACCTCGAGGGCCACGACGTCCACCTGCTCTCGACAGGGCTCGGCCGCTGCACGTGCAGCTACTTCTACCCCGACGGAAAGCACTACCTGTACGCCTCGACCCACCTCGGCGGACCGGCGTGCCCGCCTCCGCCCGACATGTCGCACGGGTACGTGTGGGCGCTGTACCCGTCGTTCGACATCTTCCTCGCGTCTCTCGACGACCCGACGCCGCACCGGCTCACCGACACGCCTGGGTACGACGCCGAGGCGACGATCTCGCCGCGCGGCGACCGCATCGTCTTCACCTCGCTCCGCAACGGCGACATCGACCTGTACACGATGAACCTCGACGGCAGCGACGTCCGCCAGATCACGCACGAGGTCGGGTATGACGGCGGGGCGTTCTTCTCGCCCGACGGCAGCAAGATCGTCTGGCGCGCGTCGCGGCCGAGGCCCGGCCCCGAGATGGACGAGTATAAGCAGCTCCTCGCCCAGGGGCTGATCAAGCCGCACAGCCTCGAGATCTACGTCGCCAACGCCGACGGCACGGACGTGCACCAGGTCACCCACAACGGCGCCGCGAACTTCGCGCCGTTCTTCCACCCCTCGGGGAAGAAGCTGATCTTCTGCTCCAACATGGCCGACCCCAAGGGGAGGAACTTCGACCTCTTCCTGGTCAACCTGGACGGGTCGGGGCTCGAGCGCGTCACGTACTTCGACGAGTTCGACGGCTTCCCGATGTGGTCGCCGGACGGCAAGACGCTGGTCTTCTGCTCGAACCGGTTCAACGCGGGCCCGCACCAGACGAACGTGTTCCTCGCGGACTGGGTGGACTGAGGAGCGGGCCACAGGGCGCAGGACATAGGGGTACGCTGGAGGCGTGCGGACCCGCGACGTCCTGCTCGCTGTGGCGGCGGCGCTTGCCGCCGTCGCCTTGTGGCTCCTGGTCGTCCGATCGCCGCGCCCTGCGCCGGCGCCGAGGGTTGGGCGCGCGGCGACGCCGAGCCCGACTGCGACAGCCGTCGCGGCAACGCCCACGCCCGAGCCGCTCGTGACGCGGCACCTGACGGTGATCGTCCCCTGGTCGGCGGAGCCGACGCCCTCGCCCACCGAGCCCGAGCCGACCGAGCCGCCGACGCCGAGGCCCCAGCCGACCGCCACCCCGGCGGTGCAGGAGTGCGTCGAGGTCGGCTGGTCGTCTGCGATGTCGCCCGTCAACATCGCCCAGGTCCTCGTCGAGATCCGCGCCCGCAACCGGTGCGGCCGTGACCTCGGCCCGCTCGACGTGTGGTTCGAGGTTTCCGGGTACCGCAACGGCGACCTCGTCCAGGCCGCCCGCGGCCACCCGTTCGACCCGCTCCCGGTGAACGGCGAGGCGACCGCCACGATCGCCCTCCCGGGCTCGGCCCATTGGTACGACGCCGTCAAGGTCTCCGTGCTGCCGCCGGCGGACCGCTGACAGCCGGCCAGCTGCGGGAATCGGCTCGGGCGCCGTCCCAGTTCCAGCGACAGTGAACGATCGAGGCCGAACGGCTCCCCTTAGCTCCCCACGGCCGGTCGCGCCCCCCGGGTCTGCAAACCGCCTCGCCGGCGAGTCGAGCCCGTACCTCCTCCAGCACGCGCACAATCCGGTCGACTGGTATCCGTGGTCGGACGAGGCGCTCGCACGGGCGCGGCGGGAGGACAGACCGATCTTCCTCTCGATCGGGTACGCCGCCTGCCACTGGTGTCACGTGATGGAACGCGAGTCGTTCGAGGATCCCGCGATCGCCGCGCTGCTCGCGGACCACTTCGTCACCATCAAGGTCGACCGCGAGGAGCGTCCGGACGTCGACGCCGTCTACATGGAGGCCGTTCAGGCGCTGACGGGCTCGGGCGGCTGGCCGCTCTCGGTGTTCCTCACCCCGGACCTCCAGCCGTTCTTCGGCGGGACGTACTTCCCACCGGAGCGCCGGTACGGCATGCCCTCGTTCCGCGAGGTGCTCACCGCCGTCGCCGACGCCTGGGCGCGCCGACGCGGCGACGTCGCGAGCGATGCGGCCGACCTCGTGGAACGCCTGGCCGGCGCCGCCCGGGCGGAGGCATCCACCCTCGACGTGGGCTCGGCGCAGGAGCGCGCGCTGAAGGCGCTCGACGCGCAGCACGACCCCCGCTGGGGCGGATTCGGCGGCGCGCCGAAGTTCCCGTCTCCCTCCCGGCTCTTCTTCCTGATCGGCGCGGCGCGGGCGGACCGCCGCGCGCGCGGGATGCTCGAGCGGACGCTCGACGCGATGGCGGCCGGGGGGATGTACGACTGGCTCGGCGGCGGCTTCCACCGCTACTCGACCGACGAGAAGTGGCTCGTGCCGCACTTCGAGAAGATGCTGTACGACAACGCCCTGCTCGCGCGCGCCTACGGCGAGGCCGGGCTCGCGCTCGGGCGTCCGGAGTGGGTCCGGGTGGCGCGCGAGACCGCCGACTACCTCCTCCGCGAGATGCGCGGGCCGGAAGGCGGGTTCTTCTCGTCCACGGACGCCGACAGCGAGGGACGGGAGGGCGCGTACTTCGTCTGGTCGGAGGCCGAGGTGCGCGCGGCGCTGCCGGCCCGCCACGGCGATCTGCTCGTCAGGTTGCTCGACCTCGGCCCGGCCGGCACGTTCGAGACCGGGACGAGCGTCCTCCGCCCGGTGCGGGCGCTCGCCGAGGTCGCGGCCGAGTTCGGTCTCACCACAGAGTCCGCCGCCGTCCTGCTGGACGAGGCTCGTCGCGGCCTCCTCTCCGCTCGCGGGCGGAGGGTGCCGCCGGCGACCGACGACAAGCGCCTCGCCGCCTGGAACGGGATGGCCGCGTGGGCGCTCGCGTGGCTCGGGGCGGCTCTCCACGAGGAGAGGTACCTGGCGGCGGCCCGGGTCGCCGTCGGCTTCGTGCTCGCCGGAGCGACGCCCGAGGGGCGCCTGACGCGCTCGTGGCGGAACGGAGCCCGGTCCGGCGTCGAGACTCTCGAGGACGTCGCGTGGGTCGCGGCAGCGCTCGTCCAGCTCTACGAGGCGGACGGGAACCCCGAGTGGCTCGAGAGAGCGGGCACCTTGTTGGACCGGCGCCTGCCGCACTACCGGACCGGGGCAGGCCAGCTCTTCGACACGGCAGATGACGGGCCGGCGCTGCCGCTCCGGCCGCACACACCCCACGACGGCGCCACCCCGTCGCCGGCCGGCGTCCTCGCGGGCACGCTGCTCCGCCTGGCGGCGCTCACCGGGGACGACTCGCTGCGCGAGGTGGCGGCCGGGGCGATCGCCGCGGAGTCGGGGGTGGTGAGCCGGGCGCCCGAAGCGTGCCTGACGCTCCTCGACGCCGCGGCGGCGGCCGGGAGGCCGCCCGTGACGCTCGTGATCGCGGGTGACCCCGGGTGGCGTTCGACGGGCGAGCTGCTCGCCGTCGCGTGGAGCCGCCGGCCCCCCGGGTGCGCGCTCGCCGTCACGCCGACGGTCCCCGCGCCGGCCCCGGCGGCCGCGGCCGTACCGGCGCTCGCCGGCCGGGGGCCGGCCGGGCCGCGGCGCGCGCGTGCCTACCTTTGCGAGGGCGGGACGTGCCGGCTCCCCGTCGAGGAGCCTGTGGCGCTGGCAAGGATCCTCGACCGTGCCTCGACCGAGCCCGGCGGCGAGAGCCCCGCTAGGTGACGGGCGCGCGGCCCGGCAGCAGGCCGCGGAGGAAGTGGTAGAGGGCGAACACCGCGAAAGCGAACGGGACGAACCCGAGGAAGCCGAGCACGGGCATCTCGTAGACCTTGACCGAGCCGGCGAACGGGACGGTGTAGCGCCAGCGCGCGCTCGCGACCCAGTTGAAGCTCTCCCACAGCACCCCGCACGCGAGCCCCGCCGCCACGAGCGCGGCGACGCGCGCGCGCCGCCCGGCCTCGAGATCTCCCAGCAGCGACGGCCGGCCCATCCGGTGGTTGATGGGGTCGAGAACGAGCGGCCACGCGAGCCACACGTCGGCGGCGAAGTCGGGGGACGGCCACGCGAGCGGCACGAACGCGAGGATCGCTCCGACCGCGCCCAGCGCGAGGCCGAGCTCGGCCGGGACGCGGCCGCCGGCGCCCCGCCCGACGAGCCTGGCCGCCGCCGGCTCGATCAGCTGGGCGAGCAGCAGGAGCGCCGGCGTGATCGTGGCGAACGACCAGGCGTAGCCGACCCCTCGCCACGGCCACGGGGGCAGGCCGGTGTAGTGCCACCAGAGCTCGGGGCCCCCCGCCTGCCAGAACCTGGGCCGGTCGTAGAGCTCGTACAGGAGCCACGAGGGGATCGAGATCGCCGCCATCAGAAGGAGCTCGCCCGGCGCGGTCCGAAACCACGACCGTCCCCGCCCGGCCAGGCCGCCGTCGGCGGCGACGATGAGCCCCGTCCAGCACAGCGGGGTGAGGTTCTGCCCGGCCCAGTCGACGCCCGCGGCCGCGAGCCCGACGCTCGCGCCGATCACGCCGAGGCCGAGCCAGAGCCACCAGGCGACGCGTCCCACGGCACGATTCTAGTCGTCGCAGGCGGGAAGCGTGACGCACGAAGGGAAACGGTAGAGGGCAACCGACAAAGGGAAGACGAAGCTCGGGCCACGGAGGTGTGTCGTGTCTTCCGTTTGCCGTTTACCCTCTACCCTTTCACCTGTCGCCCCCTACGTCACCGGCAGGGCGACTGTCTCGAACGGGGTCGTGCATGGACGGCCGGGCGCGAACCGGTACGTCGCGACGTCGCGGCCTCGCAGCACGACCAGCGACGAGCACACGGTGCCGTAGCGCTCGCCGTGCCGGCACAGGGGATCCGGCCCGCCGTGGTCGGCCAGGAGCCTCTGGAGGGCCCCGAGACGCGCGTCGCCCGTCAGTCCGGAGATCTGGGCCGCGCGTCGCCCGGCGGCGAGAACCCGGTCGCCGGGGTCGGAGAGCGGCGCGTTTCCGACGGCGAGCACGGCCGCGTCGACCCGCTCGACCCGCGGGGCGGGCTCGTTGGTCGCCAGCCACCGTGCGTCGGCGTCGGCCAGGAGGAGGTTGAACTCACCGTACCTCTCGAGGTCGAGCTCGGACGCCAGCGCCACCGCGTGCGCGAGCGAGCGCTCGTGCGCGAGGTCGAGGACGAGGGTGCCCCGCGAGCGCTCCCGCGCGGCGGACCCGAGACGCGCGTTGGTGACGGCGACGACGAGTCCGGCGTCGAGGTTGACGGCGAGCCAGCTCCCGCCGCCGACGAGGTCGCGCCCTCCGAACACCGGCGGATCGTCCGCGAGAACCCCGGGAGAGCGCCACGGTCGGTCCAGGCGCTCGTCGCGGTTGGCCGCGATCCACAGCTCTCCGGGCGCGCCGGCCACCGCCAGGAGGATGCACACAGCGTCAGCTCACGCGGCCCAGGGTCCGCACGAACCGGAGCTGCGATCTCTCGGTGCCGTCCTCGTGGAACCCGAGCCCGCGCAGGAGCGCGGCGGCCTCCGCCAGCTCCGACGGTACCCGGCAGAGCGCCGAGAGCGCGCCGCCCTCCTGGGCGCTCTTGAGCGCGCGCTCGACGAGCGACTTCCCGAGGCCGAACCCACGCCAGTCGGGGGCGAGGAACAGGGAGTGGAGCTCCCACACGCCGCTCTCCCCTTCCCGCACTCCGCAGCACCCCACGATCTCGCCGCGGCCGGCCTCGACGACCCACACCAGGTCGTTCCCCTTGTCGGAGGCGGGCTGCTCCGCTCCCCGGACCGAGAGGTGGAACTCCCGCCGGACCCGCCGTGCGAGCTCGCGTACGGCCTTGAAGTCGCTCGGCCGCGCCGGGCGAACCCAGTAGGTCGTCATGCCTTCTCGGCCACCTCGTCCAGAAGCGCGAGGAGCAGGCGCACGCCGAAGCCGGTTGCGCCGGGGCGCAAGCCGTTGCGGCCGCGCTGGACGTAGGACACGCCGGCGATGTCCAGGTGCGCCCACCGCACCTTGTCGGGGACGAAGCGTGCGAGGAACGCCGCCGAGGCCGGCAGCGACCCCCACTTTCCCGTGCTGTTCTTGAGGTCGGCCCACTCGCTGCGGAGGAGGTCGCGGTACTCCGGGAGGAGCGGGAGCCGCCAAACGCGGTCCCCGGTACGGTGGCCGAGCCGCTCGAGCTGCTGGGCGAGCCCGTCGTCGTTCGCGAACAACCCTGCGAGCTCCGCGCCGAGGGCGATCTTGCAGGCACCGGTAAGTGTCGCCAGGTCAATCAGTAGGTCGGGGTGGAATCGGGCGGAGTAGGCAAGCGCGTCGGCGAGGAGGATCCTGCCCTCCGCATCGGTGTTGTCGACCTCGACGGTCGTCCCGTTCGACATCGTCACGATGTCGCCAGGCTTGACGGCGGTCCCGGACGGCAGGTTCTCGACAAGGGGCACGAGGCCGACGACCTTGAGAGCGGGACCGTCCTCGGCCACGGCGCGCATCGCCGCCACGACCGCCGCCGCCCCGGCCATGTCGTGCTTCATGTCGGCCATTTCGGCGGCGGGCTTCAGCGAGATCCCCCCGGCGTCGAACGTGACGCCCTTGCCGGCAAGCACGACCGAGGCGCGCGGCTTCTTCGCCCGGTACTCGAGGCGGACCAGTCTCGGCTCCTGGGCGGAACCCTGGCCGACGGCGACGATCCCGCGCAGACCGTCCTTCTCGAGCTCCTTCCGGCCCATCACGGTCACGCGCACCGGCGAGCCGGCGAACATCTCGCTCGCCTCCTGGGCGAAGCTCTCGGGCGTCAGGTCGTTGCCGGGCCGGTTCCCCCAGTCGCGGGCGAGCCGTACGAGTGAGTCGACGCGGCGCGCCCGCTCCAGCCGGACGCGGAGGGACTTCTCGTCCTCGCCCTTGACGGGGACGACGTGGACGCCGTCGACCTTGGTGGACTCGTCCGGGTGCGAGCGAAACCGGTCGAAGCGGTAATCGGCCAGCGCCAGCTCGGCGAGCGCCACGGTCCGCGCCTCTTGCGGGTCCACGTCGCGGGCGGCGACGGGAAGCGCGACGGCGATCTGGTACTCGCGGTTGCGCCCCGCCTGCTCGAGGACGCGGCGCGCGAACTTGCGAAGGGAGCTGACGGTGAACTCTTCCGCCTTGCCGATCCCGAAGCACGCGATGCGGCGGAAGTCGCGGCTCGG
Source organism: Thermoanaerobaculaceae bacterium (assembly GCA_035542455.1). Classification (GTDB taxonomy): domain Bacteria; phylum Acidobacteriota; class Thermoanaerobaculia; order Thermoanaerobaculales; family Thermoanaerobaculaceae; genus RBG-13-68-16. The sequence continues at coordinate 40,275 of DATKLI010000074.1, forward strand.
GCTGGCGGTGACGAGGACCTCGCCGTCCAGGCCGCGGACGCCGAGCTCGGAAACCGCATGGGCGATGCTCTTCTGGGTTGCGCCGGGGAGGACCACGCCGTCGAGAGGGTTCAGCCCTTCGGCGGCAGCGAGGTAGAGGCAATCGAGAGGCTCTTCAGGGGCTTTCCACAGCTGGACCAGGTCTGCCATTACTTCCCCCTCGTGAGTGAGCGCCCGGAGCGGGCGCGGGCGTCATCGTATCACAGGCGCCCGACCGCCGCCAGAAAATGGGACGCGGTCTCCTCGTCGATGCTCACCAGCCGAACCGCCGTCACCGAGCCGGACGGCGCGCGCAGGTGGCGCGCCACCTCCTCGACGATCGCGGCGCAACCGGCAGCCTTGGGGTAGCCGAAGATCCCGGTCGAGATGCCGGGCATCGCGACGGAAGCCAGGCCCAACTCCTCGGCCCTCGCGAGCGCGCTGCCGACGGCGCGGCGGAGCTTGGCCTCCTCGTCTCGCTCGCCCCACACCGGCCCGACCGCGTGGATCACGTACCTGCACGGGAGCCGGCCCGCTCCGGTCGCGACGGCTCCGCCGACCGGGACGGGAGCCTTGGCCGTGGACTCGGCCTGGATCTCCGCCCCGCCCCTCCGCACGATCGCTCCGGCGACCCCGCCGCCGTGGGCCAGGGCGGAATTCGCTGCGTTGACGATCGCGTCGGTGCTCTCCTCCGTGAGATCGCCGACGACGACCGCAACGGCTCCGCGTCCGACCCGTGCCTCGTGCAGGACTCTCGCCATCGTCACCTCCGGACCGGCGCCACGGTAGCACCGCTGGCGGATCCGACGTTTGCCCCGTAGAATCCCCGCGTGCTGTCGGTGCTCCTCCCCGCCGTCGCTGCCGTCTGCCTCGCTCACCCCGCCGATGTCGACCGCGAGGTGGGACGGCGCTCGCTGCCGTGGCTCCCGCCGGATCTCGCGCGCCAGGTGGAGCGTCACGAGCGCCAGTTCGCCGCAGGGGCCGCGGCGGCCGCCAACTGGCCGCGCGCGTACCACGTCCCGGGGGCACGGCCCGGCCTGCAGGGCACGATCCGGGCGCAGTGCGAGCGGCTGGCGGCGGCGATCCGCGCGCGCGCCCCGTTCCCGGAGGTCGTGGCCGGGCTCGGCGTCCTCGCCCACCTCGCCGCCGACCTCGACGCCCCGTTCCTCCTGACCCAGCCTGGCGACGCGTACGCAGCGTCGTTCGCGACGTACCTCCCGACCGCGGCGCCGCGCGTTCCCCTGGTGTTCTACGGCCAGGCGCGAGGCCTGATCTCCGGCGGCGCCGAAGGGATAGGGACGTTCATGCCGGTGCGGCGGCGCGACGCCGAGATCCTCGAGGGGCTCGTGAGGGAGGATCTCGACCGCGTCGGCGGCCCGCAGGCGTGGCGGCGCCTCGACGACCGGTCGTCGAGCTTCGGGACGGTGTCGCTGTTCCTGAACCACGCCGCGAGCGACTTCGCGAACTTCGCGTCGTGGGTGTGGCTCCACGCGGGCGGGCTGGTGCCGGAACTCCCCGAGCAGAAGGATACAATCCTCGTCTGGAAAGGAGAGCCCCAGCCCCGTGAAGCCCCGCGCACTACTCTCGGTTTCCGACAAACGCGGCCTTGAGGCGCTGGCCCGGGGCCTGGCTGCGCTCGGCTTCGAGATCGTCTCGACCGGCGGCACGGCCCGGGCGCTGCGCGACGCAGGGATCGAGGTCCGCGAGGTCAGCGAGCTGACCGGCACCCCGGAGGCGCTCGGCGGCCGGGTGAAGACGCTCCACCCGAAGATCTTCGCCGGCATCCTCGCCGACCTCGACGAGCCCGAGCACCGGGCCGTCCTCGAGAGCTGGGGGGTGGCGCCGATCTCCGTGGTTGCCGTCAACCTCTACCCGTTCGCGGCGACCGCCGCGAGGGAGGGCGCGACGGCGGCCGACGTGATCGAGAACATCGACATCGGGGGTCCGTCGCTCGTGCGCGCCGCCGCCAAGAACCACCGTCACGTCACCGTGGTCGTGGACCCCGACGACTACGACGCCGTGCTCGAAACCTTGAGAACCAGGGTCGACGCCGAGGCGTTCCGCCGCCGCATGGCGGTCAAGGCGTTCCGCCACACCGCGGCGTACGACGCGGCGATCGCCCAGACGCTGCCGCGCCGCCTTCAGCTCGAGCCCAGCCTGCTGATGGACGCGTTGGCGCCGTGGCTCGCGGCCGTCGAGGTACCGCTCCGGTACGGCGAGAACCCGCACCAGGCGGCGGTGTTCGCCCGGCCGGCCGACGCGAGAGGTCTCGCCGCGTTCGAGCAGCTCCAGGGGAAGGAGCTCTCCTACAACAACCTCATGGACGCGGACGCAGCGTGGCGCCTCGTGCACGACCTTCCCGGGACGGGCGTGGCGATCGTCAAGCACGGCGGACCGTGCGGCGTCGGCCTTGGGGAGAGCCCGAGGCTTGCGTACGCTCGGGCGCTCGCGTGCGATCCGGTGTCGGCGTTCGGCGGCGTGATCGCGTCCACGCTCCCGATCGACGGCCCCGCGGCGGAGGAGATCGCGAAGCTCTTCGCCGAGGTCGTGATCGCGCCGGCCGCCGACGCCGAGGCGCGCCGCCTGTTTGCCGCCAAGAAGAACCTCCGCGTCCTGCTGGCGCCTCAACCGGCATCCCCCGCCCCCCGCCTCCGGGTGATCGACGGGGGTCTCCTCGTCCAGGGCGCGGACGTCGGCTGGGACGAGGAGTGGAAGACCGTCACGGCGCGGGGACCGAGCGAGCTCGAGTCGCGGGCGCTCCGGCTCGCGTGGAGGGTCGCCAAGCACGCGCCGTCGAACGCGGTGGTGGTCGCCGGCGCGGATGCGACGGTGGGGATCGGCGCCGGCCAGCCGAGCCGCGTGGACTCGTGCCGGATCGCCGTGGAGAAGGCCCGTGCCGCGGGCCTCTCGACGGCCGGCACAGCCGCCGGGTCCGACGCGTTCTTTCCGTTCGCCGACGGCGTCGAGGCCCTCGCCGCCGCAGGGGTGACCGCCGTGGCGCAGCCCGGCGGCTCGGTGCGCGACGCCGACGTCGTCGCGGCCGCGGACCGGCTGGGCGTCGCCATGGTGTTCACGGGCCGGCGGCACTTCCGGCACTGAGGGCGCGATGATCGACCTCGTGCTCCTGCTCGCCCTCGCCGCCGCCCCGGACCCCGACGCGCTCGACCACCTCTCCGCGGCGCTCGGCCGGGCCGCGGGGTGGCAGGCCGAGTTCGTCCAGCGATACACGCCCGAGGGGTTCGACACCGGGACCACGGAGTCCGGCCACGTGACGCTCGCGCCCCCGGCTCAGCTCCGCTTCGACTACACGTCGGGCGCCCCGCGGGTGTTCGCGAGCGACGGCTCGGTCGGACGTCTGGTGGACCCGGGCGCCGCCTCGTGCGACGCGGTCCGCCTCGACGCCGGGGCCTGGGGGCGGCTGCCCCTCGCGGCGGCACTCGACCCCACAGCGGCGAGGCGGGCGTTCGTCGTGCGGTCGGAGGGGCAGGAGATCCGCCTGGTCCCGCGGGAGCCGACCCCCGAGCTCGCCGAGATCTCGATCACGATCGGCCCGGACGGGCTGCCAGCCTCCGTGACCGTTCGCGACGCGAGCGGCGACCGCAACCACTTCACGTTCAGCGGCTGGAGCGCCAGGGGAGCGCCGCCGCCGTCGTTCTTCCGGCCGTCGCTGCCCGGGTCTTCGCCGTGCGCGCCCGAGCAGTGATGACACTGGCCCGGGTTGCAGCTACGATAGTCGGCGCCGCCCACGGCGGTTGGAGGGGGACGCCCTGAGGGCACCGAAGCCGGCACCGGGTCCGCACGCCAGCTCGCTGGCTGCGAGCTTCGAGCTCGTCAGACCGCAACTCGAGCTCGTCGAGCGGTTCATCGCGCGGCAGCTCGACGCGGGCCCGCAGCCGGTGCCGGAGGCGGGCGCGTACGTCCTCGAGGCCGGCGGGAAGCGCCTGAGGCCCGCGATCCTCCTCGCCATCTCGCGGCTCCTCGGCTACGACGGCGGCGACCTCGACATCCGCTACGGCGCGATCGTCGAGATGATCCACACCGCGTCGCTGGTCCACGACGACATCATCGACAGCGCGACGGTTCGCCGCGGCCGCGCCACCGCGAACCACAGGTGGGGGAACCAGCTCACCGTGCTCCTGGGAGACTGGCTCTACCTACGCGCGATCGAGCTGGCCCTCGAGATCGCCGACATCCCCGCAATGCAGACGCTGTCGTTCGCCACGACGCAGATGATCGAGGGCGAGATCCTGGGTCTGAGGCTGCAGCGCACCAGCGACCTCACGCGTGAACAGTACCTCGAGATCACCCGCCGGAAGACCGCGGAGCTGTTCGCGGCGGCGTGTTCTCTCCCGACGCACTTCGCACCGGAGTACGCCCGACATCGCCGCGCCCTCGACGAGTACGGCCGCAACATCGGGATGTGCTTCCAGATCGTGGACGACATCCTCGACATCGTCGGCTCGCAGCAACGACTGGGCAAGCCGGTGTTCTCCGACCTGAGGGAGGGCAAGCTCACGCTGCCGTTCATCCTCGCGCTCCCCCACCTGAGCGGAGCCGAGCGGGCGACGGTCGAGCGCGTCCTCGTCACCGGCGAGCTCGGCGACGCCGCTCCGGACGGCCTGCGCGACTTGCTCGAGCGACACGGCGCCGTCGACGAGGCGCGGCGCGTCGCCGACGACTTCGGGAGCCGAGCCGTCGGGGCGCTCGACACGCTGCCCCCGGGGCCCGAGACCGCGGCCCTCGCGGCCGCACCCCGCTTCGTCCTCGAACGCGAGTCCTGAACCGACCGGTCCCGCCCGGCCACGGGCGGCCACCGGACCCGCGACTTTGCAGGCCGCACCGATCCCGTCCGCCGCTCGGTCGGCACCTTTCTCTGTTCCGACCGGCGCCACACAGCACGCCGGTCGGAGTCCGGCTCGTGGGCATCAGGTCCGGACGTGACCGGGTACCCGTGTGCGGCCCTTGCCAATTGACAATTCGGGTGTTAGATTGTCCATTGAATATGGTGGCAGCGATCTTGCGGCAGGTGGTAGGGCGGGAGGACGACGCCCGTACCAGCAATGTCCTCGTATCGGCGTTCCGCACCCAGATCGTCCGGGCGCTCGGCGAAGGCCGGTGGCGCTTCGCCGATCACTTTTGCGACAAGCTCCTGGCCGAAGACCCGCGCAACCTCGAGGCGTGGCTGTGGAAGGGGCACCTCGCGTGGCGCTACTTCCAGGACGCGCAGGGGGCGCTGAACTGCTTCCGCAGGGTGCTCATTCTGGGCGGGTTCGAGTCGTCCAACGAGTACGTGGCACGGGCCCGTAACTCCCTTGGACAACTCCTGGAGCAGTTGAGCTGACGTCCTCGCTCACGGGCCAGATCTCGGCCCCGACCGGCCGCGCCAGGCCGAACACGTAGACCGTCGCGATCGTCGCCGGCTCGGGCTCCAACCACCGTCGCTGGCCGGTGAGCCTGATCGCGGGGTGAGCCTGGTCCCGCAGCCACTTCGGGTCGTCCTCCCCGGCGTGGTCAGTGGTCGTGACGAACGCCTGCTCGTCGCCGGCGAACTCGAGCCAGAGGTAGCCGAACACCGGGTGCGGGAGGGAGATCGCCCACCCGCCGGCCGGGAGCGCTCGGATCGCCGCAGCGTCGATCCGGAGGGCGTCCTCCACCACGACCTCGTCGAGCGTCCGTGGGTGCGAGAGCGGCTTCGGGTACCCCCACGGGAAGCGGGGCGGCGAGCCCCACCTCACCGGTGCCGCCGTGTCGAGCGGCGCGTGCGCGGCGAGGGAGAACCTCGGCCGCGCGACGAACGCCGGCCCGCTCGTCAGGACGTTCCTCCCGACGCCCTCGACGTCGAGCGACAGGAGGAGGCCGCCGGCCGGCGTTGGCGACCTCACCTCCGCCGCGACGACGTTGCTGCCCTGCCGGAGGAGATGGGCGATGTCGTACAGGTCGAGCCTGAAGCCGGGCCGGCTCCACCCGCACGCCGCGGGGGTGCCGTTGACGTACACGATGTACTCGCGGTCCCCGCACACCTTGAGGAGCGCCGACGGGGGCGGCCGGTCGAGGTCCAGGGCGGCCACGAAGAGCGCCGCCTGGGGGTGCAGCTCCTCGAGCTGGTCGGTGACCCAGATCCACTGGGCAGGACCCGTGAGGTGCGACAGCTCGCGCTGCCAGAACCCGTTGACGGCGTACGCCGCGAGGGCCGAGCCGACGACGGCCGCCAGCCACAGAAACCCTCCTCGCCTGCCGAGCGCGGTCACGCGCGCAGTGTACCAACCCCGCCCGCCGTTGAGGTTTGACACGTTCCCGGCGATGGCTTAGAGTGCCGCCACAGGATGGACAGGAACCGCGTCCTTGCCGTGATTCCGGCGCGCTACTCCTCCACCCGCTTCCCCGGTAAACCCCTCGCGACGATCGCCGGCAGGCCGATGGTCGCGCACGTCGTGGAGCGGGCGCGCGAGGCTGGTTGCTTCGACGAGGTGCTCGTCGCCACCGATGACGAGCGCATCGCGCGCGCCGCCGCCGAGGCCGGGGCGCGCGCGGTCATGACCGGGGCGTGCTCGAGCGGGACCGACAGGGTGGCGCTGGCGGTCAGGGACGAGCCCGCCGGCGTGGTGCTCAACGTCCAGGGGGACGAGCCTGCGCTCCCGCCCTCGAACCTCAGGCGCCTCGCCGAGTTCCTCGCGGCTCACAGGGACGTTGCAATGGCGACCCTGGCGCTCCCCGGAACGGCGGGCGACCTCGACAATCCGAACGTCGTGAAGGTCGTGTGCGACCTCCGCGGCCGGGCCCTCTACTTCTCGCGGGCCCCGATCCCCTACCCGCGCAACCCCGGCGCGGCGCCCGTTCGGCGCCACGTCGGGCTGTACGGGTTCCAGAAGGACGCGCTCCTCGCGTTCACGTCGTGGCCCGAGGCCGAGATCGAGCGCGCCGAGGGGCTCGAGCAGCTCCGGGCGCTGGCCCACGGGATGGCGGTCCAGGTGCTCGACACCGAGGAGGACTCCATCGCGGTCGACGTGCCGGCCGACGTGCCCCGCGCGGAGCTCGCGCTCGCCGCGCTCGCGCGGCAGAGGCCAGGGATCAGGGGTCAGGGGTCGGGGGGAGGACGATGACCGTCGAGTGCCCCAGACTGCTGTCTCCCCTTCGGGTCGGCGTCGTGCCGACTGCGGCCCCGTTTCTGACCCCTGCCCCCTGCCCGCTGACCCCCGGTCTTCGCCCTGAGTGCTGTGCGCTGATCCCTGTCTCGATGAAAGGCGGTGGTTGATGGCAACGAAGTACGTGTTCGTCACCGGAGGCGTCGTCTCGTCGCTCGGCAAGGGGATCACGGCGGCATCGATCGGCGCGCTGTTCGAGTCGCACGGCCTGAAGGTCACGTTGATGAAGTGCGACCCCTACATCAACGTCGACCCCGGGACGATGTCCCCGTTCCAGCACGGCGAGGTCTACGTCACCGACGACGGCGCGGAAACCGATCTCGATCTCGGGCACTACGAGCGGTTCACCAACATGGCCACGTCGCGGAAGAACAACATCACCACCGGCCGCGTCTACCAGTCGGTGATCGAGAAGGAGCGGCGCGGCGACTTCCTGGGCTCGACCGTCCAGGTGATCCCGCACATCACGGACGAGATCAAGGCCGCGATCCGCGACGTCGCCGACGACTGCGACGTCGTGATCGTCGAGATCGGCGGCACCGTAGGCGACATCGAGTCGCTGCCGTTCCTCGAGGCGATCCGCCAGTTCCGCCAGGACGCGGGCCGCGGCAACGCGGTCAACGTCCACGTCACGCTGGTCCCGTACCTCAACGCGACCAACGAGCTCAAGACCAAGCCCACGCAGCACTCGGTCAAGGAGCTGCTCTCGATCGGGATCCAGCCGGACGTGCTGGTGTGCCGGGTGGACCGTCACCTTCCCGAGGAGATGCGCCGGAAGATCGCGCTCTTCTGCAACGTCGAGGAGAAGGCCGTGATCCCGGCGCGCACGGCCGACACGATCTACGAGGTGCCGCTCCGGTTGGCGGCCGAGGACCTCGACGGCCTGCTCCTCTCGATGCTCAACCTCCCCGGCGGCCAGCGCGACCTCTCGAAGTGGCAGACGATCGTGGACCGGCTCCGCAACCCCGCCAAGCGCACCCGGATCGGGATCGTCGGCAAGTACGTCAACCTCGTGGACAGCTACAAGTCCCTGAACGAGGCGCTCGCCCACGGCGGGATCGCCAACGACTCCAAGGTCGAGCTCGTGTTCATCGACTCCGAGAAGCTCGAGGAGGAGGCGTACGTCGAGGAGATCTTCTCGGTCGACGGGATCCTGGTCCCCGGGGGGTTCGGCAAGCGCGGTATCGAGGGGATGATCAAGGCGATCGAGTTCGCGCGCGGCCACAAGATCCCGTTCCTGGGGATCTGCCTCGGGCTGCAGACCGCGGTGATCGAGTTCGCCCGCAACGCATGCCACCTCGACCGCGCCAACTCCTCCGAGTTCGCGCAGGATCCGCCGTACAAGGTGATCTACAAGATGCGGGAGCTGCTGGGCGTGGACGCGATGGGCGGCACGATGCGGCTGGGGAAGTACCCGTGCCAGCTCAAGCCGGGGTCGCGCGCCTGGGAGGCGTACGGGGCCGACACCGTCTGGGAGCGGCACCGCCACCGCTACGAGGTGAACCAGGACTACGTGTCGATCCTCGAGCAGCACGGGATGCAGGTGACCGGGCGCTCGCCCGACCGGATCTTCGTCGAGATGATCGAGGTGCCCGACCACCCCTGGTTCGTGGCGTGCCAGTTCCACCCGGAGCTGAAGTCGAAGCCGTTCGCGCCCCACCCGCTGTTCGTGGCGTTCGTGCGCGCCTCGCTCGAGCACCAGGCGAAACGCGTTGCCGCCGAGATCGCGGCGGCGTTGCCTCCTTCCGACGCGGTCGAACCCACGGAGGCGAAGAGCGGTGAGTGAGATGCCTGCCCCGGTCACTCTGGCGCCCGGAATCGCGGTCGGCCCCCGGTGCCCTCTCGCCTTCATCGCCGGACCGTGCGTCATCGAGTCGCCGGCCCACGTGCTTCGCGTCGCGACCGTGTTGAAGGCGATCGCGGCGGAGCTCGGCGCGCCGCTTCTGTTCAAGGCCTCGTTCGACAAGGCGAACCGGTCCTCGCTGGCCAGCTACCGCGGCCCCGGCCTCGCCGACGGTCTGGCGGCACTTGCCGAGGTGAAGCGGGCCACCGGGCTTCCGATCCTCACCGACGTGCACGAGCCGGCCCAGGCGGCCGAGGCGGCAGCCGTCGCGGACGTGCTCCAGGTGCCGGCGTTCCTCTGCCGCCAGACCGACCTGCTCCTCGCGTGCGGCCGCACCGGAAGGCCGGTGAACGTCAAGAAGGGGCAGTTCATGGCGCCCCACGACATGGGGAACGTCGCGGAGAAGGTCCGGTCCACCGGCAACCGCGCCGTGACGCTGACGGAGCGCGGCAGCTCGTTCGGGTACAACAACCTCGTGGTCGACCTCAGGTCGCTGGCGGTCATGCGGCGCTTCGCCCCCGTCGTCTTCGACGTCACCCACTCGCTCCAGCTTCCCGGCGGCCTCGGCGACTCGACGGGGGGTGCGCGGGAGTTCGCCCTCGACCTCGCGAGGGGCGCCGTGGCCGCGGGCGTGGACGCGCTGTTCGTCGAGGTGCACGACGACCCGCCGCACGCGCTCTCCGACGCCTCGACGCAGCTCTCGCCGCAGGAGTTCCGGACGCTCCTGATCCAGGCGCTCGCGATCCGCCGTGCCTGCGACTCCGTCGGCGCGTAGGTCGACGCACAGTTCAGAGCTAAGAGTTGCGAGGTCAGAGTTAAGAACGAAGAGTTGAGCGACGACAGAGCGCCCGATCGTCGGGCGTCGCCGTCTTGAACTCTCAACTCTCAACTCTGAACTCTTAACTCTTCACCGGCGAAGCGCATATGATAGCCTTGCACGCACGGGAGGAGCGATGGAGCTGACCGCAGGCGACATCCTCGACGGTTTCGCGGGCGGGAGGAAGAGATACGGGAACGCCGGCGCGATCGCCGGGGTGGAGACCCTGCCGCTCCAGCGCCACGTCGACGACCGCGGGCTCTTCCTCGAGATCTACCGCAACCGTGCCACCCACTCCGGCAGCGAGCACCTCGCGTCGTTCTTCAAGGACGTGGAGGTCGCTCAGCTCAACTTCAGCCTCGTGACCGTCGCGGATCACGTCAAGGGCCTGCACTACCATCTCAAGCAGAGCGACGTCTGGCTGTGCCCGCCGCCGTACAAGCTCAAGATGGTGATGCTCGACGTTCGGCGCGACTCACCGACGTCCGGCGTCGCCCAGGTCCTCGTCCTGGGCGAGGGACGCGACGCATGGGTCAAGGTCCCCCCGGGCGTGGCCCACGGCTACCGGCCGCTGACGCTCCCGTGCGGCTTGTTCTACGTCGTCAGCCGCTGCTTCGACCTCGACGACCCGGACGAGTACCGGATCCCGTGGGATCACCCCGCCGTCAAGGACCTGTGGTCGGTGAAGAACGACTGAAGCTGTGGTTCGTGGTCCGTGGTTCGTGGGTGGCTAGGTACGACGCCCTCCGATCGAAGTGAGGCCACGTTCGGCCCGATCCACGATCCACGACCCACCACCCACGGTTTCTTGCTACTCGGGTTTCCACTCGTCGAGCAGGACAGGCCGTCCCCACCCCGAGCCCGCGCGCGGCGCGACGGCGATGTCCCAGTCCAGCACACCCGGGGTGTAGCGCGGCTCGCGGAAGAAGAGCAGAGACCCCTCCCGCGCGGGCACCGCCTCAAGCAGCGGGTGGCGCTGCTTGCCGGGGAGGCGAACCTCCTGCACGACGCCGCCCACGAACTCGAGCTGCCGGTCGCCCCGACAGAAGAAGAGGCTCTGCCTCCGGCCCACGCGCGGGGCGTACTCGGGCCCCATCGTGTTGATGCGCGGCTCCAGCGGCTGCCCCGGCTTCCCCTCCATCGACAGCCAGAGGTCGCTGCCGGAGCTGTCGTAGACGGTCCACACGAGCGCCCCGAGGTGCGTCCCGAAGCGCTGGCCGTCGCCGACGCTGGGACCGCCGGGCACGTCGAGCTTCTCGAGCGGGCCCCAGGGCGCCTGGGCGGTCGGGCGGCGCGCCGCCACCAGCTGGCGCTCACCGGTCGCCTGCATCACCTCGAGGAGGCACGAGGTCTCGTCGTCGTTCATCCAGGTGATTCGCGCACGGGCGTCGGGGGCCAGGCCCTTGAATTCGACCGGGACGGGCGCCTCCCAGGCGCCGTTCGCCCAGACGACGCGGTAGGGCCTGCACCCGCCGACGACCCACGGCGCCAGGCCGCCGGACGCGTCGCGCATCCCCGCGCGCACCGCTCCCCACGGCGGGGCGTCGCCACCCTTGAGCGCGAGGCCGGGGAGGAGCCCGGCTGCGAAATAGACGACCCGACCGCCGTGCACCGGGATCGGCGTGATCTCCAGGCCTGCCGAGTTGATCTTCTTCGGGTCGTCCGGCGTGGTGACCTCCACGGGGATGGCGTCCAGCGACTTCGGCAGAAACCGGACCTGGTACGCCGAGAACAGGTACAGCTCCGCGGCGTCGGCGAGGAGCAGCTTGGTGCCGACCATCGCGGTCGTTCCCGGAACGGGGTTCGCCGCCACCTCCTGCCCGACCCGGAAGTCGTCCAGGTCGCCGGCGCGCAGGCCGTCGATGCACACCGTGTCGGGGGTCACGCGGACCTTCACCGTGATGTCCTTGTCGAGCTGGGGGACGCTCTTCCCCTCTCGGCGCATCGCTCCCTGCATCGACTCCGGGAGCCCCTCGTTGATCTCGACCTCACGCACGCCCGGTTCCGCCGCGTCCCTGATCGCCGCGATCCGGCCAAGGATGAGGCTATCCGGCTGGGGGACCGGCGTGGTCGTGTCCTGCATCGAGCAGCCGACGGCGAACGTCGTGGCGACGAGAAGCGGTCCGATCACTCGCATTGACGACTCCGATCTCACCACAGCATGCCCGCGATGCACGCGCTCACGAAGTTGGTCAGCGCTCCGGCCACGAGGGCCCGCACGCCGAGCCTCGCCAGGTCGTGCTGGCGGTTCGGGGCGAGCCCCCCGATCCCGCCGATCTGGATCCCGATCGAGCTGATGTTGGCGAACCCCGCGAGCGCGTACGTCGCCAGCACGGTCGCGCGCTCCGAGAGCACGCTCACCGAACCCGCCGCCTTGGCGCCCGACGCGACGAGCTTCGCGTTGTCCAGCATCGTCTTCATGTCGAGGTACGCGATGAACTCGTTGAGCGCGGTCTTCTTCCCAAGTAGCACGCCGACCGCGCCGCAGTCGCTCCACGGGATCCCGATCAGCCACGCCACCGGCGCGAACACGCGGGCGAACAGCCACTCGAGCGAGAGCTGCGGCATCCCGGCGGCCGCTCCGGCCCAGCCGAGCAGGGCGTTGACCAGCGCCAGGAGCGCGAGAAACGCGATCAGCATCGCTCCCACGTTGAGGCACAGCTTCATGCCGTCCGAGGCGCCCGACGCGGCCGCGTCCACGCCGTTGACCCACGGCCGCTCGACGTGGGCGCGCACGGTGCCGCGCGTCTGGGGCTCGCCGTCCTCCGGGAACAGCAGCTTCCCGATCGCGAGCGCGCCGGGCGCGGCCATCACCGCCGCGGCGATCAAGTGCACCGCCGGAACCCCGAACGAGATGTACACGACGATCACGCCCGCGGCCATGTGCGCGAACCCGCCGACCATGATCGCGTGGAGCTCCGACTGGGTGAGCCCGGCGAGGTACGGCCGGATCATGAGCGGCGCCTCGGTCTGGCCAACGAAGACATTCGCGTCGCACAGCGACTCGGCCCCGGACGTGCCCATGGTCTTCATCATCAGCCACGCGATCCCCTGCACGATCCGCTGGAGGATCCCGTAGTAGTAGAGGAGCGTCGTGACCGACGAGACGAAGATGATCGTCGGGAGCACCTTGAACGCGAAGAAGTGGTCGGTGAACTTCTCCCCGAACACGAAACTGGCCCCTGCGTCCGAGAAGTCGAGGAACTTCTTCGCGAGGTTGCCCAGGAAGTTGAACGCCGAGTACCCCCACGGCGTGCGGATCACGATCGCAGCGAGCGCAACCTGGAGGCCGAGCCCCCACAGGACCGTCCGCCAGCGCACCGCCTTCCGGTCTCTCGAGAACGCCCAGGCGATACCGACGAACACGACGAGGCCGAGCGCCGAGATCGCACGTTGCATCGTTCCTCCCGCGGCCGCGGACAACACCGCGTATCATACCCCGGATGATGCGGATGAGCCGCGAGGAGTTCGAGCGCGTCGTGGCGAGGGCGCTCGACGGACTGCCCGAGGAGGTCGCCGCGTACCTCGAGAACGTCGCGGTGGTCGTCGAGGACGACCCGACCGACGAGGAGCTCGCCGACGCCGGGCTCGACCCCGAGACCGAAACGCTGTTCGGCCTCTACCAGGGGATGGCGCTCACCGACCGCGGAGGTGCGTACGGCAACGTGCTGCCGGACCGGATCGTGATCTACCGCCGCCCCCTCCTCGACGAGTGCTCGGACCGCAACGACCTCATCCGCGAGATCCAGGACACCGTCGTGCACGAGATCGGCCACTACTTCGGGCTCGGCGAAGAGGACCTCCCCTAGTTGGCCGCGCCGCGGCGGCCGGGCCGTTGCGGACTCCACTTGCGACGCGACAACCAGCACTGGATGGCGTCGGCACTCCGGCGAGACCGGGCCGCCCTCGCCCGGGCGTGAGATCCGTCCGAGGCGCGCGCCTCCGTCCGACTCTCTGCCTCATCGGCCCCGTGCTCCTCGGGGCCGCCGCGCGAGCGGGACGCGCATAACCCCGGGCCGGCGCACGTTCGGGAGGGCGGACCGCCAGCCCCCGGCGCGGCGGACCGGCGAGCGCCGACGATGCAGCGGACGAGCACGTGCCTGTGGCTCGACGGCCAGGCCCATGAGGCAGCCGAGCTCTACGTGAGCTTGGTCCCGAACTCGCGGATCACCCAGACGAGCCACTTCCTGGAGGGGGGCCCCCCGGCCGGCAGGCTCGGTGCTGACCGTCCGCTTCGAGCTCGACGGGACCGAGTACCTCGCGCTCGACGACGGGCCGGAGTTCCAGTTCACGCCGACGATGTCCCTCACGGCGTAGTGCGACACGCGGGACGAGGTCGACCGGCTGTGGCGCGCGCTCTGCGACCGCGGCCAGCCGGGCCAGTGCGGGTGGCTCACCGGCCGTTTCGGCGTGTCGTGGCAGGTGGTGCCGCGGGCGCTGATCGCGATGCTGCACGCGGCCGACCGTCATCCGCCGCAGCGCGTGTTCTCCGCTATGATGCGGATGACGAGGCTCGAAATCGCGGCGCTCGAGCGTGCGTACGCGGGCCGCTGACGCGCCGCGATCGGCGCCGTGCTGGCCGCATCAGTCCGGGAGACCTGGCATGAGGGAGATCGACCGCAGAGCGCGTATCCGGGAGTACAAGGAGACGCGGCAGCCCGCGGGGATATTCCGCATCCGCAACACCGCGCGCGGGAGGTCGTTGATCGGCTCCACGGTCAACCTCCCCGGAATGCTCAACCGCCAGCGGTTTCAGCTCGAGCACGGGTCGCACCCGGACCGCGAGCTGCAGAGCGACTGGCGAGAGCTGGGGGCCGGTGCGTTCGTGTTCGAGGTGCTGGATCGGTTGGAGCCGCGCGATGAGCCCGGCTACGACCCGGCCGAGGATCTCCGGGTCCTCAAGGAGATGTGGCTCGAGAAGCTCGCGGCGTCCGGAGAGCCGCTGTACCCGCGCTCCCGGCGAGGGACGTGACCGACCTCGCCCCCTCCGCGGCCGACGCCGTTCACCCCGGCTCCGGGGAATCTGGCAGAATAGTGCCCCGGCGGCGGGCCTCCCAACGTGAGCTCGGCGACGCCCGTAGTCGGTGAAGAGGGGGAACATTGGGCAGGGAGCAGGCGACGAGCAAGGACGGCAAAGGGCCGGCGGCGGCCGGCGGGATGCGGCCGATCGAGAGCATCACCCCGCCGCAGATCCTCGAGGAGCTCAAGAGGGGCGTGCTCGGGCAGGACCCCGCGCTCAGGTTCGTGTCGGTGGCGATCTACAAGCACACCACCGGCAAGGTCCCGGGGAACATCATCCTGATCGGCAACTCCGGCACGGGCAAGACGACGATCATGAACAACATCCAGCGCCTCTACAACGACGTGCCGGAGTACGCGCCGTTCCGGGTCGTGGCGCTCGTCAACGCCAACCTGCTGGTGGACTCCGACCGGATGGAGTTCCGGCCGGAGCGCCTCCTCGCGGCGGTCGAGCAGAGGGCGCGCTCGGTGATCGGCCACCCTCCGACGGCCGCCGAGCTCAAGGAGACGATGGAGCGCGCCACGATCTGCGTGGACGAGATCGACAAGATGTCCTCGATCCTGGCGGGGAAGCCCAACGCGATCGGAGTCGCGCTCCAGCAGGGGATCCTGACGCTCATGGAGGGCGAGCGGATCCCGCTCAAGACCCACGTGCTGGTGGACGGCGAGGACAGGCCGGCCACCGTCGAGATCGACACCAAGGGGATGATGTTCATCTGCGGCGGCGCGTTCGAGGGGCTGTACGACCAGGTGTTCACGCGCGTCACCAACCCCGGCAGCGGCGAGTCGCTCCGCTCGGTCGCCGTCCGCAACGCCGACGGGCAGGTCACGATCGAGGTGCGCTTCTCGCTCGCGGACTACTTCAAGATCGAGGACCTCTTCACCTACGGGATGGTGCCGCAGTTCATCGCCCGCCTCGACACCGTCGTGCTGCTCGCCGAGCTCGGCGTCGACTCTCTCAAGAGCATCCTCCTCAACGCCTACGACTCGCCGTTCGTCCGCTCGAAGCGGTACCTGGACGTGATGGGGATCGAGCTGGAGATCGAGGACCTCGCCGCGACGCTCGTCTCGGAGCAGGCCGAGAAGCACTCGCGGACCGGGGCGCGCGCCCTCCGCACCATCTTCTCCAAGATCATCAACCCGATCGAGTTCGACCCGTGGGGCTCCGGGGAGCTCGCGGACTCCGACGGCGGCCGGAAGCGGTTGCGGGTGACGGCGCCGATGGTCCGCCGCGCCCTCGGCCTCTAGGAGCGGAGCCCATAGCGGGCCGTTTGTCCGGGCGGCGGTTCTGCGGCCGCTCCTCCACCCACCCGGTCGCCATCGCGCCCGTGTGCCCCTCGCTCGCCGCGGCAGAGCCGCGACCAGCCCGCCGTTGCACTCGGCGGATCGGGTGCCCACGCAGCCTCCGGCTACGTTCCGCCCCTCCCGTCGCCTGCACCTTGCGATCGGCCCAACCGCGGAGCGCCGGCCGAACCTCACCCGGGACCCAGACGGCACACACCGGTCCACGGTGTGCGGGTCGTACGGGCACTTCCGGGTGCAGATCCCGATGGACCTCGTGATCCGGTCGGTCTCGCACGTGCGGCAGCTCACGGTCTACAGAGACGGCCCCACGGACTCCAACCCGGACCCGAACGCCGGGGTGGACCTCGGGCAGACCTCCCAGATCCTCGGCCGTCTCACCGAGCCGGCGAACCCGAGAGTCCTGGGCACAGCCTGACGACCCACCCCACAGACGAGCCGGCGAGGCGGGACCGCCCGACGGCGCATCCTGGGCCGGTTGTCACGGCGCTGACGGCTCGCTATGCTTGCACCCAACGGGCCCACGCTCTCGGCAGGCGGCGCGGCGCTGTCGGAGTGTCGGGACCGCCGGGCGTGTTGATCGAGAGTGGAGCATGGAACCCCCGGCCGGAGGTCGGCCGGGGAACCGCGGGGGAGCGACCGGTGGACGCGACGGTGATCGAGGCCGTTCAGCGCGGCAGCGTGCAGGAGATGCAGGGTCTCCTCAAGGGCGGGATCAACCTCAGCGAGCGCGACGACGAGGGCAACACGTTGCTCATGATCGCGGCCGCCGCCGGCCAGCTCACGGCCGTGAAGCTCCTGCTCGACGCCGGCTCGGAGATCGAGGCCCGGAACAAGATCGGGATGAACCCCCTTCTGCTCGCCACCGCGATGCGCCACCAGGAGGTCGTGCGGTTCCTCGTGATGCGCGGCGCCAACGTCAACGCGACCGACGAGGAAGGCCACTCGGCGCTGATGATCGCCGCCCGCACCGGCGTTGCTCCGAACGTGGAGCTGCTCCTCAAGAGCGGCGCCAACGCGAACGCGGCCAACCGCTGGGGGACGACGGCCCTGATGCAGGCCGCGCGCTCGTGGAACATCAACGCGGCGAAGGCGCTCATCGACGCCGGCGCCGACCCTGCCTCGTCCGACGTGCTGGGCAAGCGGGCGCTCTCGTACGCCCACGAGAAGGGCGCCCCGCCGCCGTTCCTCGTCCGCCTCCTCAAGGGCGACAGCAGCGGCCGCGTCGCCGGCCCGGCCGCGGGCCACGGCGGCGGCGCCTCCGAGAAGCCGTGGTGGAAGTTCTGGGAGAAGTGACCCCTCCGTGTGGGGACCCGTCGCGAATGAGGTCCGCGGCGACAGCTTGGTGGGCTTCGAGACCTATGTTTGCGTTCCGGCTTTCCGTAGGCACGTCTCGATCGTCGTCCGGTCGAGGTCGAAGGAGCGCACCGGGTAATCGGTAGCGCACTGGACCGAGATCCGGCAGTGGGACGCGACCCGCCCGTGAGTGATCGGATTCCCGATCGCTCCGACAACGGGCCTGGCCTCGTCCGCCTCCAGGCATGCATCTCTCGCCTTCGACCGCACCATTACGCACCCTCGTCTCTGGCGTTCGCAACCGTGGCCGAAGCCGTTGACCCCACCTGCCCGCTTGTCCCCTTAGCAGCACTCTTCGCCGATACCACTCTTGTCTTCAGGCCAGACCCGCTTTGGACGGCGGCTCCTCCCGCGGTCTGACCGGCGGCGGCCCGCGGCGCGGCCGGCGACACCGGTGAAACCTGTCGCTTCAGTACCTTCTCATCAGCCGAAGCGATCCCGCGTCGCGCACGGTGTGAAAGAGCGCGTCGAAGACACCGCGATAGGGGCTCGCCGCGGCGGGGTCGCCGTTGATCGTCTCGACCACGACCGCCCGCATCGGCATCGCCGCCCTCGTCAGCAGCACCTTGATGACCGAGAGGTAGTCGGCGAGCGAAGGGTGATCGGGGGCGACGCGGATCTCCAGCCGGCGGGCCCGGCGATCGGAGACCAGCACCACGCGCGCTCCGTGGAGGACCACGTGCGAGGTCGCGACGCGCCGGGGCAGCTCGGCACCGAGGCCGTCGAGCGCGAGCCCGCACGGCGACGCCGGGTCCGCCGCGTTCACCCACCAGACCGCGTCCTGCAGCGGCTCGTCCCGCAGACGGCGGAGCGCCTCGTGCGTCGCGAATTGGAGACCCGGCACGCCGAGGAAGAACTGCCCGCCCACGACCTCGCCGCCGAGCTCCATCAGGCGGAGAGCCCGGAACACCCGCGGCCACTGGAGCGCCGGCAGCTCGCGCTCCAGGAGCTCGCGGAAGACGACTCCGTACCGGTCGAGCACGACGCGTGCCCGGTCCTTCGCGAGCTCCTCCTCCCCGAGGGCGTCGGCCGGCTGCTCCGAAGGCGGCACGCGGTACCAGCTGCCCAGAAACGGACGCGAGCCCTTCCACCGCTCGAACCGCATCCGCCGGCCCCGCGGTCGCGCTCCGCCGGGCTCCGGCTCCGCGGGGCGGAAGCCGGTCTCGATCCCCCGCCTCACCGCCGCAAACCCGTCGTTGCCGACATCGCCCCGCCACGCGAGCTCCCAGAGACGGTTCGCGAGCTCGCCGGACGGCATCCCGGAGTGGGTCAGCAGCTCCTCGAAGCCGAACCGGCCGGGTCCGGGAGGGACGACGGCGTCGACGTCGCCGTGCTGTCCGCCGCCCGCGTCCTCCTCTGCGCCCGAGATCAGCTCACGCTCGCCGCCGAGCACGAACGCCACCCTCTCCCGCCCGCACCCGGCCCACATGAGGGCGCTCTCCGCCAGCAGCGCGTCGAGCCATGCGGGGTGGTACGGGTCGAGCCGCGCGGGCAGGATCTCCGCCTCCCACGCCTCCGCCGGCGCCCCGAAGCACAGCAGGCGCTCGAGCGCGCCCTGGAGATCCTCCACGCCGGCACCATGCCCCCCGAGCCCCTGCCACGCCGCGAGGAACGGCGCCAGGCGATCCGGAGGCAGCGCCTCGAACGCCGGCCGCGCCGCGGCCCGGGCCGCGCGCAGCAGCCGCTCGAGGTTCTCCGCGTCACACACCTCCGGCTCGGTCGCCCCGTCCGTGAGCTGGCCGACGACGATCCGCTGCTCGTCCGCCAGGACGTCGAGGACCGCGGCCTCGCGCTCCGGGCCGAGGTCGAGCACCCCGAGCGCGCTCGCCCGCGCGACGGGGCCGTAGAAGCGCAGCACGTCCGCCGCGAGGTCGCCCAGGAGGTCGCCGACCTCGGCGTCCTCCGCGCCGCCGGCGCCTGCGCGGTCGAGCGCGCGCGAGAGGCTCGCCTCGGTCTCCCCCGCCCCGCCCCTGTCGAGCAGCGCGGAGGAGAGCTCGATTTCCTCCACGGTGCGGTCGAGCGCGCGCAGCAGGCGAGGCACGCTCTCCACGGCCGCGACCGCCCGCGGCTCGTCGCCGGGACGCCACGCGAGCGCTGCCAACTTCCCGGAGAGCCCCGCCACCCACACCGTCGGGTCGACGCCGTGGTCGCGCGCGACCGCCGCCAGGAGCTCTCGCCACTCGGCGACCGGGATCAGCGCCCGCTCGACCAGCCACGCGAGCAGCTCGCCAGGCTCGCGCGGCGAGTACCCGGGGTGCGTGCGCTGCACTTTCGCCCGGAACGCCTCGACGAGCGAGCGCGCGAGGCGGGGCCGCAGGTGCTCGGCGAACACGACCTCGCGCAGGAGGTCGGCGCGCAGCCGCGAGCGACCCGCCGTCGGCGTGTCGTCCTCGTACATCAGTTCGTTGGTGCGCTTCCAGCTCACGCCGGCCGCGAACGGCGACGGCGCGGCGGTCCTCGCTTCGCGCACCTCGATCCTCCCGTCGCGCACCTCGTCGAGCAGCACGCCGAGGTTCGCGAGATCGAACTCGTCGCGCAGGCACGTCCGCCACGCCTCGAGTAGGATCGGGAAGTCCTCGAACCTGGCCACGGCGTCGAGGAGCTCCTTGGCGCGCTGCCGCGACAGCCAGAGAGGCGTCCGGCGCCGGAACCCTTCGCGAGGGAGGAGCAGCGCGCACCCGGCGGCGGCGCGGAACCGTGCGCCGAAGAACCCGGTGCTCTCGAGCTGCGCCCGGAGGAGGCGCTCGACGCTTCCTCCGTCCACCAGAGACATCAGCTCGCGCCCCGTGGTCCCGGGCGGCGCCCCGACCGCGACGCACTCGTCGTCGTGCATGACCTCGAGCGGCATGCCGTGACGATCCCTCCAGGCCGCTTGGAGGGCGATCGCGAACGGCCGGTTGACCCGCCCTCCCCACACCGTGTGCAGGACGACAAGCCCCGCACCGTCCTTCCCCTGAGGGTCGGTGACGTGCTCCGCGACGACGCGGTGCCGGTGCGGCAGCGCGCCTGTAGCCGCCTTCTGCGCCGCCAGGTGGCGAACGAGAGCGTCCGCCGCGACGGGATCCAGGCGGTGGACGTCGGCGAGGCGGCTGCGGAACCCGGCGTCGTCGAGGCTGCGGTCCGCCTCCTCGAGGAACACGCCGATGCGCTCGGAGAGCTCGAACCCCCGGTCGCGCTCGTCCGCGCGCCAGAACGGAGCCATCGCCGAGCGCGCCCGCGCCGGCCGGACGAGCACGTCGTTGTGGGTGATGCGCTCGATCCTCCACGTCTGCACGCCGAGGGTGAAGGTGTCGCCGACCGAGCGCTCCCACACGAACTCCTCGTCGAGCTCGCCGAGGAGCGCGCCGGAATCCTCGACGCGCAGGTGGAAGTAGCCGCGGTCGGGGATCGTGCCGCCGGAGAGGTACACCACGCGCGCGGCACCGGGGCGCGCGCGGAGCGTGCCGTCCACCCGGTCGACCGTGACGAGCGGCCGGAGCTCGCGGATGCGGGCCTCGGCGTAGCGGCCCGCGAGCATCTCGACCACGAGGTCGAACTGGCGGCGGGGAAGATCGCGGTACGGGTCGGCCCCGCGCAGGGCGGCGTAGAGGTCGTCGATGCGCCACGTCTCGCCCGCGGTCATCGAGACGATCTCCTGGGCGAGCACGTCGAGGGCGCCCTCCACCGGGCGCACCGGCTCGATCGCTCCCTCGAGCACCGCGTCGGCGATCACGGCAGCACCGAGGAGGTCCTTGGGGACGAGCGGCAGGAACGTCCCCCGGCTCGTCTCCCCCACCCGGTGTCCGGCGCGGCCGATGCGCTGAACGGCCGAGGCGACGCTGGGCGGCGGCTGGACGAGCACCGACTCCTCGAGGTCGCCGATGTCGATGCCGAGCTCGAGCGAGTTGGTGGCCACGATCCCGCGCAGCTCGCCGGCTTTGAACCGGTCCTCGACGACCGCGCGCACTTCGCGAGAGAGAGAGCCGTGGTGCGAGTACGCGACCTCTCCGCCCTCGTCCTCGTTGACCAGGCGCGTGAGCTTCTCGACCATGCGGCGGCTGTTGGCGAACACCAGGGTCGAGCGGTTGCGGGAGAGCGGCCGGCGGAGCTCGGCGGCGACCCACGTCCAGACCGCGTCCGGGCTAGCGGCCGCGGCGTCTGGGTCCGCGGCGCCTCCGGGGTACCGCACGGACAGGTCGTAGCGCTTCGGTGCGCGCGAGACGACCACCTCGACACGGCGACGCCGGTACGCCGCGTCGCTCCCCTCGCCCGCCACCTCGAACCCGCCGACCCACTCGGCTACCCGGTCGAGGGGGCGCACAGTGGCGGAGAGGGCGAGGCGCTGGAACTCCCCGGAGAGGCGAACCAGGCGCTCGACGCCGGCGATGAGATGGGTGCCGCGCTTGCCGCCGACGACGGCGTGGACCTCGTCGAGGATCACCGTCGCGAGCCCGCCCAGCATCTCGCGGCCGCGGCGCGACGTGAGCAGGATGTTGAGGCTCTCCGGCGTCGTGATGAGGATCTCCGGGGGGCGCCTCGCCATGCGCGCACGCTCCTCGGCCGGCGTGTCTCCCGAGCGAGTGAGCACGCGGATCTCCGGCATCGTCGCGCTCGCGGCGTCGAAACGCCCGCGGATCTCTTCGAGGGGCCCGAGCAGGTTGCGTCTGACGTCGGTGTTGAGCGCCTTGAGCGGGGATACGTACAGCACGCGAACCTGGCCGCCCGGCCACTCCCCGGCGACGAGGCGGTCGATCGCCCACAGGAACGCGGCCAGCGTCTTGCCGGTGCCGGTCGGGGCGCTCACCAGGACGTGCCGGCCGGCCGCAACCGCCGGCCACGCCAGGCGCTGCACCTCGGTCGGCTCGCCCAGGGTCGCGGCGAACCACTCCCCGATCAGGGGGTGAAAGAGACGAAGCGGATCGTTCGTAGCGGCCACGGTAGGGCGATCACGCTAGCCCCTGGCCGAGCCGCACGTCAAGCACCCCGGCGAACCAGTTAACAGTTGACAGTCGACAGTCAACAGTCGAAAGGCGACAGGGCGGGCTCCTCGACTGTCAACTTTCAACTCTGAACTGTCGACCGCTCCTACACACCGACGTGGTCGAGGTCCGCCGGCGGAGGCTCCTTGGCCTCCCTCGACCGCGACAGCACGAGCAGCATGACCGCGAGAACGGCGTACGCGAGGCCGAACTGGTACGGGATCGCGCGCTGCAGACCTACCGCGAGCGTCCACGGCAGGTAGATGTTCCCGTCGACCGACGACGAGTGAATCACGCCGAAGAACGAGAACACGGCAAGGATTCCCAGGTAGAGCGCCGAGCGCGCCAGCTTGCGGTCGATCAGCTCCGCAAGGAAACCGCCCCACAGCATGGCGGTGAGGATGAACCCGTTCCCGACGGCCACGGTGACCAGCACCTCGGGCAGCTCCTTGCCGGTCTTCGCGAGCAGCCCCGCGAGCGTTCCTGCGGCGAGGAACGTCCCGTACTTGATCGCGAGCAGCCGCGCGATCGTCGGGAAGTACGCGAACGCGACGGCAGGCGCGTGCCGCGCCGGGCACGCGAGGAACGCCTGCACCATGATGTCGAGGGCCACGAAGATCAGGATTGGCGCCAGCACGGCGCGCGGGATCAGCTCGACGATGTACCCGACGTAGCCCAGCACTCCGCCCAGGCCGATGAAGACGCCGGTGAGCGCCGTGTACCCGGCCCGCGCGCCCATCCCCTTGTACGCGGGCTGCCCGATGTACGGCGTGGACTGCGCCACGCCGCCGCACACCCCCGCGATCAGCGTCGCCACCGCCTCGGTGAGCAGGATGTTGCGGGTGTTGAAGTCGTCGCCGGCGACGCGCGCGCTCTCGGTGACGTTGATCCCGCCGACGACGGTGAGCAGCGCGAACGGCACGGCGAGCGGGAGGTACTTGAGCGCCGGGACGAATCCCTTGACGAACAGCAGCGTCGGGATCGGGAACCCGAGGTGGAGCTCCGCCGCGGGCAGAGGCTTGTACGTGCCGCCGATCCAGCCGTGCGGGCCGAGGATGTAGTAGAGGGCGGTGCCGATCGCGATCGCCGCGAGAACCCCCGGGACGTTCCGCGGGAGCCGGATCCGCGCCACGAGGTTGTAGAGGATCAGCCCGAGCGAGATGAGCCCGATGAGCGGCATGCCGAAGATGTCGAGCAGCGGCACGAACCCGATGAGAGCGAGAGCGACACCCGCCAGCGAGCCCAGCAGCCCCGCCTGCGGCACCACCTTCTGCACCCAACGGCCGCAGAACGAGAGCACCAGCTTGATGATCCCGATCATCACCATCGTCGCCATCCCGATGTACCAGGTCATCATCGCGGCGTCGCGCGGCTCCATCCCCTGCGCCTTCAGGGAGACGAACGCCGGCCCGAGCACGACCAGCGCGATGCCGATCGTCGAGGGCGTGTCGAGACCGAGCGGCATCGCCGTGACCCGCGGGTTGCCGGCGTTCTTCGCGAGGCGGAACGCCATCCAGGTGTAGACCAGGTCTCCGAAGAGGACGCCGAAGGCGGTGCCGGGGAACATCCTCGTGTACACGATGTCGGCCGGGAAGCCGAACGCGAACACGAGGATGCCGGCCAGGAACGAAAGCACGGTGACGTTGTCGAACATCAGGCCGAAGAAGCCGTTCACGTCGCCGATGGCGAACCACTCGTACCTGCGGCTCTGCTGGTTCATCGCTCTCTCCTTGGGGGTGTCGGATGGGGACGCGAGAGGGCCCGGCCGCCCTCGCGCGACGGGCGTTGCCGGAGCTCGGGGGGACGCCGGGCCATCGCGGGATTCTAGCGCGTCGCGGCGCCGCCGCGCCCGCGGCGCGCTCCGAGCGCGGCTCGGCGGGTGGCCGCGGCCGCTAGTGGAGTCACCCGCGAACGAACTCCAGCCGTGGAACGTGGGGGATCAGGCCGGCCTCGTGCGCCCGCCCGTAGAACAGCTCCACGCCGCGCCGGCCACGCTCGCCGTAGTCGAGCGTCGCCTCGTTCACGTACATCCCGACGAAGCGGTCGCCCTTCGCCCGGTCGAGTCCGCGGCCGAACGCGAGCGCGTGGGCGAGCGCCTCGTCGCGGTGCCCCAATGCGTACCGGATCGACGCCTCGAGCGCCCCGGCCACCCTGCGCATCAGCGTGTCGCCGAGGTCGCGGCGGATCGCGTTCCCCCCGAGCGGGAGCGGCGTCGCCGTCTCGGCGGTCCACCACTCGCCGAGGTCGGCGACCTTGCGGAACCCCTCGTCGGCGAACGTGAGCTGCCCCTCGTGAATGATTACGCCCGCGTCCGCCTTGCCGCTCCTGACCATCCCCATCACGGCCTCGAAGTCGACGTCCACGCAGCGTGCCGCCGGCTGCCACAGCTGGAGCGCGAGCCGCGCCGAGGTGAGGCGACCCGGCGTGGCGACCGTCGCGCCGGCGAGGTCCGAGAGCGTGACCGGATCGCGCGAGATCACGACCGGCCCGTACCCGTCACCGAGCGACGCGCCCGAGTTGAGCAGCGCATACCGATCGTCCACGTACGCGAACGCGTGGAGCGAGACGGCGGTCACTTCGTAGACTCCGCTCCTGGCCTTCTGGTTGAGCGTCTCGATGTCCGCGAGCGTCTCGGCGAAGGTCAGCCCCTCGGCGGCTACCCTTCCCCGCACCACCGCGAAGTGCATGAAGGCGTCGTCGGCGTCCGGCGAATGCGCGATACGGATGAGTGTGGACACGTCGTCCCGTCCCCCAGGAGGCAGGAGATTGTAACTCAGGTGCGAATTCTCGCGGCGGCGCGACTGCCGGCGCTTTGTCGGACCGGACTCGTTGGCTAGACTGCAGCGATGACCACGGACGACGAATGCACACCCAACGACGGTGCACCCCGGGCGCCCGCGCCTTCCGACCCCGGGCCCGAGTGGGACGGCGTGACCGGTTCCCCTTCCCCGGGAGGCAGCAGAAAGGCGTCGCGCCCGAGGCTGCACCCGGACATCGGACTGTTCATGATCGGCGTGGCGACGCTCTTCGTCGAACTGGCGCTCATCCGCTGGCTCGGGACCGAGGTTCGGGTCTTCGCGTACTTCAAGAACCTCGCATTGATCGCGTGCTTCTTCGGGAGCGGGCTCGGGTGCCTGGTCGGCGCGAGGTTGAACTGGGCTCGCGCGGCGTTCTACCCGGCCCTCCTCCTGATCGTCGCCTCGGTAGCCATCCCCAAAGCGGCCGGGTGGGACCTCATCGGCGCAGTGAATCGTCTCCTCGCGGAACTGAACGACATGCCGCTGTGGGCGTGGGGGCAGAGGCGCATCGACACATTGTCCGTGCTCTCGGCCCTCGCGTTCCTCATCGTTGCCTTCCTGCTCCTCGCCCTCGCGTTCGTGCCTCTGGGGAGCGTCCTGGGCGATCGGCTGCAGCGCTGCGGCAACCTCCTGAGAGGCTACTCTGCGAACGTCGCCGGGAGCCTCGTCGGCGTGGTCCTATTCGACGGGTTCTCCTACTTTTCGCTGCCCCCCATCGCGTGGTTCCTAGCGAGTTGCCTTCTGGGCTGGATCATCATCGAGCGCCGCCGCGAGCTCTGGGTCGCCCTCTGCAGCGCCACCCTGATCGGGGCTCTCCTCCTGCCGCGATCCCCGGGAGCCGTCGCCACGGTCTGGTCCCCCTATCAGAAACTCACCATGCTTCCCCAGCACGCGACGTCTGCCGACGGCGAGAGCGTTCTGATCGGCTACACCCTTCAAGTCAACGAAACGAGCTACCAGAGAGTCGCCAACCTTGCCTACAGGTTCCTCCGGTCGCACTCCGATCTCTTCCCGGAGGCGCCCTACGCGCAGTGGATCGGGTACGACCTCGCGTACCGTGTGAAGGAGCACCCGGACGACGTACTGGTCGTCGGCGCCGGGACTGGGAACGATGTCGCGGCGGCCCTCCGCAACGGGGCCGGCCGCGTCGACGCCGTGGAGATCGACCCGCGCATCGTGGACCTCGGCCGTCGCTTCCACCCGGAGCACCCCTATGCCGACAGAAGGGTCCACGTGATAGTCGACGACGCCCGGTCGTACCTCAAGCGCTCGACGAGGACCTACGACCTCATCGTGTTCGGTGCTCTCGACTCGCACACGCTCAATTCGACCCTCTCCAACCTGCGCGTCGACAACTATGTCTACACCGTTCAGGCGTTTCAGGAGGCGCGTGCGAGGCTCAAGCCGGACGGCGTACTCTGGCTCCTCTTCGCAATCGAGCGACCCTACATCGCGGAGCGCCTCTACGGGATGCTCGCGGAGGCGTTCGGGCGGCCTCCGATTGTCTTCAACAACCGCGATGTTGCACGCCTCTCCCCGTCTGGCGGCGGAACGACCTTCGTGATCGACCGCGACGGGACCGTGGGGGAGAGAATTGACAGGACGCCGAGCCTCGCCGCCATCGTCGGGGGAGCGCGGGTGTACCCGGTCGCACGGCGGCTTCTCCCGACCGACGACTGGCCGTACCTCTACGTTGCGGGCCGCTCGATTCCGAACCTGTACCTCATCGTCATGGGCATCATCGTTGTCATCGCGCTGATCCTCGTCCGCCCCTACGTCACGCACCTGCGGCGGATCGACCCGCACTTCTTCCTGCTGGGAGCCGCGTTTCTCCTCCTCGAGGTGCAGAGCATCAGCAGGATGGCGCTCGTCTTCGGCAACACGTGGGTGGTCAACGCGATCGTCATCTCGTCCGTGCTCGTCATGATCCTACTTGCCAACCTCGCGGCGCCCCGCTTCTCTGACCGAGCCCTGGTGCCGGCGTTCGGATGCCTGTTTGCGAGCCTGGCGGTGAGCTACCTCTTCCCGACACGCGCCTTGCTGGAGGTCGAGGGTGTCGCGCGCTGGGCTGCCGCGGGCGCCCTTGTCGGCCTGCCGATTCTCTTCGCAGGTCTCATCTTCGCGCTCACATTTCGGTCTGTGTCCGAGGCGGGGCTCGCGCTCGGGTCAAACCTGCTCGGCGCCATCATCGGGGGTGCCTGTGAGTCGGCCTCGTTCCTGGTCGGGCTCAACGCGCTCGTCCTTCTCGCATTGCTCCTCTATGCGGGTTCGTTCGTCACCCTCCTACTGCGCCGTGGGGGTACGCCGATCCCAGCGTGATCCCACGACGGGGGAGTTGCGACGGTGCAAGCACGCCGCCGCGCAGCGAGATCCCCATCAGCGCCCCGCCCGCCGGGCCGACGTGCCTAGCCGCCGCTGGACGCTTCGGCGAGGATCGCCGCAACCGGCGCCGCAGATAAGAGCTCACTGAGCGCCACGATCGCGCACTGCCGATCGAGAGTTCCAGCCGGGAGATACGCTACGAGCCAGGTGCGCGTCGTCTCCGGCCCGACGCGCACCCGCTCGCTGTCGGTGATCGGCGTCCCGAACGGCCCCGCAGAGTCGGCGAGAAGCGGCTTTCCGTGCAGCTCGTACGGTCCGCGCATCGAGAGCATCGACTCTCCGGGCCGTCCGGCCCGCAGCTCGAACGGCGGAGTCGCCGCGCCGCACGACATCACGCACGCGGGCACCACGAGCTCCACCGAGAGACAGTTGTTGAGGTCCACGAGCGGATGGATCGCCGGCAGCTCCTCGCCCTTGAGCACTCTCCGCAGCAGCGCCTCGGACGACGGCCGGTGCCGGGTCGGATCGCACCCCGCCTGCCGGAACAGCCTCCGCACGGCGGCCGCGGTCGGGTGCTCGGCAAGCGCGTGGGCCGTGTGGCTCGCCCGGGCGCGCGCCGCGACGGCGGCCCGCACGGCGGCGAGCGCCTCCTGCACCCCAGGCCTGACCTCGAGGTCCGCCCACCACAGCACCCAGCCGCCCAGCTCGTGTCGGACCGCAGGTGGAAACGCCGCGCTCGCCGCGCCCTCGCCCATCGCCCCTCCGGGGCGTCCCGTGGCCCAAGTCGGCTTCGGGCGGCACGGTCGCCCGGTTCATGGTAGACGACGCTCCGGCCCGCGCCGGCGGCGGAGCCATACTATCCTTTGACCTATGGTGAACGTCCCCCGCCGACGGGCCAGAGGCGGGCCTCCGAAGCGACCAGCCGGGCGGGCCGTGCGCTCGGGGGCCCGGGCGGCGCGCCTGCCCGGCGCCACGGCGGCCGCCGACCCCGTCCGCGTGAGCGGTCTCTCGCATCAGCTGCTCCACGAGGCCAACGGCGGTTTGCCCCGCATCGACTACCTCGCGCGACTCCTCGAGCTCCTCCTGGACTTCTCCGGCGCCGACGGCGCCGCGCTGTGGCTGCGCGAGGATTCGAAGGTCGTGCGGTGCGAGGCCAGGGCCGGTCACGCCGCGTCGTTCGGGTTCGCGACGCTGCGCCCGCGCGGCCCCCGCCGCGCCGCGGCCCCGACGGAGGGCGCCCTCGACACGGTCGCGCTCGCCCTTCTCGACCGCGGGGGCGCCCTCGCGCGGCTGCCGCTCACACCGGGCGGAAGCTTCGCGGCCGACGACATCGCTCCCGCGAAGGCCGCTCGCGGCCCGGATGCGAGCGCCCGCGCGGCGCCCCGGCGCTCGGCTCGTTCCGCCGTGCTGATCCCGATCCACGTCGGCAACGAGCACGTCGGCGTGGTCGGCCTGACCAGCCGCCGCGCCGGCTTCTTCCCTGCCGGCACCGTGGAGGCGTACGAGCGCCTGGCCCCGATCCTCGGGTGCGCCCTGGTGAGCCAGCGTGCGCAGGCGGCGGTCCACGAGCGCGTCAAGGAGCTCACCTGCCTGTACGGGATCACGCAGCTCGCCGAGAGGCCCGAGCTCCGGGTCGACCAGGTGATCGACGGCGTCGTTCGGCTCCTTCCGCCCGCGTGGCAGTACCCCGAGATCACTGCGGCCCGCATCGTCCTCGACGGGACGTCGCACCCCGCGACCGCGCACCGCACCGGAGTCCAGAGTCAGACGGCGGAGATCGTGGTCAACAGGGTCCGGCGCGGATCCGTCACGGTGAGCTACCTCAAGCGCAAGCCCGAGATCGACGAGGGGCCGTTCCTCAAGGAGGAGCGCAGCCTCCTCGACGCGGTGGCGCGCCAGGTTGCTCTCATCGTCGAGCGCCGCCAGGCGGCGGCCGAGCGGGTCAGGCTTGAGGAGCAGCTCAGGCACGCAGACCGTCTCGCCACGATCGGCCAGCTCGCGGCCGGCGTCGCCCACGAACTCAACGAGCCGCTCGCGAACGTCCTGGGGTTCGCCCAGCTCGCCCAGAAGGCCGCGGCGGCCGGCGACGGCGTGGTCACGGACCTCGACAAGATCGCGGCGGCCGCGCTCCACGCGCGCGAGATCGTCAAGAAGCTGATGCTGTTCGCACGGCAGGCGCCGCCGACGAAGACCGAGGTCAGCCTCAACACCCTCATCGCCGACGGGCTCTACCTCGTGGAGGCACGCTGCGCGAAGCAGGGGGTCGAGATCGTCAAGCGGCTCCGCTCGGGGCTCCCGAACATCATCGCCGACCCGTCGCAGGTGCAGCAGGTGCTCGTCAACCTCGCGGTCAACGCCGTCCAGGCGATGCCCCAGGGGGGCAGGCTCACCATCCGAACCGACCTCGCCGACGGGCACGTGCTGCTGGCGGTGGAGGACACGGGGAGCGGGATGACCGAGGATGTGAAGCGCCAGATCTTCATCCCGTTCTTCACCACCAAGGACGTGAACGAGGGCACCGGCCTGGGCCTCGCTGTCGTCCACGGCATCGTGTCGGCCCACGGCGGCTCGATCAACGTCGAGAGCGAGGTCGGGCGCGGCTCGCGCTTCGAGGTGCTCCTCCCGATCGCCGGCCTCGCCGCCTACAAGGAGACAGATCCCAATGCCGTCTTCTGGTGACAAGCCGAGCATCCTGATCGTGGACGACTCGCCGGCGACGCTGGAGGTGCTCGAGCGCAACCTCCGCGCCCAGGGGTACGACGTCTCGACGGCCGCGAGCGTGGCCTCGGCGCTCGAGGTCCTGGACGCGAAGCCCGTCGACCTCGTGATCACCGATTACAAGATGCCCCGCACTTCGGGGATCGAGCTGGTGCGGCACGTCCGCGAGAACCTGACCGACACCGAGGTCATGATGATCACGGGGTACGCGTCCGTGCCAGGCGCCGTCGAGGCCGTGAAGTCCGGCGCCGAGGAGTACCTCGCCAAACCGTTCACCGACGAGGAGCTCGCGAGCGCAGTCCGGAGGGCCCTCGACAAGCTCGCGATGCGGCGGGCCGGACGCGCGCGGGGGGTGGCCACGCCGAGGGCCCCGCACGGGCTGATCGGCGAGTCAAAGGCGATGCTCGACGTGTACAACGCGATCGCCAAGGCTTCGAAGACGGCGGCGACGGTGCTCGTCGCCGGCGAGAGCGGCACCGGGAAGGAGCTGGTCGCCCGCGCCATCCACTACGGGAGCCCGCGGGCGTCGGCACCGTTCGTGCCGGTCAACTGCGGCGCGATCCCCGAGGGCCTGCTCGAGAGCGAGCTGTTCGGCCACGTCAGGGGGGCGTTCACCGGCGCGACCGAGGCACGAGCCGGGTTCTTCCAGACGGCAGACCGCGGCACCATCTTCCTCGACGAGATCGGCGAGACGTCGGTCGCGATGCAGGTCAAGCTGCTGCGGGTGATCCAGGACCGCGAGGTCTGCATGGTCGGCACGACGAAGACGCGCCCCGTCGACGTGCGGGTGATCGCCGCGACCAACAAGGACCTCATGTCGCTCGTCCGCAAGGGCGCGTTCCGCGAGGATCTCTACTACAGGCTCAACGTGATCGCGATCGACCTCCCCCCCCTCCGCGAGCGCGGCGACGACGTGCTCGTCCTCGCGCAGCACTTCCTCGTCAAGTTCGCCGCGGAGTTCGGAAAGCCGGCGCCGCGTCTCTCCGACGACGCACTGAGGGCGCTGCGCGGGTACGACTGGCCCGGCAACGTCAGGGAGCTCGAGAACGTCGTGCAGCGACTGGTCGTCATGGTGGACCACGACGTCGTCGAGGTTTCCGACCTCCCGTCGTTGATGCGGTTCTCGTCGCCCCGCGCGGGCGGGCGGGCGGACCTCACGCTGGCGGCCGCCGAAGCGGAGCACGTGCGGCGCGTGCTCGCGATCACGGGGGGAAACAAGACACGCGCCGCCGCCCTCCTCGGGATCGACCGCAAGACGCTCCGCGAGAAGCTCAAGGACGTGGCGCCCGACAGAACCTGAGCCCGCGCTGGGGAATCGCTCCTCACCGGGGTGGATGTCCGCAGCGCCCCAGGGCCCGCCCGGGCACGGGCCGCCTCCGCACGCCACTCCGACCGGAGCGTGGAAGTAGTTCGCACTGAGTGCCTTGGGGGCTTCTCATGGTGCTGGGATGTCGGACTGCACGAGGAGGAGCCCGGGTGGCACGGGGGTTGCTCTTCCCGGTGGCGAGCGCACGTCCGGCCGCCGGACATCCCGCTCACAGGGAGGAACGAGATGGCCAGGAACAAGAGTCAAGCGGTCAAGCCTCTGGAAGCGCCGGAGACCCAGCCGGTCATCGAGAACAGCGGCCTGTGCGGCACCTGCGAGAACGCCGTCCTCTGCATGTACCTCGGCGACGCCGAGCACCCGGTCCTGGAGTGCGAGGAGTTCACGCACCACAGGGCGGGCGCATCCAGGCCTGCGGCCCGGCGCCTGAACATCGCCGTGGTCCCGAAGCAGGTCGCCGAGGAGGAGAGCGTCCCACTCGCGATGGGGCTCTGCTTCGACTGCGAGAACCGCGCCAGCTGCATGTTCGACAGGCCGGAGAGCGGTGTGTGGCAGTGTGAGGAGTACCGCTAGCCCGAACGCGGGCGTCCGCGGGTTGAACCCAGGGAAGACGGGAGACGGTAGAGGGAGGGCGCCGGTCAATGTGGGGGGCGGCCTCCCGCCTTCCCTCTTCCGTCTCCGCTCTTCCGTCTTCCGTCTTCCCTCTTACTCTCGTTTGCTAGCATCGCCACGATGTCCACCGACACCGCAACCGGGGCCGACGGCCGCGCGAGGACCGTTCTGTCAGGTGCGGTGGTCCCAACTCTGGTCTTGGCGCCGCTGCTGGCCGGCGTCGCGGTGCTGCTCGTCCACGCGCTCCACCTCGAGATCCGGATGCCGCTCCAGCTCAACTATGTGGAAGGGTTCAACGCGGACGACGCCGCACGCCTCGCGCGCGGTGCGCCGCTGTACGGCGATCCGTCGCGGGCGCCGTTCGTCGTGACCGTGTACACGCCGGTGTACCTCGCCGCGGCTGCCGCGTTGATCCGCCTCGGGCTCCCGGCGCTCGCCTCGGCGCGGCTCCTCGCCTTCCTCGGCGCGGCGCTGAGCGCGGCCGTGATCGGGTGGGCCGGGTGGAGGCGCACCGGGTGGATCGCGATCGCGGCCGCCGGCCTCTTCTTCGTCGACCCGCTGGTCCCGTTCTGGCAGGTCGCCGCGCGCCCCGACTCGGCCGCGCTCGTGCTGGCGATCCTCGGCATCGTGATCCTCGACCGCGGCGGCGGAGGCCGCGCGGACGTCGTCGCGGCGCTGCTCTTCGCCGGCTCGCTCCTCGCGAAGCAGAGCTCCGTGGCCGCGCCGGTCGCCGTCCTCGCCTATCTCCTCGGCGCGGACCGGGCGCGCGCGCGGCGGTTCGCGCTCGTGCTGGTCGCGGCGGTCGCCGTGCCGGTACTGACTCTCGAGGCGGCGTCGCACGGCCGGTTCCTCTGGCACGTCGTCGCGGGGAACCTCGACCCGTTCTCGTGGCGGCGCGCCGCCGCACTCGGGGGATCGTTCTGGGCGCACCACCCGCTCCACCTCGCCCTCCTCCTGGCCCTGTTCCTCGCCGGGTGGCGGGCGCGGCGGCGGTCGCCGGTCGCCCTCTGGGCCGTGCTCGCGTCTCTGGTCGGGACCACCGCGCTGGGCAAGGGGGGGTCCGACCAGAACTACCTCCTCGAGGCGCTCGCGGCCATCGCTCTGCTCGCTGCGCGCGAGCTGCCGGTCGGGTGGCTGCGGCGGCGAGCGCTCGTCCCGGCCGCCTGCGCGGTGGTGCTCGCGGCGAGCGCCGTCATCGTGGCCGCGACCTCGGCGGTGGAGGCCGTGTCGGTGCACAGGCCGGTCGCCGCAGCCCAGCGCCCGTACCGCGAGCTCATGGCGTGGGTCGCGCGCGCGCCCGGCATCGTCGTCTCCGACGACGCCTGCCTGCTCCTCGCCAACCGGCAGCCGGTTCACATCCAGCCGTTCGTCATGACGCAGCTCGCGCGGGCCGGGCGCTGGGACCAGACGCCGTTCCTCAGGGAGCTCGAAAGCGGGAAGGTCCGTCTCATCGTCGCGCAGCTCGACCCCCCGTCGACGTTCGCGTCCCGCTACACCCCCGAGATGCGGAAGGTGATCGCCGGTCGATACGCGGTCGCCGCGCGCTACGACCTCGCGGGCCGCTACACCGTCCTCGTGCCGCTGGATCCCCGCTGAGAAGCCGCGTTCGCGACCGGCGAACGACGAGCGGCGGCTCGCCCGAGCATAGGCGACGACCCGCGAGGCGCTGCCTCTCGCTCCTCTGCTCCCCTGCTGCTCTGCTCCGCTGCTGCTCTGGTCCATTGCCGTCGGTAGGCGCGCGAGGGCTCGTCAGTGTGGGAGGTCGCTCCGCGGGAACGCCCACGCATGACGCGTGTAGCCGCGTCGGCGCGGGAACTCACTGGGCAAGCAGGGCCGGAGCGGAGCGCGTGTAGCCGCGTCGGCGCCGGAGGTCGGTCCGCGGGCAGGGCCGCCGCGCCCCGCGTGTAGCCGCGTCGGCGCGGGAACTCACTGGGCAAGCAGGGCCGGAGCGGAGCGCGTGTAGCCGCGTCGGCGAGAGTGGGCCAGATGCAAGGA
>DATKLI010000075.1:0-23020 GCA_035542455.1 Thermoanaerobaculaceae bacterium
TCGACCTCGTCGGCACTGAGGACGGCGCCGCCGACGCGCGCCGCCATGACGCACGCGCCGTCGGCGCACAGGGCTGTCGCCTCGGCCCCGAGGATGCGCGCGCCGGGCGCCCCCGAGCCCTGTCGGGAAAGCCACACCTCCCCACGGCGCGCGTCGAGCAGCGCCGTGGCGTGCATCAGGAGCTCCTCCGCGATCCGCTCCGGCTGGAGCGTCCCACCCAGGGCCTCCGCGATCGCACGGAGCGACTCCACCTCCCAGAGACGCCGCCGTTCCGCGAAGCGCGCCTGCTTGAGCTCCTCACGCACGACCCACGAGCCGAGGACGACGCCGGCCGCCAGCCTCAACGGCGTCGCCGGCTCGCCGCCGCCGGCGGCGTGGAACCAGAACGAATCGCGCCCGGACGGGAGCTCGAACCTGTGGGAGGCGGCCGGCGCCGCGCCGGTGGCCGCGAGGACCTCGTCGCCGCGTCCGATCGCCCCCCCGGCCGCGCCCGTGCCCGTCACCAACGCCTCGAGGACCGCGTGCGGGATGGCGAGGCCGTCCTCTCTCGGCGGGCTGGCCGCGAACTCGAGGACCTTCAGGACGTCGTTCATTGCGCCCCGGCGAGCTCCCCGAGGGCCGTGGAGCGATCTGGGAAGATGCGGGCGTACTGGGCGAGACCCATGATCTGGAACGTCTTCGCGATGCTGGGTGTGAGGGAGCAGAACGCCAGCGTCCCCTTCACCTCGAGCGTCCGCTCCAGCACCTCGAGCAGCAGCGAGATACCGATCGAGTTGATGATCCGCGTGGCGTGCAGATCGAGGAGGAGGTTGCGGCACCCGGAATCCAGGAGCTTGCGGGACTCGCGCGCGATCACCTCGCCGCCCTCGTTGTTGATGTACCCCGCAACCTCGAGCACGGCCGTGTGGCCGTGCCGCGCCGCCAGCGTGAGCTCGAACGTGTCCACCTTCAGCCGCCTCCCATGCGCCGGGTCATCCGGACCCTGGTCAGCCCCGGGTGGGACGAGATCGTGACGTCGTCCATGAGGCGCCTGATCAGCTCGAGGCCCCAGCCGCGTTTCCGCTGCGCGTGCAGCTTGGCCTCCAGAACCGGGCGCTGAACCCCCGACGGATCGAACCCGGGTCCGTGGTCCACAACGACGACCTCGATCCACGGCTGGGAGTCCTCGCCGTGGGCGGTGAGCTCCACCTCGACCTCACCGGCGCCGTACTCGAGAGCGTTCAGGCAAGCCTCCACCACTGCCAGCTTGACCTCCGCAAGGGTATCACGCGGAAAGGCTATCCGCCGTCCCAGATCGTCCACCGCGTCGCCCGCGATCAACTCGGCGCGCGCGACGGGCGGCAGGACGAGGCGTAGCCGGACAGGCTCAGCCATTCCGGTTGCTCCCTTTTCTCGGCTTCACAGCGTCAGCAGGACGTTGAGCAGACGCCAGGCGAGCCGAGCACCTTGGGCGATCGCAGCGAAGTGAGCCGCACCGCCGCCCAGCAACCCCCCACCGACCACGGCCCATGGCCTGCTGAGAGGATCCATGAGCCGCCTGGCGAGAACGCTGACTGAGGTGAACGGCACCATGCCCCTCGCAGGTTGCAAATCCGCGGCCAAACGAAGGAAGCACCGTGGAGTCAGTGAGATACGGAAGGACGACGGGGCCTGGGGCGCGAGCCAACCGTTGCGAAGTGCAACGCATCGCCGGGCTCACTTGCCACTCTCCCCGTGCGGAGCGTTGTGGCGCCTGGCAGTTCCAGGTGCGTTGCGTAACGCATCATCCGTTGCATTCCACCTCAACAGCATTCTGTAGAGAGTGGTCCGGTCGATCCCGAGCTCGCGGGCTGCCGCCGCCCGGTTGCCGCCGTGGCGCTCGAGCGTCCGGGTGACGTGGAGACGGAGCACGTCGTCCAGCGTCCCGGCCTGCCCTTCAACCGGGATACGGTCCGCGCCCATCGCGAGACGCACGTCCTCCGCTTCCACGCGATCGCCGGAGGCGAGCGCCGCCGCCGCCTCGAGCAGGTTCTCGAGCTCGCGGACGTTGCCGGGGAACGCGTGGCGTAGCAAGAGCTCGAGCGCGCCGCGGCCGAGCGGCAGCCTCTCCTTCCCCATGCGGCGGCCGTGCAGCCGGACGAAATGCTGGGCGAGCAGCGGGATGTCCTCGTAGCGCTCCCGCAGCGGCGGGAGCGTGAGCTCGACGACCCGCAGCCGGTAGTACAGGTCCTGCCTGAACTCGCCCCGGGCGAGCATCCCCTCGAGATCGCGGTTGGTCGCGGTGACGAGCCGGACGTCCACCCTCATGCGCTGCCTGCCGCCGACTCTCTCCACCTCACGCTCCTGCACGACGCGGAGGAGCTTCGCCTGCAGCACGTGCGTGAGATCTCCGATCTCGTCGAGAAACAGCGTGCCGCCGCTGGCCAGCTCGAACTTCCCCGGGCGCGCGGTCACCCCGGTAGCGACCCCCTTCTCGATCCCGAACAGCTCCGCTTCCAACAGGGTCTCCGGAACCGCCGCGCAATTGAGCGGAACGAACGGACCCTGCTGCCGGGCGGAGAGCGAGTGGAGCATCCGGGCGAGCCGCTCCTTCCCGGTGCCGGACTCCCCCCGAATCAGGACCGTCACGTCGCTCGGAGCGACTCGCCTCGCCAGCTCTAGCACCCGGCGGAACGCGGGCGCTTGGCCGACGAGGCCGAGCTCCTCCCCGCTGCCCATCCGGAGGGCGCGGTTCTCCTCCTCCAGGAGCAACCTGCGGCGCTGCTCCTCCTCGAGCATGCGTCCCGACGCGATCGCGGGGGCCGCCAGCAGCGCGAGTGAGCGCAGGAACGTGACGTCCTCGTCGTCGAAGCGCGCGCGGCCCTCGCGCGCCTCCTTGTCGGCGACCGCGACGACACCCATCAGCTCCTCGCGCCACAGACACGGAGCGGCCAGGACCTCCGTGAACGGGAGACCCAGCTTGTCTCCGTTGACGCGCGCGACGGCGCCGGATCGAACGTCCTGGAGCGCCTTCGCCGCCACCAGCCGCTCCGCACCGCCCGGGTCCGCGGGCCACCCGACCGCGACGACGGTCGCCGGCTGCAACGGCGGGACGATCGAGACGGCGATCCCGGCGCGGGCGTCCAACAGCCCGACGGCGCGCTGGAGGAGCTCCTCCACGACCTCACCCTCGCGCCGCGGGCCCGCGAGCGCCAGCGAGAGGTCGAGGATCGTCTCGAGCCTCGCTCGGCGCCAGCCCTCGCGCGAGCTCGCTGTCATGCGGACTCTCCCAGCCACTGGGCCGCCACGACGGTGATGTCGTCGTACGGCTCGCTTCCCGCGGTGAACGCCTCGACGGCGCGCATCACCTCGTCCACCACCGCATGCGGGTCCCCGCTCGTCTCGGCGAGGATCCGGGCGAGCCGTTCGTCGCCGAACGCCTCACCGCCCGCGGTGCGAGCGTCGGTCACCCCGTCCGAATACAGCAGGAGCATGTCTCCGGCCCGGACCGCGAACGGGAGCACGTCCCACCGGGCATCCTTGAGCGCGCCGACAGGCAGCCTGTGACGGGGCGCCGGGAGCTCCACGACGTCGCCGGACGACCGACGGAGGAGCGGCGCGGGCTGGCCGGCGAGGGCGTACTTGCCGGAGCCCTCGGACCGCAGCAACAGATACGCGAGGGCCACGAACAGGCGGTGCTGCGGGGTGTAGAGGCGCTGGTTGGCGACCTCGAGGAGCTGCTCCGGCGAGGCCCCTCCGAGCGCCGCGGTGTGGAGGACCTCTCTTGCCGCGACCATGAGCATAGCGCCCGCAACCGACTTGCCGGAGACGTCTCCGACAACCAGCGCGACCGAGCCGTCGCCGCCGCCGGCGACGGCGTCGTAGAAGTCGCCGCCCACCTGCCGCGCCGGAACGCACCGGCCCGCGACGCGCCAACCGGGAGGCGACGGCAGCTCCGGTGGAATGAGCGAGAACTGGACCCGGCGCGCGATCTCGAGCTCCTTCTCGAGCTCCACCTGGTGCGTGCGCTCGCGCAGCAGTCGCGCGTTCTCGAGCGCGACGGCGCCCTGGTTCGCCAGTGTTCGCACGAGCTGGAGGTCGTCGCGCCCGAACTCCTCCTCCGAGCGCTTGGGACCGAGGGCGAGCACGGCGTGGAGCTGCGCGCGCGTGCGGAGGGGGACGAACAGGCGGATGCCTTCGCCGGCGAACTCCTCGAGCAGGCGACGCGACCCCGGCTCGAGAGTCTTGAGCGGCTCCAGAAGCGCGGGCCGCACCGGCTCGTCCTGGCGTGCGAGCTCCTCGACGGCGAGCAGCCGAGCGGGGATCTCGCGGGGGAGCGGGGGCCTTGCGGTGCGGGACAGCAGCACCGCTCCCTCACGGACGTACAGAGCCGCCCACTCGAGGTGCATGATCTCGGAGAGCCTGGTCGCCAGCAGCGCCTCGAGGCCGTCGATCGAGAACTCGCGCACCACCGCGACGCTCACTTCCTCGACCGCGCGCCGCGCGTCGTACACCTCGCGGAAGAAGAACCGGTCGACCGGCTCCTGGAGCCGCCGCCGAAGCGGGTCGAAGATCGCTAGGACCGCCAGCGCGAGGAACAGCGGGAAGTACGGGGAGGACCCGGAGAACAGCAACGTCGAGGCCGCGATCCCGAGGCCGTAGATCCCCGCGACCATCGCGGTCGCCAGCGTGTAGAGGAGCGACTTCCGCACGATGACGCGGATATCGAAGAACTGGAACCGGACGATCGCATACGCGAACGTCAGGGGAACGAGTGTGAGCGGGACGACGCCCCAGAACAGGAAGCGGTCCGTCCGCAGCAGCGAGGGGAACACGACGCCGAGCACGAGGAACGGCGTGATCCCCGTGACGGTCCCGATGAAGACGGCCGCGATCTGACGACGCTCGCGCCCCTCCTCCGCGCGCAGCAGCGAGCCGAGCAGCGCGAGGAGGCCGAGCACCAGGTAGTCGCCCATCAGCACCCAGCTCGATATCGGCGCACCCGAAACGAGCCGGATCCGGACGTCGAAGATCGAGCCGGCCGCGAGCGTGATCACGAAGAACAGCGGAGGCAGCAGGTAGAGCAGGCGGAAGAAGGCGGGCGACTCGTTGACGAAACGCTCGGCAGCCCGCAGCAGCCGACCCCCGGACCCCTCCCACGGCTCCGCGGGGTTGACGAGCGTCAGCTTCAAGCGCCGCGGGAAGACGAGGAAGAAGTGCAGGAACGCGGCCGGCAGGACGAGCAACGACAGCGTCCCGGTGTTCAGCACGACACCGTCGATCCAGGAGTACGACGCCGGCCGGAGGCGGCACACGAGGAACAGCAGGAACAACGTGCAGAGCGTGAAGAAGACGTAGCTCGGACCGCCGCGCGGCTCGTCGGGGCGCTGCAGCAGGACGTAGAGGCCGATGAAGAAGAACAGGAACCCGGAGAAGCAGGCGTAGATGTACGATGCCGTTCCGAGTTGGCGCGGGCCGAGGGTCACCCCGACTTCCACGAGCGAGCCGTTGCGCTCGAGCAGGTACGGGACGCGCTCCCCGATGCTGTGCCGCTGGAGGGCGCGGGCCGCCTCGGACGCGGTGCGGACGACCTCGCGGCCGACCCCCGCGATCCGGTCGCCCGGCTGGACTCCGGCAACCGCCGCGCCGCTCCCAGCGGCGAGCGACCGCACGACCAGTTCGGTGCGGTCGGGGTCGAGGATCACGCCGTCGTACGGCCTCGGCAGAAACATGTCGAGGATCGACAGGCACGCCACGAGGAACGCCGCAACCCCGAACGTGAGGACCGGAACGAGCCCCGTGGAGCGTCCGTGCTTCATGATCGGCACAACGATACTACGCGGGCGGAGCAAAAGGTGTTCGAGGCGTGCGCCCGGCCGCTTCCGGGCTAGAATTGCGCGTGCGTCGCGGACGGCTGATCACGTTCGAAGGGATCGAGGGGTGCGGTAAGAGCACCCAGGTGGGGCTGCTCGCCGCGCACCTCCGCGAGCGCGGCATCCGCGTCGTGACGACGCGCGAGCCCGGCGGCACACCGCTGGGGGAGCGCGTGCGCGACCTTCTGCTCGACCCCCGCCTGAGCCCGGTCGCGGTCGGCGAGCTGTTCCTGCTCGAGGCGGCGCGCTCGCAGGTCGTCTCGGAGATCATCGCGCCCGCGCTCGCCGCCGGCGAGTATGTGCTCTCCGACCGGTTCGCCGACTCGTCGGTCGCCTACCAGGCGGGAGCGCGGGGGATCGACAGGACGGCGGTGGAGAGCCTCAACGCCGTCGCGTGCGCCGGCGTCGTGCCGAACCGCACCGTCGTCCTGGACCTCGACGTCGAGCTCGCTCTGGAGAGGGCACGCCGGCGGCCGACGACCACGTCCGACAACCGGCGGTTCGAGGACGAGGCTCTCCACTTCCACACGGCGGTCGCGGCGGCGTACCGGGAGCTCGCCCGGAGGGAGCCGAGCCGAGTCGTGCTCGTCGACGCCGCCGGCGCACCGGAAGAGGTGTTCGCCCGCGTGCTGGCCGCGGTCTCGGATCTCCTCCCATGAGCACCAGCCAGCTGCCCTGGCCCTCCTCCGCTCTCGAGCCGGCATCGTGGCTCGGCATCCAGCGGCTGCTCGCGCGGTGCCTCGAGCTGCACGCATCGGCGGCGCTCCCGGCGACTCTGATGCTCGTGGGCGCGCCCGGGCTGGGGCGTGAGGCCCTCGCCACCGAGCTCGCCGCCGCCCTGATCTGCCGGGCGGAGGGCGGCGCCGGGTGCGCCTGCGGCTCGTGCGAGAGAGTCCGCCGGGGTGTCCACCCGGACCTCGAGGTCGTCGCGGTGCAGGCGGACAAGAAGGAGATCTCGATCGACCAGGCGCGCGGTGTCGTCGAGACCGTCGCCCAGCGACCGTACGAGGGCCTGCGGCGCGTCTACATCGTGGACTCGTGCCAGACGCCGCCGCTCAACTCGGAGGCCGCCTCGGCGCTCCTGAAGACTCTCGAGGAGCCGCCCTCGCAGGCCGTGTTCCTCCTGCTGGCGGCCAATCCGGCGCGCGTGATGCCCACCATCGTCTCCCGCGCCGTCCAGCTCCGCATCCCGCCGCCGAGCAGGGACGAGCTCGTCGGCGTGCTCGCGGCGGGCCTGGGTTGCTCGCCCGAGCGCGCCGGTGAGCTCCTCGCCGCGGCGGACGGCGAGGCGGAGCTCGTGCTCCGGTCTCCGGAGGACGACCTCCCCGGCGTGATCGGTGGGCTCGAGGAGCTGCTCTCGGCCGCGCTGGGCGGCGACGGACTGGCGATCCTGCGGATCGGGTCGCTCCTCCGAGCGAGCCCGGGGGGCGTCGCACTCGCCGCATCAGTGCTGCTCAAGCTCGCGGCCAGCGCCGAC
The DNA here is from genome assembly GCA_035542455.1 of Thermoanaerobaculaceae bacterium. Lineage (GTDB taxonomy): Bacteria > Acidobacteriota > Thermoanaerobaculia > Thermoanaerobaculales > Thermoanaerobaculaceae > RBG-13-68-16. Next base: position 7,309 of record DATKLI010000075.1, read on the forward strand.
GCCAAGAGCGCGGAGGGGCTGCTCGAGGCGGATGCGGCGCTGCTCGCCGCCGAGAGCCGCCGGGTGGTCCTGAACCTCGACCTCGAGAGCGTGGTGGTCGGCGCGCTCGCCCGGGCGGCGAGGCCCACCCCCGGGCACGATGCCGGGGACCGCCCCTCGCGCGGCCGTCAGAAGAAGTAAAAGCCGCCGGTGGTTGCCGGCGGCAGGGTGAAAATGGGAGGTCGGTGGTTCAAGTCAGATTTGGTTGGCCTTTGCAGGCAGGCTATGTTTGGAAGGTCAAGCTTGATAGGCTTCTTGTTTGGCTGGTTTGCAAGAGTGGTTGCTTGACCGCCGCCTCCCTCCAGTCTTACTGCTGGATATAGCATACACCCCTGGATCAGGTTTGTCCAGCCCCCCCCTCCAGGTCCACAACGATCTGCTGGCGCTGCCCGTCCGCCACCTCGACCTCCAGGGCCTTCGAGGTGCGCCCGGGTGCCACCACCTCGATCCGGTGCTTCCCGGGGGCCACCGCGAGGCCCCGCTCGAGGCGGCCGAGCTCCTCGGCGGTCCCGGCGAACTTCCCGTCGATGTAAACCGCCGCGTTCAAAGGGGTGACCCGCAGGTCGAGGGCAGCGCCCGTGACCGCGCGGGCCGCCGGCGGGGACTCCCGTGCGCGCTCGCGCAGCTCCGGCCGCAGGGTGGTGTCCGGGCCCTGTTTCGGCTCGACCGGCTGCGAGCTCTGCTTGGGTCCGAAGACCCGGCCCACCGGGAGCCCCTCCGGGCGGTCGTACCACGGTGCCGGCTTCTCCCCGGGGACCCGTTCCAGCTTGAGGTCGACCGGGTAGTAGTGGCCGGCCTCCGCGTTCAGCACCATCTTCTCGGTCTTGTACCCCTTGAGGGTGAATTCGAGGTCGTAACGACCCGGTTTGAGGTACAGGTAGCCGGGGTAGCCGTCGAAGTCGTCCGCAACGCCGATCAACTGGCCGTCGAGGACAACCCGGGCGTGCTCGGGCGTCACGTCGGTGTCCACGACCGCGAGGTCCTGGCGCATGGCCGATTCAGGCCCCGGCTGGTACCAGGCGGGAACGCCCCACCACGGCCCCCACCACACCGGTCCGATCCCGAACCCCCACCCCCAGCGCGCGCCGCCGTGCCAGTGGTGAGCGGCGGCAGGAGCCGCCACGGCCAGCACGAGCGCGGTCACTGCGGCGATTCGAGCTGTCGTGCGCATGACGGAATTCCTCCCTACGAAGTCCAAAAGCAAACGCCGTGCCCGCCCAGGCGTCAAGGCGATCGAACGCCTCCCGAGCGCCCGTCACCTGCCGGGGACGCCGTCTCCCGGCCCCGGTCCGAACCGGCCGGCGCCTGCCCTCCCGAGACCCCGATGCTCGCCGCCCAACGCGATGCGGACCCCCGGGCCACCCGGCGACTCCCCTCGATGTGGAACCCCTCTGCCTTGCGCACCCCGTCGAGCGTGAGGGCGCGCAGCGTCCCGAACGCCTCGACGACCTCGTCGTAGCGCCGCACTGCGATCTGGCCCGCAAAACACGATACGGCGGCTCGCTTCCGCTCCCAGGCCTCGTCGGCCGCGACCAGGACGTTGGGGCGGAGCGGAGCCCCCACCTCGTACGCCGCGATCCACTCCGGCGGGCGTCCACGGAGACCGCCCAGCGATCGCGCCCGCACGACGCGCCGCGCGGCCAGCGCGAGCGCACGGTGGTCGGGGTGGAACTCCACCGGCGAGGTCACGAAGAGAACGTCCGGGGCATGGTGCTCGAGCGCTCCCGCGATCTTGGCCCGGAGCGCTGCGCCTGCGGGCACGAGCGACCGATCCGGGAACCGCCAGAACTCCGGTTCTGGCACGCCAAGCGCGCGGGCGGCCGCCCGCGATTCGGACTCGCGCACCGCCCCGTCTCCCTGCGCGCCGCCGTCGGTGACCACGACGACGTGGACCTGCACGCCGCGCCGGACACCGAGCGAGAGCGTGGCACCGACGCCGAACACCTCGTCGTCCGGGTGCGGGGCGAGGACGAGCCACCGCCCGCCCGGTGGAAACCCGGGCGCGTACGGGATCAGTTCGTGCTCCGCCGGCAGCGGGCCCCCGCTCATCTGAGCCTCCGCGAGGAGCGTACCGCCAATCTGCGCCGCGGCGCCAGTCCTACGGCGCGTGATCTCTCCGTAGCGTCACGGCGGCAGGCTGCGGGGATGGAGTGTTATCCTTCGCCGGTGGCCGCCCTGCGACGGATCGCCCCGTGCGCTCTGGTCGCCGCAGCCTCGTTGGCCGTGATCCTCGCCGTGCTGCCGGCGACTGCGGCGCCGATCTGGAGCGCGGCGGCCCTCGCGATCGCCGTCCTGTACTGGGTCCAGCGCCGGGAGGCGGCCGCCTCGCGGGCGGGGTGGTGGGTCGACGGCCTCGCGCTCGGGATCCCGATCGCGCTGATGCTCGGGCTGTACCGGCACGTGGTCCGCACGTGGTGGCTCGGCGACGACCCCGCGATCGTGTGGGCCGTGGCCAGCCATGGCATCGCGCCGCACTTCTGGTCTCCCGGCGTCTGGCGCGAGTTCTCCTCGGCGAACTTCACGCCGATGGAGATCCTCTCGTTCGGGATCGACTGGCGTCTGTTCGGCCTCGAGCCCGCCGGCTACTATTGGCATCACCTCGCGAGCCTCGCCCTCGTCCTCGTCCTCGCGTTCGTCGTCCTCCGCCGGTTCGCACCGGCCGCGACGGCGAGCGTCTCCCTCTGCCTCTTCGTCGCGTCCGCGCCGGTCGCCACCGTGGCGCAGCAGCTGATGACGAGGCATTACGTTGAGGGCCTGGCGCTCGCCCTCGCCGCGACGATCCTCTTCCTCCGCACTGTCGAGCGCCCAGGCGCCGCGCTCGGGTGGGTCGGTGGGGTGGCGTACCTCGCCGCGTGCGCCGCCAAGGAGGTCCTCGTCCCGCTCGTCGTGGTCCTGCCGTTCCTTCCCGTCGGCGACGCGCGAACGCGTCTGCGCGCGCTGCGCCCGTACCTCCTGGCCCTGGCGGTGTACGTCCCGTGGCGGGTCTGGATGCTCGGGCCGGCACACATCGTGACGGGGTACGGGACGCTGTTCAGCGGCGCCGGCGCATCGTCGCCGGGCGACGTGGCCGCACGAGCCGTCGCGACGATGGGGTGGGGTCCGCTCGCCGCGGCGGTCGTCGCCGCGACGCTGGCGTGCCTCGTCGTGGGACTGGCCGTGCGCAGGGCGGGCGCCTCGCTCCTGCTCGCGGCCGCTATGGCCGCCGCGGCCGCCGGCCCGCTCGTGCCTGTCCTCGCTCTGCTCGACCCTCGGATGCTCCTGATCGCCTCGTTCGGCCTCGCCCTCGGGATGGGCGCTTCGGTCGGTCTCCTGGGAGATGACCGGTGGCACGGCGTCGCTGCCGTCGCGGCGTCCGCGGCTCTGATGGCTGTCGGAGTCGCGGCCGTGGTCGGGAGCCCGCTCTGGGCGGGCCGCCGCAACCTCGACCGCTACCGCGTCGAGGGCACCGCGGTGCTCACCGGGTCACCCGACCTGCCGCTCTTCCACCCTGCGGGGCCGCCGTGGTTTTACACCTGCCTCGGGCGTCTGCGTCTTCTGACGCGCGGCAGCCGCGGGCCGCAGGTGTGCTACGACGCGTGCGTGTGCTCCGCAGCCGATGAGCACCGGAGGGCGCTGCAGTTCGAGTCGGGTGCCTTGACAGAAACCGCGCTGGACCGTACCGCCTGCGCATTCAGGGCGGCGCCTCTCGCGGTCGCGTTCACGTACGAGACCGGGACCGACACGCTGCGGTGGCGCCTGGGCCCGTACCGCGACGGCCGGTGGTACTACATCGACGACGCCGGGTACGGCCAGGTGGTGCCGGCGGACGGCTACTACCCCCTCCGCCTGACCGCGAGCACCGTGTTCACGGTCCGCTACGTCTCGCCCGACGGCTGGTCCGCGCAGACGCCCAGGCTTTACCTCGAGCCGTCGGCCGCAGGACCCGACGGCTCCGTCCGCGTCTCGTGGTCGGGCGACGGCGCACCGGGAACGTAGCTGCGGTCGGCGTCGACCCGGAACACCGGACGCCCCTTGATCTCCTCGAAGATGTGGGCGAGGTAGAGGCCGATCAGGCCGAGGCCGATCATCGTGAGTCCGCCCAGGATGAGTGTGATGAGGATGACGGTCGTGAACCCCTCGACCGCCCGGTGGGCGAGCTTCTGGTACAGCGCGATGCCGCCGATCACCGCGCCGAGGAGGAACGCCGTCACGCCGAGCACGGTCATGAGCTGGAGCGGCGCCGACGAGAACGACGTGATCGCGGCGACCGAGAGACGCAGCCGCTTCACGGCACCGAACGTCCTCCGGCCGCTCGCGCGCGCGGGCACGTCGAACGGCACCTGCGCGGACGGGTAGCCGAGCCACTCGATCAGCCCCCTGAAGAACCGCCTCCGCTCCGGCAGCGCCAGGTAGGTGTCCACGACGGCGCGGTCGAGGAGCTTGAAGTCGGTGCGGCGCCTCAGGTCGAGGTCGGACAGCCTGCCGAACAGACGGTAGAACAGCCAGGCGCTCAGGCGCGAGAGCACCGGCTCGTCGCCGCGCGAGCGCTTCACGCCCTCGACGACGGGCACGCCGGCCGACCACAGCCGGACCATCTCGGGGATCAGCTCGGGCGGGTGCTGGAGGTCGCCGTCCATGACGACGACGGCGTCGCCCTCCGCGTGCACCAGGCCCGCCTGGATCGCGGCCTCCTTCCCGAAGTTCCGCCCGAGCGTCAGGAGGCCGATCCGGCGATCCGCCGTCGCGCGCGACCGCACGATGCTCGCGGTCTCGTCGGAGGAGCCGTCGTCGACGACCAGCACGTCGGCGCTCACCGCGTCCAGGCCGCCGAGCACGGCGAGCGTGCGCGCGAGCACCTCCGGGATCCCCGCGGCCTCGTTGAACACCGGGACGACGACGGTGAGATGCCTCACGGGATCTCCTTCTCCGCGCGGTCGCATACGCGGCGGCGCTCTCGCCGTGCCGGGCACGGTCCCCCCCCGCACCGCGGCAGGCTCCGCGACGGCGCGGCCCCGGTCGGTCGGCGAATCCGGTGCATCGGACCCGAGTCTAAACCACTCCGCCACGTGCAAGCGCGGCCGCACGGTTCCCGGATCCCGCGCGAGCCTCGAGGCTGCGGTCGACTCCGCAACCGACGTGCCGCGCGACGTTCAGAAGAGGTCGCTGTCGCCGGTCGTGTAGTACCAGTGATCCTCGAAGTCCGACAGCCCCGGAGTGGGAGCGAACAGGGCGAAACCCGGAGCGAGCGCGTTCGGCTCCGGGCCGGGAGCGAACCCGGTCGCTCGGAGCCTCGCCACCCACCAGGCGGGCTGCTTGGGGAACCAGCCCTGGACCGTGTCGGCCCCGGCGAACAGGCGAGGCAGCTGCGACAGCAGCGCCGCCAGCGCCGGCGCCGCGTGGTGCGGGTCGAAGAGCGCGTCGCCCAGCACGACGGAGCGGTCCCGCGCCGCGGCCACACCCCACCCCACGAGCGCGCCCCGGCGGCGCACCTCGACGAGGTGGTGGACGCCGTCCGGGCAGCTCAGGTACCGCCAGGTGAGGTAGCGCGCGTCGCGCTGAACCAGGAGGCCGTACGCCGGGGCGACCCGCGCGAAGAACCCGTCCCACTCCGGCCCGACCGAGCGCGCAGGGCGCGCGCGATACCCCAGCAGCCGCGCTCGCGCGGCCGGAAGGAGGTCGCGGGTGGTCCGGAGGGGGCGCCGCCACATCGTTACTGGCGAGATGTACCCGTAGCCGAGGTAGCGCTCGCCGAGCTTGCGGATGTGTCCCGTGTTGAACCCGTAGTTGAACGTCGTCCGCCCGATGCAGTGGCGCTCGTAGAAATCGTCGACCATCCGCGCCAGGACGCTCGTCTTCCCCAGCCCGGTGGCGCGCACCGCCTTGCTGGTCATCGTGTCGCCGATCTGCATCGCCGGAATCTCGCCCTCTCCGCGCGACGGCCAGACGAACCGCACCGGATACCCGGCGTAGTGCGCGACGAGCTTCGACTCCTCGTCGAACACCTCCGTGATCCGCAGTGTGCCGTACGGGTCGTCGCGGAACTTCCAGCGCCAGTGCGCCTCCGACCTGGGTGTCCCGAACGAGGCGGCGAACATCGGCAAGATCGCGGACTCGTCGCCGTCGCGGTACTCCCGGATCGTGAAGCGGTCGCGGCGCGCGCGGACAAGGCACACGATGTCGCCGGCGGCCGCGCCCCCAGCGGCGCGGCCCGCGAGCGGTTGCTGGCGCCTCTCGAGGATCTGGAACGCGCACTCGTCGAGGAGCAGGTGAGCGCCGTCGGGCTCCCGATCCGCCCCCCCGCTGCGCGCCCAGGCGGCCACGAGGCTCCCGCCGAGAGGGAGCGCTGCGGCGGCCGCGCGCATGAGCGATCGTGTGACCTCAAGGTCCCCGCTGTCGACCACGAGCACTGCCGCCTGCAGCTCCCCCTGACCGCCCGCACCGAGGGCCAGGTCGGCCCCGGGGCGCACGGGCCGGTACCGCCTCTCGCTCAAGGCGGAGGCGACCGGCTCGGGGTTCGAGGCGAGGACGAGCACCGCGCACGGTGGCTCCGGGAGCCACGACGCCAGCGTGTCCCACGGTGCCAGCGCGGTGTCGCCGCCGTCGCGACGCGGTGCCGACCGCATCTGGGCGAACGCCAGTGAGAGCAGCTCCGCTCCGGTCACCTCAGCGCCCCTCGGGCTCGCACCGCCACGCGCCCAGGATACGGCCGGTCCCGGGGTCCACGGCCCGCAGCGAGAGTCGTTGCGGGCGGCCGTGCTGCGCGAGGAATTCCGACACCGAGTCCGCCGGCGGCGGCCCGCCGCACCGCAACCCCGCAGCCGGGAACCCCAGCGGCGAGGGCGACAGCAGCCAGAGCACGTCGCCCGCCGCGACCGTCGGCGCGGGCGCTGGGAGCGGCGGCAGCTCGACCCCCTCCGCCCCGCGAGGCAGCGCCGCCGCGAGGCGCCCGCGCACCCCGAAGTTCCGGGACAGGTACCGCCGGCGCGACGCCTCGAAGACGCCGGCGAACTCCGCGGGATCGGCGGCGCGCGCCCAACGGTGCGCCACGACCGCGCCCGGGACCACCGCCGCCCGCAGCCCGGCCGCGCCGAGGCGGCGCAGCCAGTCGGTCTCCTCGAAGTAGAGGAAGTACGCCTCGTCCCACAGCCCGACGCGCTCGAAGACGTCGCGCCGCATCGCCAGCAGGGCGCCCGAGAGCGTGGGAACCGAAACGGGTCCGGCGGCGTCCCAGACGCGGCGCCACCGCGCGAGCTCTCGGCGAAAGTGGCGCGCCCACGCCGCGCGGGACCGGCTCGCGCGCCATCGCCGCACCTCCTCGAGCGGCGTCTGCACGTCCGCGGGGGGGAACAGGAACCCCGCGAGCGCGAACTGCGGTCCGACGACGGCCCACCCCGAGTCGAGCGCGCGGAGCAGCGCTGCGACCGACCCGGGGCGGAACCCGATGTCTGGGTTGCCGACCAGGAGCGTCGGGGCGCTCGAGGCCGCGACGCCCGCGTTGACGCCTGCGGCGTACCCGCGGTTCGCCCTCACCAGCAGCCGGTCCGGCGCGATCCGGCGGAGGCGTGTCTCCTCCTCGGCGCTCTCCGAGTGGTCGACGATCACGACCTCGGCGGCGGCGCCTGCGCGGGCGGCCTCCGCGCGGAAGCTCTCGACGGCGTCCGCGCACTCGGCCGCCGAGCGGAACGAGACCACGACGAGCGAGACGCGCGGAGTCATCGTCCTCGCAGCACCGCGACCCACTGCGCGGCTCGCAGCCACCGCGGGTCCCCGCCGGCCGCGCGCGCCGCGACCCACGTCCACACGCGCGTCCGCCACGGTGCGGCCGCGGCGAGCGGGGTCATCGTCTCCACCTCGAGGCCGCACTCGCACGCGAGCGACGCCAGCGAGGCCGGCGTCGTCACGAACAGGTGGTCCCTCGCCTGCACGCCGGCCAACGTGAGGTCCCACCGCCCCGCCGCGAGCGCGCGGAGAACGGGCCCCCACGCGGCGTTCGGGAACGACACGACCACGCGCCCGCGCGACCCGACGAGCCCGGCCGCGGCGCGGAGGAGGTCGCCCGGCGCAGTCGTGTGCTCGAGCACGTCCGCGAAGACAACGCAGTCGACCGGCCCCCTGAGCGCCCGCAACCCGTCCTCGCCGCGCGCGGGGAGCAGCGCGTCGAGACGGCCCCTCGCGGCGATCGCGAGCTCCCACTCGGGCTCGATGCCGACGACCCGCAACCCCGGTCTCCTCAGAACCGAGCCGAACAGCCCGCTGCCGCACCCCACGTCCACCACCGTGTGGGCGCCGGCCGGGACGAACGGAAGCAGCTCGCGCCTCTCGTGTCCGGCGGGGTCGGCGTACCGGTAGAGGAACGCACCGCGGACGACCGCGGCCTCGCCCGGGGGCCACCCCCGTGCGAGCAGCTCGCCCGCCGCGCCAGCGGGCGCCACGGCGAAACCGCACCAGGCCGGGGCCCCGAGAGGCACGGCGCGGTGCGCCGCTCCCCGCACGGTCCGGCGCTCGTACTCGCGGATCGTGGACGGGGGAGTGCGCGGGCGCCACCCCTGCGGGCCGGCGAGCCCCGAGACGCGGGGCACGCGCCACGTCACGTCCGTCCCCCGCGCCGCGGCGAGTGCGCGCGCCAGCCTCGGCATCGGCTCGACCCACGGATCGTCGAGGACGGCGAGTGGCGCCTCGGACGGCGGTTCGGACGCAGCGTCGGCGACGACCGTCCATCCGTCCGCCTCGAAAGAGCCGACGACGTGGTCGAGGTGGGCCGCCACGATCGCGCGCCGGGGGCGCGGCCGCACCCAGAGCATCGGCCGCGAACGGCCGGCCCCGATCCGATCCCCGCTCATGGCTCCGACCGCCACCGCCCCTCCGCGACCCAGTACAGGGCGTCCTCGGCGACCTCGGCGACGCGCCGCTCGGAGAACGGGGCGCACGCCGCCACCCCCGCCTTCCTGCGAGACCGCCAGCGCGACCGATCGCCGACGATCCGGCGGGCGGCCTCCGCGAACATGTCGGCGCGGTCGAACGGCACCAGCGCCGCCGCATCCGCGGCGAAGGCGCTGAACGCCGAGATCTCCGAGGCGACCACCGGGACGCCGCTCGCCATCGCCTCGAGCACCGGGAGTCCGAACCCCTCCTCCTCCCACGACGAGGCGAGGACGACGTCGCACCCGCGCATGAGCGCCGCCACCTCGGGAGGCGTGAGGTGGTGGTGGAACTCGTCCGGCTCGAGGACGGCGCGCTCCGCGTCGGAGAGCGGCCACTGCGAGACGCGAACCAGGCGGCAGGCACACCCGCCGGCCCGCATCCGGCGCACCGCCTCGAGCGCCGTCGGCACCCCCTTCCACTCGATCTCGAACGGGTTGGGTACGAGCACGCGGGGCACGCGATGAGGGCCCAGGCGCGGCGCGGGGCGCCAGTACGGGGCGAGCGCCGGAGGGACGTGGCGCCCCGGCTTCCCGAACCGCTCCCGGCACAGGCGGGCGAGGTGGGGCGAGAGCGCGAAACACGGGATCGGCCGGCGGTACGCCTCCTCGATGGACGCGTGTTCGGAGACGTTGTGGCGGAACCCGCCCTCGAACCCCTGGCAGTAGTGGACCGCCTCGCCGGACGCGACCGCGGACGCCGCGGCCACCGTCGTCCAGAACGTCGCCACCGTGACGTTCCCCGGAGGGAGCAGGCCGGGCTCGAGCGCGGGAACCCGGAGGAACGTCGCGCGCAGCGGGAACCACGCCGGCCGCTCGCCCTTGCTGACCACCGTCACCCGGTGGCCGCGGCGGGCCATAAGCTCCGCCTGGTGCAGCACGATCTTCACCCCCCCGAAGAGGGCGGTGTCCTCGAGCAGGTACACGAGGGAGAGCCGCGGTCGCGTCACGAGGGGAGCACCCACTCGTGGTCGAGGCGGAGGAGCGACGGCGTCCAGCGCGCGCCCGTCACGCGCACGGCGGCGGGCGCGACGACCTGGTCGTAGCCGTGCAGGCCGCTCTCGTCGAACAGGAAGCCGCTGACGGAGAACCCGCCGGACGTGACGGGAAACGCGGGGATGAGGAGGCGCACGGTGTGCCGCGTCGCGCCGGTGAAAGGCGCAAGGCCGTCCCAGTGCGTCGCGGCGGCGAAGGCGCAGCGGCCGTCCTGGGTGTCGACGGCGACGGCGAGGTGGAACGCATCCGCCGCGTCGACGCACTCGACACCGAGCTCGACCTGGAACCCCGATCCCGGCGCGAACGCGTCCGCCGGACGGCCGTCGGGCCCGAGCACCCTGAGCGTGCTCAGACGGGCGCGCCGACCGCCCGGCGCGAGCGCCGTCCCGCCGTCGTCGGCCGCGGCGCCGTCGTGCACCCGCCGCTTCTCGCGCTGCATGAGGTACGTCTCGTACTCCTGCACTACCTCGTGGGCCGGCCCCTGGAGGCGGACCCTCCCCTGGTGCAGCCACACCGCCCGCTCGCAGAAGCTCGTGACCAGGTACATCGCGTGCGAACAGAACAGCACCGTCCGCCCCTCCTCCTTGAACCGGACCATCCGGTCCACGCACTTCTTCTGGAACGCACCGTCCCCCACCGCGAGCGCCTCGTCGACGACCAGCACCGCCGGGTCCACGTTGGTCGCGACGGCGAACGCGAGGCGCGCGGCCATTCCCGAGGAGTACGTTCGCAGCGGCTGGTCCACGAACTCCCCAAGGTCGGCGAACGCCAGCATGTCGTCGAGCCGCTCGGTGACCGCCCCCTCGTCGAGACCGAGCAGCGTCCCGTACAGGACGGCGTTCTGCCGGCCGGTGAAGTCCTGGTGAAACCCGAGCCCGAGCTCGAGGATGGGCGCCACCGGCTGCGAGACCCGGATCGTCCCCGCGTCGGGCGCCGAGATCCCCGCCACCAGCCTCAGGAGCGTGCTCTTGCCCGAGCCGTTCTCGCCGATGATCCCGACGGCCTCGCCGCGGGTCGCGTCGAGGTCGATCCCGTCGAGCGCCGTGATCCTCGCCAGGCGGCGCGTCCGGCCGAGCAGCGCGAGGGCACGATCCCGCCGCCGGCCGAACAGGAGGTAGCGCTTGGCGACACCGCGGACCTCGACGCTGCGGCTTGCCGGCGCCGGTTCGCTCGCGTCGTGGCTCTCCACCCGATGAGGCTAACACAAGACGGAGCGCGCGTCGCCGCGGTCCGTCGCGACGGCACCGCGAGCGAGAAGCCTCTCCGAAACGCAACGGCGCCCCGCCGCGAGGGCGGGCCGCCGTGGAGCTGCGCAAAGCGGTTCGGCTACGGCGCCAGCTGCGCCGGGATGAACACCGGGTCGCCGGTCAGGTTGTCGATCACCGTCGCGTACACAGTGCCCGGGCCGCCGCCGGTCACGAAGATCTCGGCCGACACCGCCCGGAGGTTGGCCGGCAGGGTGATCCCGAACGCGTTGCGGAAGCGGTTCTCGAGCTGGTCCTGGTCCCACCCGCCGACCCCGAGCGCGAACGTGTACGGGATCGGGTTGCTGTCGGTCCCGACCGGGTTCAGCAGGTTGCCGGCCTCGTCGTAGAAGTAGACGGCGAAGTTCACGCTCGAGGTCTCGGACAGGTTGACGAACCCGATGTTCGTCCTGAACCCGGTGTCGGTCGTGGACATCCCCGTGAGCAGGAGCCGGGTCTCGGCGGAGTCGGCCGCGAGTCCGGAGTCCGCCGTGAACGGCGTGATGTTCTGGCCGAACGTGCCGTTCGCCGTCTGGTTGAACGAGCGCGCCTGGACGACCGGGAACACGTCGCTGCCGTCGGCCGGCGTGATCTTGAGTACGCCGCTGGTGTTGGTCGCGTCGGGCAGTATGCCGCTGAACACCCAGCCGAGCGCGTCCGCCATCAGCGTGCTCTGCTGCGACGACATCGTGATCTGGCGCTGCTGCACCGACAGGTTGTCCGACGCCTTCGGCAGGTAGGTGACGTTCCAGGTGTGCGTGACCGTGTCCGGGTTGGTGAGCTGCATGTCGCTGCGCCACACCGTGCCGTTCTTGCCGCTCGTGTGCGCCACCGCAGGGAGGTAGATCGGCGACGTCGGCGGAGGTCCGGCCGGGATCAGCACCGGCGCGCCGGTCTGGTTGTCCACCACCGACGCGTACGCCTGGATGTCCTCACCCGGCGGGATGTCGAGCCTGAGAGAGAACGTGCCGACCGTGGTGTACCCACTCCCGAACAGGTTCGCGATCGAGTCCTGGAGGTAGCCGGACGGCCCCATGCCCAGCGTGACGGTCTTCCTCGCCGTCCCGGTGACGTCGTAGAGAGTGACGTTGATGTTCCCCGCGTAGCTGTCGCCCAGCAGGTTCAACAGGCTGTAGTTCGTGCGGAACCCGGTCTGCTGCCCGTTGTTTCGGAGCCCCGTCAGCCACACCGGCGTCACCGTCGTGCCGGGGTACACGCTGATGCCGGGCGTGAACTGCCCGTACGTGCCGCCGCCGGGCGACGGCGTGTACGTCCGCCCGATCACCATCGGCGCTTCCTGCTGGTCGTTGTCGTACATGACGCGCAGCGCGGTCTTCGTGAACGACGCCCCGAGCGTCTGCGCGACCCAGCCCAGGATGTCGTTCAGCACGAGCGTGCCCTTCGCCGGTACGTTGTACGGCCCGGCGGTGAACGGCTTGGTGTTGTCCTGGTTCACCGGGAGGATCTGGAGCGTGATGGCGGACGTCGAGCTGGCCGGGTTGAAGATCCGCACATCGGTGCGCCACGAGGTGCCGTTGAGGCCGTTCAACTTCGCGTTGTCCACCGTCATCACGGACTCGGGGCCGCACAGCGTCCCGTTGACGGCCAGGAGCTTGGTGACCTTCGCGGTTGCACCGGAGTAGTCGGAGCGCGAGGACGTCAGCGTGACCTTGTGGTTCCCGGCGCACGAGAACGTGTGCGCGACCGGGTTCCCGGTCACCGGCGTCTTCGTGTCGTCGAACGTCCACACGAACGTGTCGGGGTCGCCGTTGGCCGATCCCGTGATCGCCGTGAACGTGACCGCCGCGCCGGTGTTGATCGGGTCGGGCGCCCACGAGAAGTCGGCGTTCACGTGGCGCACGTCCGGGTAGATGTGGACGACGTTGAGCACCTCCGCCGAGGTCCCGAAGCAGTTCGTGGCCTTCATCCGGACGTTCTTGTCGCCCGCGAGCGTCCACGTCGCCGTGAACGTCGGCACCGTCACGGTCGTCGGCTGCAGCATCAGCTCCTGGAAGTCGTACCAGCTCCACGAGGTCGGAGAGTTGGTCGAGGCGTCGGTGAGGGTGACCTGCTGCCCCGCGTACGGTTGCTGCTGCTCGGGGAACCCGGCGAGCGCGCCGGTCGGCCCCCACGTGAAGTTCGCCGCCGGGACCGCGGTCTGCGAGCACAGCGGGAGCACCGTGATCTGCTTCTGGAGGGGCGTCGACCCCTTGCAGTTGGTCGCCGTCAGCGTCACGGTATAGGTTCCCGCGGTCGTGTACGTGAACGACGGGTTCTGGAGCGTGCTCGTGCCGACCCCGCCGCCGGTGACCACCGAGACGGCCGTGCCGCCCGCCACGGCCGCGCCGCCGGCGGTGCCGGTCCCCGTCACGCCGTACGTGCCCACAGCGGTGTACGCGTGGGTGACGACGTTGCACGCGATCCCGCAGCTCGGGTACGAGACCGTCGACGTCGAGGTGTCCCCGAAGCTGAACAGCACCGCGTCGCCGGACTGCGTGAGGCTCGGCGCGAACGTGAACGTCACCGTCTGGCCGACCGTGGCGGTGGACGGTGACGCCGCGATCGCGAGCGCCCCTGCGCCTCCCGAGCCGCCGATCGTGATCGAGGTGGAGCCCGAGACCGAACCGCCGCCCGCGATCCCGCTCGCGCTCACGGTGAACGTCCCGCCCGACGTGTAGGTGTGGGTGATCTTGCCGCACCCGCTCGTCCCGCAGATGCTCGCGTTGTACGAGGTCGGTTGGACGGTTCCGTCGCCGAAGTTGAAGGTCAGCGTGTCGCCGCTGAGGGTGAGTGCGGGCGAGAACGCGAACGTTACCTTCTGCCCTGCGGTCGGGCTGAGCGGGCTGAAGCCGATCGTCAAGGTGCCTGCCGCGAGCGTGGTGACCTGGCCCAGCGACATCCCGGACGCGCCGGTCCCGAAGTCCCACAGCCAGGAGGTGGGCGAACCCGTGGACTGGTCGGTGAACTGCACCGCCTGGCCGACCTTCGGCTGCGGCGGAGCCCACGTGAACCCCGTTCCCGGCGGCGACGTCGCCGTACAGGTGTTGCGAACGGTGACGCTCGTCGAGCCCGAGACGCTGGAGCCGTTCGCAACGCCGCTGGCGGTCACGGTGTAAACACCGGGGGTCGTGTACGCGTACGTGATCGTGTTGCACCCGCCGAACTGCTGGCAGATCGGCGAGTACGACGCCGTCTGCACGGTGCCGTCGCCGAAGTTGAACGTCAGCGAGTCGCCGGGCGTGGTGATCTTGGGCGAGAACGTGAACGTCACGTTCTGGCCGGGGTTGGCGGTCCCCGGGTTCGGCGTGATCGTGAGTCCGCCTCCCCCGCCGCCGCCGCCGATCACGATCGCCATCGTGTCGGAGCCCGTGTTGCCGCAGCTGCTCGTCGCGGTCACGCGCACCGTGTACGTGTTGGCCGAGGTGTAGGTGTGCGTCACGCTCGATCCGGTGCCGGTGCCGCCATCGCCGAACGTCCACGAGTACCCGGTGATCGAGTACCCCGGAGCCGAGGCGGTCGCGGTGAACGTCACCTGCTGGCCGACCTGGGCGCTCGTAGGGCCGCCGACCGAGGTCGTCACCGTCGGGCACGGGCACGTGCCGGACGACGTGACGTTCACCGACTGCTGCCCGTTCGCGGGTACGGTGCCGCCGCCGTTCAGGTTCCCGGTGCCGGTGATCGTGCGCGTGTGGCCGCCGTCCGCCGAGCCGAAGTTGAACGTCGTCGTCGCGCCGCTGACGCACTGCGCCCCGAAGATGCCGTTGCACGGGTACGTGATCTGCGTCCTGCCGTCGCACGTGGTGCCGCCGCCGAGGTCGAAGACGAGGTTGTTGTACACGCTCCCGTCGCTGGGGATCACGTTCTGGAGCGTGATCGTGACCGTCTGGCCGATGCTCGCGGTCCCGGGGCTCACGGTGAACGCCCACGAGTTCTGCGTCGGGGTCACCAGCACCTGCGGGGCCGGAACCGTGACGACGGTTGTCGTGCAAGGCGCCGGGGGGCTTCCCTGTCCGCCGCCGTCACAGACACCGACCGAGAGGTTCCAGGCAGCCTGCGAGCCCGCCGTGAGCGCGCCTGCTGGAATCGTGCAGGTAGAGTTCCGATACAGCTGTGAGATGTTGTAGGTGCACGCCAGGTGCGAGAGGTCGGAATTCGGGATGCTCCACTGGAAGTATGGCGTGTATGGGCTTGCGATCCGGCCGAGGAACCTCAGGATCACGGGCTGGGCGATGTTGACGGATCCCGCCTGGTTCGCGTCCGCAACCTTGGCGCCGGAGGGCTGCTCGACCTGGAAGCTCGCGGTGCCGTACCCCGCGTCCACGGTCCCGATCGCGCACGAGTAGTACGTGCCGGGGTTCAGGTATGCGGCGAAGAGCGGGTCCTGGCACGTCGGGTCCGGGTTCGCCGTGAACTGGTACGGCACCACGACGCCGACGTTGTACGTCCCACTCGACGAGGCCGTAAAGGAACTACCCTGAGAGGCCGGGGGCGGGTCGGTGGAGAGCTGGTAGAAATACTGCGAAGCTCCGGGTCCCG
>DATKLI010000076.1:0-24936 GCA_035542455.1 Thermoanaerobaculaceae bacterium
ACCGTCGACCGGCGGCCGTGCAGCGGCGACCGAGTGCCGTCGTGGGTGGTCCCGATCGCGCTGCCGACGCCGTACCCGATCGGACCGGTGACGGTGTACCTGCTCCTGGGCGACCCGTTGACGCTCGTGGACACCGGTCCCGCGACGGCGCCCGCCTGGCGGGCGCTCACCTCGGCCCTCGCCGAGCGTTCCCTGTGCCCGTGCGACGTGAGGCGCGTGCTCGTGACGCACGCCCATCACGACCACTTCGGTCTCGCCCGCCGGTTCGCCTCCCTGGGCACCTCCGTCGCCGCCCACCCCTTCGAGAGGCGGAACCTCCGGCTCCGGAGGAGCTACGCGCTCCTCTGGCGTGAGCTCCGCCTCGCGGGGCTCCCGGTGGCGCGGCGACTGGCGCTCGTCGCGTCGCTGCGGCTGCTCGATCGCACGGCGCGGCCGGTCGTTCCGTCGGAGTGGTTGGCGGCCGGCCGCGACGTCCCCCACGAACACGGGCCGATCCGCGTCCACCACCTCCCCGGGCACACCCCCGGCCACGTGGGGTTCGAGCTGGCTTCCACCGGCGCGTTCGCGACCGGCGACGTCGTCCTCGACGGGGTCGTGCCCAACGCCGTCGTCGACACGGACCCCGAGTGCCCCGGACGCCCGTTCCAGGCGCTCGCCGCCTACGCCGGAACGCTCCGCCGGCTCGAGGAGCTTCGGCCGAACCTGCTGCTGCCCGCGCACGGCCCGTGCATCACGGACGTGGGGGCACAGGTGTCGGCGCTCCGGGGTCGCCAGGCGCGCCGGTCGGCGGAGGTGCGCGCCGCGCTGCGGGGCGGGCCGGCGACGGCCTCGCAGGTCATCGCGACGGTGTTCCCGCGGGTCACGCTCCTCCGCGTGTTCCTGGCGTTCTCGGAGGTGCTCGGGCACTTGCTGGAGCTCGAGCGGTCGGGCGAGGTCCTGCGCGTCAGCGGTCGGCGCTCCGAGCGCTGGGCGCTGGCCGCCCGCTGAGGCCTCCCGAGCGCGCGAGGAGCTCGCCCACGGGCAGCGGCTTCAGGCCCCGGCGGTCGGTCTCGTCCAGCACGATCGGCAGAGCCTCGAGGAGGGGGAGGTCGGGGCGGCTCGCGCCGAGGTGCATGAGGAGGATACTGCCGGCGAGCGAGACGCCGTTCTTCGCCTCGAAGTTGAGGATGCGCCGCGCCATCGCCTCGGGCCCCATGTAACGCCGCGTGCCGGGCGTCTCGACCCAGTCGAGCGCGTCGAGCGAATCGTGGTCGGCGTGAGTCCAGTCCACGTGCACGAGCCCGAGGTCTGCGGCCCAGCCGCGGATCGTCGCGTTGTGCTCGCCGTACGGGGCGCGCCAGAACGGCGACGGCGGGTGCCCGGTCGCGGCCTCGATGGCGGCCGCGGTCCGGCGCAGCTCGTCCTGCAGGCGCTCCCGCGTGATCCCGGGTAGCGTGTCGTGGCGGTGGTTCGAGGCCCAGGTCGTGAGGTGGGGGTGCGTGAACGTGTGGTTGCCGATCTCGTGACCGTCCCGATACGCCTGCAGCACCAGCTCCGGGAAGGTCTCGGCGAACCTTCCCGTGACGAAGATCGTCGCGCGGACCCGCCGCTCCCGCAGCAGCGTCAGGAGCTGTGCGGCGCCCGTCGCCTCGACGTGAGCGTCGAACGTGAGTGCGAAATACGGCCCAGCTCCCTGTACGGCGTTCACGCTCGCGGCGGCCGCCGGCTCGACCGCGAACAGGAGCGCACCCAGCGCAGGCGCGAGGGGAAACACCCGGCCATTGTACGCAGGTCGGGAGACCGCGGGCGCCGGCGACACCGCTACGCTACAATCCGCACGGGACATACTGCCCGGTGATGTGGAACCTCCCCAACTCGCTGACATTCCTGCGCATCCTCCTGGTGCCTCTGCTCGTTGTGGTGCTGCTGACTCGGTTCTCGGGAAGCGAGTTCTGGGGGCTCGGGATCTTCCTGCTCGCGGCGTTGACCGACCTCGCCGACGGGATCATCGCGCGCCGCACCAAGGCGGTCACCGTCACGGGTACCCTGCTCGACCCGATCGCGGACAAGCTCCTGATGTCGGCGGCGTTCATCTCCCTCGTCGAGCTGGGTCTCGCGCCGGCGTGGATGGTGGTCGTGATCGTGGGACGGGAGTTCGCGGTCTCGGGGCTGCGTCACCTCGCGCACCAGCAGGGGGTGGTGATCGCGGCCAACTGGTGGGGCAAGCTCAAGACGTTCTCGCAGATCGTCGCGGTCGCGCTGCTGATCGTGAGCTACCAGCTCGGGCAGTGGGTGTTCCTCTCCAAGGCCGCGCTGTGGCTGGCCCTCGCGCTGACGGTCGCTTCCCTTGTCAGCTACTTCGGCACCTTCTGGCGGATCGTCGTGGGAGAGGAGAGGTGAGCGTCCCGCTCGCCGGCGTCCTCCCCCGCGCCCTCGTGCGGTTCGGGAACCGCCACCCGTGGGTCGTGGTCGTGGGGACGGTCGCGGTGATTGCCGGCGGCGTCATCCTGGGGACGCGCCTGAAGTTCGAGACCGACGTCCTCAACCTGATGCCTAAGCACGACCCGGTCGTGAGCGAGTTCAGGCAGGTACTCGAGGAGTTCGGGTCGCTCGACACGATGCTCGTGGCGGTCCCGGTTGCCGACGAGGACTCGCTCGAGAGCACGTTCGCCTTCGTGGACGCGCTCGAGAAGGAGCTCAAGGAGAGCCCCTACCTCGCCAGCGTCGACGCTCACATCGAGGACCCGGTCAAGCTCGCGGAGACGGTGCTGCGCCACGCGGTGCTGTTCCTCGACGCCGAGGGTCTCGCGTCGCTGCAGGAGCGGCTCAGCCCGGCAGGGCTCGCCGCGCGCGCCGCCGACATCAGGGCCGCCCTCGACACGCCGCAGGGCATGGTCGCCAAGGAGTTCGCGCTGCGCGATCCGCTCGGATTCCTGCCGCTGCTGCTGGCCCGGATCAACCGGGCGCCGGCCTCGCTCAAGGTGGACTACGCGAGCGGCTACTACCTCTCCGGCGACCACCGGATGGTGCTGATCCTGGCGAAGCCGAAGGGCGCCGCGCAGGACATCGACTTCGACCGCGAGCTCGTGGGAGACGTCGAGGCCCGGATTGCGGACGTGAGGCAGCGTGTGGCCGAGGAGGACGGCGTGAGCCTCGACGAGGTGCCGGTGGCCGAGATCGGCGGAGGCCACCGGACGGCCCTCGAGGACGCGACGCTGATCAAGAAGGACATCGTGTCGAACTCCTTCTCGTCGGTCGTGGGCGTGCTCCTCCTGTTCTTCCTGGCCTACCGGCGCTTCGCGACCGCCCACTACGCGTTCCTGCCGTTGGCGACCGGGCTCGCCCTCACGTTCGTATTCACGGCGCTGACGCTCGGCGAGCTCAACTCCGCGACCTCGGGGTTCTCGGCGCTCCTCGTCGGCCTCGGGATCGACTTCACGATCGTGACGTACGGCCGGTACTTGGAGGGCCGCCTCGCGGGTCTCGCGCCCGCCGAAGCGCTCGACACGATGGCCGTGCGCACGGGGCCCGCGGTGCTGCTGGGCGCGGTCACCACCGTGGGGACGTTCTACGCGTTCCTCGCCACCAGGTTCACGGGATTGCGGGAGTTCGGCCTCCTGACCGGCAGCGGGATCGTGTTCATGATGCTCGCTGCGTTCCTGATCCTGCCGGCGCTGGTGACCCTTTTCGATCGGCGCCAGGCGCCCACGCCGCCCTCCGCATGGCTCCGGCTCGATCCGCTGCTCTCGTGGGCCCACCGGCACTCGCGGGCCGTGCTCGCGGCCGCAGGCGCTGCGACCGTGTGCTCGCTCGGCGCGCTGTTCTTCCTGCGCTTCGACGACGACGTGCGCAACCTGCGGTCCCCCTCCAACCAGGGCGTCGCGGTCCAGGAGCGAGTCTCGAAGGCGTTCGGGCTCTCCTTCAACGCAAT
This sequence comes from Thermoanaerobaculaceae bacterium, assembly GCA_035542455.1. Taxonomy (GTDB): domain Bacteria; phylum Acidobacteriota; class Thermoanaerobaculia; order Thermoanaerobaculales; family Thermoanaerobaculaceae; genus RBG-13-68-16. The sequence goes on from DATKLI010000076.1 coordinate 3,911, forward strand.
GATGATCAGGCTCGAGGCGCCCGACCTGCAGTCCGCGCTCGACCGCGTCCAGCGACTCGCGGCCGGGCTCGATGCCCTGGTCGGAGGAGGCGTGATCTCCTCGTACGAATCCGTCGCAAACCTCGTCCCGCCGCGCGCTGCGCAGGAGCGCTCTCTGGCCTGGATCGCGTCCCATCGCGAGCTCACCGACCCGGCCCGTGTCCAACGCGACCTGGCCGCCGCGTTCGAGAAGGCGGGCCTCGTGCCCTCGGCGTTCGCGGCGGGGATGAGCACGCTCGACGACGCGATGCGCCCGAGCGGTCCGGTGTCGATCGACGTCTGGCGCGGGACTCCGGTGCAGCAGGTCGTCGACAGGTCCGTCCGCCCCTCCGCATCCGGGGTGACGGCGGTGGTGAACGTCTTCGCGCCGCCGGGGAAGTGGCGCCGGGAGGCGCCGCCGCAGCTCGTGGCTCTCGTCAGGGAGGTGCCGGGCGCTCACCTGACCGGCGTCAACCTCGTGTCGCAGCGGCTCCGCCAGACGGTGTGGGAGGACGCCGCGCTCGCGGGTGGGCTCGGCCTTGTCCTCGTCCTCGGGCTCCTGCTGTGGGACTCGCGGTCGCTGCGCTCGTCGCTGATCTGCCTCATGCCGGTGGCGAGCGGCGTGCTGTGGGCGCTGGGCGTCATGTCCATCGTCGGCTACCCGCTCAACCTGCTCAACGTCTTCGTGATCACGATGGTGATCGGGGTCGGCAGCGACTACGCGATCTACATGATCCACCGCGTTCGCGAGGGCGCCCAGATTCCGGAGCTCGCCGCGACCTCGCGGGCGGTCCTGCTCTCGGCCCTCACGACGATCGTGGGGTTCGGGACCCTCGTGACGACGCACTACCCTGGGCTGCAGAGCATGGGTTGGATGGCGTCGCTCGGCGTGACGTTCGCCGTCCTCACGGCGATCGTGGTGGTCCCGCTCGTCGCGCGCCGCGCCCTACCGGCGGCTCAGCCGGCCCCGGAGAGCCTGCCCCCGGCACTTAGTTGACAGTTGACAGTCGACAGTTGACAGTAGAGGCGAAGCCGATGCGCCGATCGTGCTTCGGCGCCGGAGCACGTTCTCGTCGGTTCCTGACTGTCGACTGTGAACTGTCAACTGTTGACTGGGTGGGAGGGGTCGCACATGGCGCGAGAGCTCGGGAAGGACCAGCTGCGGTGGCGCTGCCCCGATGAGTGGCTGCCCGCCGACTCCACTTCGAAGATCGAGCCCTCGAGCGGGATCATCGGCCAGGCACGCGCCGTCCGCGCGCTCGGGTTCGGCCTCTCGGTCTCGTCGCTGGGGTTCAACGTCTTCGTCACCGGGCTGACCGGCACCGGCCGCATGACCGCCATCGAGCTGCACATCCGCCCGCTGGCGGACGAGGGCCCGACGCCGGACGACCTGCTGTTCGTGTACAACTTCGCGCGCCCCGAGCAGCCGCGGCTGCTGCGCCTGGCTGCGGGCCGGGGCGTCGCGCTGCGCGACGGCCTGGAGAAGCTGCTGCGCGACCTGTCGGGCAACATGCCCGGGATGTTCGAGGGGGAGGAGTACCAGAAGCGCCTCGATCTCGCGATCGAGGACCTCAAGAGCCGGCAGCAGGAGCTCATCAAGGCGTTCGAGCACCGCGTGCGGGAGGCCGGGTTCACCCTCGTCCAGGTGCAGGTCGGCTCGGTCACACGGCCCGAGATCCTCCCCGTGGTCGAGGAGCGCCCGGTCACCCTCGACAAGGTCCAGAGCCTCGCCCAGGAGGGGAAGTTCGACCGCGAGCGCGCCGCCTCGATCGAGCAAGTCCACTCGAAGCTGTCCGAGGAGCTGCAGCGGGTGTTCCACGAGGTGACCACGCTGCGGGACGAGATGGTCGCCCGCGCCGAGCAGCTGCGGCGCACGATGATCGAGCCGACGCTGAAGCAGGCGCTGGGCGCGATCGCCCAGAGCGTGAAGGACCCCCGCGCCACGCCGTTCCTCGACGAGGTGCTCGCCGACATCCAGGAGCACCTCGACCTGTTCGCGTCCAAGCCGGAGCCTGACGGGGACCCGCTGCTCCGCTATCGGGTCAACGTCGTGGTGGACAACGGCGCCACCCAAGGGCGACCGGTGGTGATCGAGACCGAGCCCACGTTCGGCAACCTCTTCGGCACGATCGAGGCCCGCGTCGGCCACAACCTGCAGTCCACGTCCGACCACATGCACATCCGGGCCGGGTCCCTCCTGCGCGCCAACGGCGGGTTCCTCGCGATCAACGCGTTCGACGCGGTCTCCGAGGCCGGCGTGTGGCCGGCGCTCAAGCGCGCGCTCCGCTACCGGCGCGTCGTGATCCGGCCGCGCGACATCCTGTTCGCTCTCTCCGGCAACGCGCTCCAGCCCGAGCCGGTCGAGCTCGACGTCAAGGTCGTGATGATCGGCGACCGCGCCCTCTACGACCTGCTGCACGACCTCGACGAGGAGTTCCGGAAGATCTTCAAGGTGCTGGCCGACTTCGACAGCGAGATGCCCAACGGGCGGGCTCAGGTCGCCGACTTCCTCGCGCTCATGGCCAAGATCGTCCGCGACGAGAAGCTGCCGCACCTGGACCGCGGCGGGATGGCGGCGCTCGTCGAGGAGGCGGTCCGGCTCGCCCGCAACCGGAAGAAGATCTCGGCACGCTTCTCCGACGTCGCCGACATCCTGCGCGAGGCCGCGTACCTGGCGCGCGCCCAGAACAAGCGCGCCGTGCACGGCGAGGAGATCCGGGAAGCGGTGCGCGAGCGCCGGGAGCGCCACTCGCTGCCCGAGGAGAAGCTCGGCCAGCTGATGATGGACGACGTGCTCGTCGTGGCCACACAGGGCACCGCTGTCGGCCAGGTCAACGGGCTCGCGGTCTACGACCTCGGGTACCACGCGTTCGGCCTGCCCGGTCGGGTCACGGCGCGCGTCGCGCTCGGGCGCGAGGGCGTCGTCAACATCGAGCGCGAGGCCCGCCTGTCGGGGCCGACGCACGACAAAGGCGTCCTGATCCTCTCCGGGTTCCTGCGGGGCACGTTCGCCGCCGAGATGCCGCTCTCGATGAGCGCGTCGATCGCGTTCGAGCAGACGTACGGGGGAGTCGACGGGGACAGCGCCTCCTCCACGGAGGTGTACGCGATCCTCTCGGCGCTCTCGGGCGCGCCGATCCGACAGGACCTCGCGGTCACCGGCTCGGTGGACCAGAACGGGCGCGTGCAGGCGATCGGCGGCGTCAACGAGAAGGTCGAGGGGTTCTTCGCGCTGTGCGCGCAGCGCGGGCTGTCCGGAACGCAAGGCGTGCTGATCCCGGAGTCGAACGTCGCCGACCTCCAGCTCGACCCCGAGGTAGTCACAGCGGTCGAGAGGGGGAGGTTCCACATCTACCCGGTGGCGCGGATCGAGGAGGGGATCGAGCTGCTCATGGGTGCGCCGGCGGGCGCGCGCGGGGCAGACGGAAAGTACCCGCAGGAGAGCGTGCTGGGCCGGTGCGCGGGACGGCTTGCGGAGATGGCGGAGCAGCTCCGCCGCTACCGCGACGTCTAGGTGCGCCGCCGATAGCGAACCGTCTGCGGCGTTGGACTCGGCGGATCGGATGCTCACGTAGCCTCCGGCTACGCTCCGCTCCTCCCGCCTCGTCCGCCTTGCATCCGGCCCACTCTCGGCGGCGCGGCTGCACGCAAGATATAGAGGGCCTGCATGTTTCATCCCTGCCACCTACCGGCTACCGGCCACATCTCTCCGACCGCTGGGTCGTTCCCGGGCTCCGAGTAGCGAGCGGCAATGAGTCCGGGTATCATCGGGCCGTTCTCGCACGACGAGCGGTGAGGAAGAGAAGAGGTGAGGCGGCCGCGGAGGGGGAGGATTTCCGGATGAGGTTCTGGATACCGTGGTCGATCGACGCGCTGGTGGCGGGGATCGCCGTGACGTTCTTCTTCATCGGCCTCGGCGACCACACGGTGTCCTCGTTCAACATCGTGCTGTGGCTCGGGATCCTCGCGGTGCTCGCGGTGGTGGTGGGCGGCAGTCTGGTACTGAAGGGCCTCGGCCAGCACGCGCTCGCGTTCGTGCTCACGCTCCTGCTCGCCGTACCCGCGACCGCCTTCGGCATGTTCTTCCTCGTGATCGTCCTCTCGCACCCGCGCTGGAACTGAGGCGGGGCGGGGAAGGGAGCGTCCGGATGGCCACGACGTTGTACCTGGCACTGTCGGGAGCCGTCTTCTTCCTCGTCGCGGTGTTCCATCTTCTGCGGCTCGTCTATCACTGGCAGATCGTCGTCGGGGGGACGACGATCCCGTTGGCACTGTCGTACGTCGGCCTCCCCGCTTCGGCGTTGTACTGCGCGTGGGCGGTGTGGCTTCTCCGCGCCGGGGAGGCGCCCGGCCGGTGACCGGACCGGTGCCGTCTGAACGGAGGACCAATGCCTGAGAGTGCCCTGGCGAAGAAGATGAGGCTGAAGGCCGGGGCGCGTGCCGCGGTGATCGGGGCCCCGGGCGGCTACCTGAACGCGCTTGCGCCGTTGCCCGCCCGGGTCGAGGTCTCGGAGACGCTCGACGGCCGGTTCGACTGGATCCAGGTGTTCGTCCGCACGAGAGCGGAGCTGGCGCGCCTCGCGCCGGGGTGCGTCGAAGCGCTCGCAGAGGACGGTCTGCTCTGGGTCTCGTTCCCGAAGGGCACCTCCGGGATCCAGACCGACCTCACCCGCGACGAGGGGTGGGACGCGCTCGCAGACGCGGGTCTCAAGTGGGTGATGCTGATCTCGGTCGACTCGACGTGGTCCGCGTTCAGCCTGCGCCGCCACCGGCCGGGCGAGCCGACGGAACGCGCGAGGCGCTGACCGCGTTGCGCCGGGGCGCGGGTCAGCCGGGCAGGAACGCGGACTTGGGTGCGCCGCACGAGGGGCACACCCAGTCGTCCGGGAGGTCCTCGAACCGCGTTCCCGGCGCGATCCCGTCGGCGGGGTCGCCGAGCGCGGGGTCGTAGGTGTACCCGCACACGCTGCAGGTCCACAGGGACGCGGACGGCGCCGCGGCGGGCGACGGCGCGGGTGCCTCGACGATCCCGCCCCGGTACGTCGGGGCGTTCTTCGGGGCCTTCCCCTTGCGGGCGTGGTAGCCGGCGTAGGTCAGAGGCGCGGCCTTCGAGAGCACCTCGGAGGCGGCGACCTCCCCGACGAAGACGGTGTGCGTGCCGGCGTCGGTCGCCTGCAGCACTCTCGCCTCGGCGACGGCGATCGAGTGGTCGAGCACGAGCGGCAGGTGCGTCCCCTGGCGCACCGTCGCCTGCGCGAGCTTGTCGACGTCGCGCCCCGACTTGAACCCGAACAGGCCGATGAACTCCATCGGCACGCTATCGGCCAGCACGGAGAACGCGAACCACCCCCCGTCGCGGATCAGGTCGTGGGTGAAGTTGTCCTTGTTGATCGCGGCCGCGACGCGCGGCGGCTCGGCGGTCACCTGGAACACGGCGTTGGCGATCTGGCCGTTGGCGCGCCCGCCGGCGCGCGCGGTCACGAGGTACATCCCGTACGACATCGTCCACAGCGCCTTCGGGTCCATCGCCGGCCTCCGGTGCGCCCGGCCGTCGCAGCGCCGGCCGCACCGGTCTCAATTGTGCTCCCGCTCCGGCCCCCGCCGACCGACGGGTTCGACGGCCACCGGAGGCGACGGCCGGGCCCCGCGCGGGCCCCCGGAATCCGTCTCCAGGCCGGCCGCCGCGCCGCAGGGAACCCCCTCGGTCCCCGTGAGATGCAGCCGCACGGCGCTCGACCGGCGGCGCCACAGGCAGCCGCGCCCGCCACCGTTGTGAGATCCGAAACGTGAACTGAACCTGAGACAACACTTCATGACGAACGACCTTATACGGATCGTGTGCTAGGCTGTCGGAACTTCTTCCCCGTGTCACGTGCGACAGGAGGCGCGAGGTCGAGTGTCGGCACTGCCATCCGGAGTGACAGCCGGATCGCCGCGGGCGGGCGTCGCCGTCGGAGGAGCGGGCGTGGTCACGCTCGCGCCGTCACCGGAGGTCCGACGGACGCTGCGGCCGCTTCTCGTCTCATCGTCTCCGCCCGGCGGCACGCCCGCGCCCTCGCGCTCCCGTCCTGGAGCGACCAACGCGAGCTTCGTCGACAACTCACGCCCGCAGGGGCAGCGCGGAGCCGTGCGGGGATTGGATGCGAACACCGAGGCCGCAGCGTCCGGGCCGGTCCGGGGACGCGCGCTGCGACCGAACCTGGGGGAACACCGATCGAAGGAGGAGAACGTGATGAGAAACCGAATTGTCTTCGTGGTCGCGGCCGCGCTGGCGCTCGTCGCGGCCGGGGCCGTCGCACAGACGAGCCCACCCGCCTCCGGCGCCCCGCCGGTCGCGGCGGCGGTGCCGCAAGGCGGCGAGGCGGCGACCCTGGGCGCGGGGTTGGTGGTCTTCATTGACCCGGCGACCGGGAAGTTCCGCGGACCCGAACCGGGCGAGATGGAGGCTCTCGTCGGCACGCGCGCGCTCAGGCCCCTCGAGGTGCGCCCGCTCGAGGTCAAGGTCGGTCCCGGCGGCGCGGTCGGCATGGTCCTCGACAGTTCGTTCGAGACGTTCATGGTCGTGACCAGGCAGCCGGACGGAAAGCTGACGATGCAGTGCGTCACGGGTGAGGCGAACGCGACAGCGGCGGTCGCACCGAGAGCGGGAGCCGCAACCCCGAGCGTCGCCGGCAAGGAGGTTCCCCATGTCCACTAGGGCCCGCCTCGGAACCCTTCTCCTTGCCGCCCTCGTGCTCGCGCCGCCGGCGTTCGGCGCGGCGACGATTACGATCGTGAACGGCGACCCGGCCGGTGTCGGGTTCAACGACCCGACGGTGGTGGCGCCGGTCGGCGGGAACAGCGGCACCACGCTCGGTCAGCAGCGGCTGATCGCGTTCCAGGCCGCGGCCGACAAGTGGGGCACGACTCTGACGAGCACCGTGCAGATCAACGTGCTCGCGACGTGGGAGGCGCTCTCGTGCACGGCGACCAGCGCCGTACTCGGCAGCGCCGGCGCGACCGAGGTGTGGCGCAACGTGACCGGCATGGTCACGGACCACTGGTACGGTAAGGCGGAGGCGGACAAGTTCGCCGGTTCGGACCTCGACGCCAATACCCCCGACATCCGCGCCCGGTTCAACGTCAACCTGGGTCAGACCGGGTGCCTGACCGGCATCTTCTGGTACCTTGGCCTCGACAACAACCACGGCTCGAACATCGACCTCGTGACCGTGCTGACGCACGAGTTCGCGCACGGCCTCGGGTTCCAGACGTACACGAACGGCAGCACGGGTGCCCAGCTCGGCGGCTACCCGTCGATCTGGGACGACTTCCTGCTCGACACCTCCACCGGCAAGACCTGGACCGCGATGTCCGCCACCGAGCGGGTCGCGTCGGCGATCAACACGGACAAGCTCGTCTGGACCGGCACGAACGTCACCACAGCGATCCCGTCCGTCCTGTCGCTCGGGACTCCACAACTCACCGTCTCCGCACCTGTGAGCGTGGCGGGGACCTACCTCGTCGGCACCGCGTCGTTCGGCCCCGCTCTCTCGAGCCCCGGCGTGGGCGCGGAGGTGATGCCGGTGGTGGATCTCGCCGGGAACCTCGGCCTTGCCTGCAACGCCTTCTCGACTCCTAACGCCGCCGGTGTGAACGGCAAGATCGCCCTCGTCGACCGCGGTACGTGCACGTTCACCGTCAAGGCGGCGAACGCCCAGGCTGCAGGCGCGGTCGGCGTGCTCGTCGCTGACAACGCGGCCGGCTCGCCGCCTGCCGGGCTTGGCGGCACCGACCCGACGATTACCATCCCCACCGTCCGCATCACGCAGGCGGACGGCGTCACCCTGAAGAACGCGATGGCCACGCGGTCGCGGCTGCACTCGGGGTTGTTAGCCAACCTCGGGGTCAATCTCTCGGTGCGGGCCGGCGCAGACGCCTCGGGTCGGGCGCTGATGTACACGCCCAACCCGTACCAGTCGGGCTCGTCGGTCTCGCACTGGGACACCAGCATGTTCCCGAACCAGCTCATGGAGCCCAACATCAACAGCGACCTCACCCACGAGGTGACGCCGCCGACGGACCTCACGTTCCCGCTGCTGCAGGACATCGGCTGGTAGGCCGCGGAAGGAGGACGAGATGCGACACATCACACGCGTCGCGCTGGTCGCAGCGGCCGTCCTGGCCGCGGCCGCGGCGAGCGCGCAGATGAGCGAGAACTTCGACAACGTCGGCGGCCTTGCCGGCGCTGGTTGGGCCCTCATCAACAACAGCAACCCGCTCGGCTCCACGAGCTGGTTCCAGGGGAACACATCGGTGTTCTCGAGCCAGAGCGGCGCCGCGAACAGTTACATGGCAGGGAACTTCAACGCCGCCGGGTTCGGTGGGAACATCAGCCTGTGGGCCCTCACGCCCGTGATCACCAACCTGGAGAACGGCGAGGTGTTCTCCTTCTACACCCGCACGGAGACGAGCGCCCCCGCCGCCGACAGGCTGGAGCTGCGCCTCAGCCTGAACGGAGCCAGCACGAACGTCGGCACCACCGACTCGAGCGTGGGCGACTTCACCGTGCTCTGCCTGACGATCAACCCGACGCTGGCCGTGGGTGGGTACCCGAGCACGTGGACCCAGGCCTCGTGCGGGCTTGCCGGGCTCCCGCCCGGTTTCCACTCGGGGAGGTTCGCATTCCGCTACTGGGTGACGGATACCTCGACGAACGGCGACTACATCGGCATCGACACCATGGCGCTGTCGGCGCCGTTGCCGGTCGATCTCTCGATTGCGAAGACCGTGGACAACGCCGCGCCCGAGAGCGGGGCGACCGTCACGTTCACGGTGACGGTCACCAACAACAGCACGATCGCGGCCACCGGCGTGGCCGTGACCGACCTGCTGCCCCCCGGCCTGGTGTTCGTGTCCGCGACCCCGTCGCAGGGCAGCTACGACAGCGGCACCGGCGTGTGGACCGTAGGCGAGGTGGACCCGGGGACGCCGCAGACGCTCCTGCTCCAGGCGACGGTCACGGCGCCCGGCCAGCTGACCAACACCGCCACCATCACGGCCGCCGACCAGGCGGACCCTGACACGACGAACAACTCGGCGAGCGTCTCGCTCCAGGAGGTGGGCATCCCGGTGCTGTCGGCGCTGGGGGTTGCCGTCCTGGCGGCGCTGCTGTTCGCGTTCGGCGTGTTCGCACTGGTCCGTTCGAAGCTCTCGTAGCACCGTCGTACTCGGAGTGACGACTGGAGCCGCCGGTTCTCCGGCGGCTCTCCTTTCTTCTTCGGGTTGCCGTCAGCGTCTCCAACGAGTTGCGATCCACTGCGTGGAAGCGTCCCTTCTCGCCGCCCGGGCGCTGGCGCGGCCTTTCATGTTGCCGGTCCTGCGGTGGCCGGTCTCGGGCTTGCGCGTCCCTCGATCTTGGCGGGGGGTCCCGCGTCCGTTCCACCCACCCACCCGGACGCTCTAGACCCCCCGTGCCCCCGCGAGCCGCGGCAGAGCCGCGTCTCGCCCTCTCACGTCGCCGCGAGCGACCGGGCTGGGACACCCCGCGGCGGGGCCCCTCGCCGTTCGCATGAGGCCGCACCGGCGACACCCCGGCACGGCTCGCCCGTCCGGGACCCGCGGGCTCCGGAGATATCGGCCACTCGCGGCACCGGCGGATTGAATACCCCCCACCCGCACCTCAGAGCGCCGACAGGTGACACCACTAGCCTCGCCCGGTGCCCGCACGCGGCAACGCTGTGGGCTTCGCGGCAGACGTTTACAGTGCCCCCACCGGCGTGCGAAGCCAGATGTCGTGCGACTGAAATCCGCGAGCCTGACACTCCAGTGGAAGGGTCAGGTTCACCCGAGATTGGAGGCAGATGGCGACAACATGGCCTTGCAGACCGCTGGCGGATGCTCCAGAGAGGGTGGTAGATTTGCAGGAAGTTCAAGCAGGGTCATGGAAGGTCGGAATGAGGCAAATAGAGTGGCTATCGACTTCTCGAATCAAGGTTGCACGTGTCACAGGCGATGGTCCGGTTGCTTACCTCCGGCGTTGCGGTTGGGGCGCGGAGGCGTAAGGAGGGGCCCACGTTCGCAGCCGTCGCGCTGATGCTGCTTTGGGTTACCCCGAGCGCCCTGTCGCGACCATGCGGCACGCCGTTTCACTCCGATGCAATCTCGTTCGGCCGTGATCCAGGCGAGTATTTCATTCGTACAGACTGGAAGGACGACCGTCTTCGCCCCCGAAAGGGAGAGTTAATCGACGATGTCGCCGAGTATTTCGCTGTCGAGACCGGATCGACCGTCCTCTACATGACGCACTTCACCGAGAAGGACTTGCCGAGGGCGGAGTGGCGCGGACCGGATCCCGTTTCGACCCTGAGGACCTTCTTGGCGGCGGCGGGCCTGGAACTGGAAACTCCGTCGCCTGGCTTCTGGGTGATCGGTACGGAGTTCTGGAACGAGAATTCCGCGACAACGATCTTCGCTCGTCCGCTCGATCCGGAGAGACAGGGCTTTCGGCCGGCCTCTGAGGTCGGGGACATGGAACGGGCTCTCATCAACCAACTGCCCGTCCGTGAAGGCTGCGGCCGCCTGCGCAGTTGCCAGATCGGCGTCAGCTATTACTGGCTGCAGGAAGAAGGGCCCGATACCCTCTTGGTGCAAGCAGACCAACCTCTCGGGTCGCAGGACCACCCGCCGCGGACAAAGGTCTTCAAGGTGCGGCTGGACCGCTCCGGCTCTAAGATCAAGGTCTCCTGTCTGTGGGCGTCGGCAGCGACCGGGCCGATGCTCACTGATATCGCCGAGGACTTCGACGGGGACGGTGTCCGTGACTTCGTGTTCGGGGGTGGAAGGTACGACTACGGCACGAACGAGATCCTCTCGGGACGCGACGGACATCGAATGCTCGAGTTCGTTGGGCACGAACTGCTAGTGGAGAAGAGCGCACCGGGCCTGAAGCGGCTCGGGGTCGAGGACCTCATCGAGTCATACTCGGATCTGAGGCGCTATGGCCCAGCAACGGCGCGGGTGCTGACTTACTCCAGTTCCGACGGAGCCTTCGTTGGGGACCCCACGGTGAACGTCCGACCCACACCCATTGCGCCAGCCGAACGCCGCGATTCGGCAAACCCGATCGACGATGCTCGGCGGGTCTTCGCGGCGGCTGTGGGTGGTTCGGAGAACGTTAGGGCGTACCAGTTGTTCGGTAGTCCGGACCGGACCGTGTTTCGAGTTGAACTCGTGCCTGTTCGTGACGTCGCGCCACGGGAGTCGATCACGCCAGAACTCGTCAAGGCCGGGTTTCCCGCTCGAATCTGGTTCCGGTACGTTTCGCCTGGCTATTTCGCAGCCCTGGAACGGAAGAAGGCAGAGTCGCGGCACTAACCCCCACCACACCCCCGGCAGGCGATGACCAACGAACCACGGGTGGGGGGTATTCAACTCGCCCCTCGGGTGGAGCGGCAATCGGTCCGAGGCCGCGGGGACCCGGCGCGCGGATCCGGAACGGGGTGTCGGTGACGCCGTCTCATGCGGACACCGAGGGGCCCCGTTCCGGGACGCGCCTCCGGGTCGCGGCCGAGAACTTTCGCACCGCTGCGAGCGGGGGCGAGCAAGGCGCGAAGGCCGCGAACCCGAGGGGCAAAAGAAACTGTGCCCCGCAGGGGCAACATAGAAGCCCCGCCATGCAGTGGCGAACATCGCCCAGCGGTTGAGCAAGAGGGTCAGAGAGCGTAGACTTCGCGCTCCCGGGGAGGGGCATGCTCGAAGCGATCTCCGATCGGCTGCAGAAGGTGTTCAAGACGCTCCGCGGCGAGGGTCACCTCACCGAGAAGCACGTCGACGACGCGCTCGCAGAGATCCGCCGCGCCCTTCTCGGCGCCGACGTCGCGCTGCCCGTCGTCAAGAACTTCACCTCCAGGGTGCGGGAGCGCGCCCTCGGCCGCGAGGTGCTCGCCTCGCTCTCCCCTGCGCAGCAGGTGCTCAAGATCGTGCACGAGGAGCTCACGGTGCTGCTCGGCGGCGAGGCGCGGCCGCTGAAGTTCAAGGGGTTCCCGGCGCCGCTGATGCTCGTCGGGCTGCAGGGCACGGGGAAGACCACCACGGCAGCCAAGCTCGCGGGGTTCATCAAGCGGACGCTCGGCAAGCACGTGCTGCTGGTGCCCGCCGACACGCAGCGCCCCGCCGCGCGCGAGCAACTCGAGCAGCTCGGCGCCCAGTCGGGGATGCCGGTGCTCGACACGCGGCCGTGGCCGACGCCGGCGGAGATCGCCCGCGCCGCGCTCGTCGAGGCGCGGCGCAAGGGGTTCGAGGTGATCCTCTTCGACACGGCAGGCCGGCTCCACGTGGACGACGAGCTGATGGCGGAGCTCGCCGAGCTCAACGAGATCCTCAAGCCGTCAGAGGTCCTGTTCGTGGCCGACGCGATGACTGGGCAGGACGCCGTCCGGCAGGCCGAGGCGTTCTCGGCGCGGCTGCCGCTGACCGGCGTGCTCCTGACCCAGCTCGACGGCGACGCGCGCGGCGGCGCCGCGCTCTCGGTGGTGTCGGTCGCGGGGAAGCCGATCCGCCTGGCCGGCGTGGGGGAGCGCCTCGAGGACCTCGAGCTGTTCCACCCCGACCGCATGGCGGCGCGCATCCTCGGCCTCGGGGACATGGCGACGTTCTTCGAGAAGGCGCAGGCGGTCGTGGACGAGAAGAAGGCCGCCGAGATCGAGAAGAAGCTCAGGAAGCAGGGGTTCGACCTCGAGGACCTGCGCGACCAGCTCAAGCAGATGCGCGGCGGCGGCCTGCTCGACCAGCTCGTGGACCTGCTCCCGGGGGCGAAAGCGCTCAAGAACGCGCCCCAGGTCGACGAGAAGCAGCTCGCGCGGTCGGAGGCGATCATCTGCTCGATGACGCCGACCGAACGCAGGCACCCGGAGATCATCAACGGCTCGCGGCGCAAGCGCATCGCACGCGGGGCCGGCACCACCGTCGAGGAGGTCAACCGGCTGCTCCGCCAGTACGGGGAGATGAAGCGCATGGCCAAGCGGCTGGCGAGCGGCGACCCCCGCCGGATGCTGCGCGGGCTGGGTCTGTGAGCACCGGCGGCGAATTGTTGATATAATGATCGTTCGCGGTCCGGCCGCGAGAGACGAACGCAAGGAGAATGCTCGATGCTGATGATCCGATTGCGGCGAATGGGCTCCAGCAAGCGCCCTGTCTACCGTGTGGTGGTCTCCGACCGCCGCAAGACGCCGACCGCCGCGGTGGTCGAAGAGGTCGGCTTCTACAACCCCCGGAGCGAACCGGTGGACGTGCGCATCGACCGCGAGCGAGTGGAGTACTGGGTGGCGCGCGGGGCCCAGCTGTCCCCGACGGTGAAGAGCCTGCTCGAGAAGGCCACGAGCTGATTCCCAGACGCAGACCGCTCGATCGGAGGCGCGCATGAAGGAGCTCGTCGAACAGATCGCGAAGGCGCTCGTCGACCAACCGGACAAGGTTTCGGTGCGCGAGGTGCAGGGCGAGCAAACCACGGTGCTCGAGTTGCGTGTCGCCAGCGAGGATCTCGGCAAGGTGATCGGGAAGCAGGGGAAGACCGCCCGCGCGGTCCGGACGCTGCTGGCGGCCGCCGGCATGAAGGTGCGCAAGCGCTTCGTGCTCGAGATCCTCGAGTAGATGGCCGGGAGCCCCGAAGCCAGCTGGCTGGCTGTGGGGCGCGTGCGGCGTCCCCACGGCGTGCACGGCGAGATCACGGTCGAGATCCTGACCGACTTCCCCCAGCGCATCGCCGACGGAGTCGAGGTCGGTCTCGGCCACGACGCTCCCGAGTTCCGCAGGACGATCCGCCACGTGCGCGTTCACAAGGGCGACTGGCTCCTCTCGATCGCGGACGTGGGTACCCGCGACGAGGTCGAGGGGTGGCGCGGCCTCCACGTCTTCCTCCCACCGCAGGAGCGCAGCCAGCTTTCCCCCACGTACTACTACGAGCACGAGCTGGTGGGTCGCAGGTGCGTGCGCCCCGACGGGTCCGAGCTGGGCACCGTGACGGCGCTCGAGGACGGGCCGGGCGGCTCGCTTCTCACGGTCGCCGCGCCGTCGGGCGAGGTGCTCGTGCCGTTCAGGTCCCCGATCGTGGTTCGGGTGGACCTGGAAGCCGGAACGGTCGTCGTGGACCCCCCGCTCGGTCTATTCGAAGGCGATGCGCTGTGACCTCCTGACGCTGTTCCCCTCGGCGGTGGAGCCGTACCTGGCCGTCGGGGTGCTCGGGCGCGCGCTCGCCGCCGGCGTGCTCGACATCCGGGTTCACGACCTCCGGAAGTGGGCGATCAACCGGTACGGTCAGGTGGACGACGAGCCGTACGGCGGCGGCCCGGGGATGGTGCTGATGGCGTCCGCCGTGGTGCCGGCCGTCCGATCGCTCGTTGCGGCGGCCCCCACACCGCCCCACGTCGTGCTGCCGGACGCGCGTGGCAGGAGATTCGACGACGCCGTCGCCCGCGAGCTCGGGTCGTACCCCGGCCTCCTGTTCGTCTGCGGGCGATACGAGGGGTTCGACGAGAGGGTGCACGAGCTGCTCGGTGCCGACGAGGTCTCGCTCGGCGACTTCGTCCTGTCGGGCGGAGAGCTGGCTGCGCTCGCCATGCTGGACGCCGCCGCCCGGCACCTCCCCGGGGTCGTGGGCGACCCCGACTCGGTAGCTGCCGACTCGTTCACGTCGCGGCTCCTCGACCACCCCGTGTACACGCGCCCGCGCGAGTTCGAGGGGGTCGGCGTTCCCGAGGTGCTGGCCTCCGGCGACCACGAGGCCGTGCGGCGGTGGCGCCTGCGGCGGGCGGTGCGCTTGACGCTCCTGCGCCGGCCCGACCTGCTCGCGCGGGAGTGGCCCGCGCTCTCGGAGGAGGTTCGGCGGCTCGCTGCGGCGGTCGCGGAGGAGGAGCACCTCCCCCTGCCCCCAGGGTGCGGAAAGGACAGCGGCGAGCCTTCCGGTTGAGCCCGGGTGCGTGTATAATCCCCGTTCCGCGCCACGTCCTTGTCGAGCGTGGTCAGGGCGGGAGGTTTACGATGGATCTACGCGAGCTCGAGAAGGAGCAGATGCGCGACGACATCCCGGACTTCGGCCCGGGTGACACGGTGCGAGTCCACGTCAAGGTGCGTGAGGGCGAGAAGGAGCGCATTCAGGTATTCGAGGGCGTGGTGATCGGCCGCAAGGGCGGCGGGGTGCGCGAGAGCTTCACGGTCCGCAAGGTTTCCTACAGCATCGGTGTGGAGCGCGTCTTCCCGGTGCACTCGCCGAGCATCGACCGGATCGAGGTCGTGCGCCACGGCCGCGTCCGACGCGCGAAGCTGTACTACCTGCGCACACTCCGGGGCAAGGCGGCCCGGCTCGAGGAAGAGTACGACCGCAAGTGAGGGCAGCGCCGCCCGACGGTGCTCTTGACGACAGGCTCATCCGCCGTCACGGCCTGATCGCAGGCGTGGACGAGGTCGGCCGCGGCGCGCTGGCGGGGCCGGTGACGGTGGCCGCCGTGATCCTCGACCCGCGGCGTCCCATCGCAGGCCTCGACGACTCCAAGCGGCTCTCGCCGGGGCGGCGCGAGCGACTCGCCGAGGAGATCCGGTCGCGGGCGGTGTGCTGGAGCGTGGTGCACCGGAGCGCGGCCGAGATCGACCGACTGAACATCCTCGAGGCGACCCGCTCCGCCATGACGGAGGCGGTGCGCGCCCTCGCCCGCACGCCGGGGCTGGTGGTGAGCGACGCGATGGCCCTGCCGGGACTCGGCACGCCGGTGCTGGCCGAGACGCACGCGGACGCGCGCTACCAGTGCGTCGCGGCCGCGTCGATCCTGGCGAAGGTCGTGCGCGACAGGAGGATGGTGACGCTCGCGCGGCGCCATCCGGGGTACGGGTGGGAGTCGAACAAGGGGTATCCGTCGGCCGCACACCTCGCCGCCCTCGCGCAATTCGGCGCCTCGATGCAGCACCGGCGCAGCTTCGGGCCGGTGCGTGTGCTAGCATGATCGCGGGGCAACAAACCTGCATATGGCGTCGTCGAAAAGGGATCAGATCATTCAGGAGGCGGAGAAACTCGCCGCGCGTGGCAAGCTCGACGCTGCCATCAAGGAGTACAAGCGCGCGGTGGACCAGGTCCCTTCCGACACCAACGCGCTGAACCGCCTCGGCGACCTCCTCGTGCGGGTCGCCCGGATCCCTGAGGCGATCGAGGTCTACCAGCGGATCGCGGAGCACTTCGCGCAGGACGGCTTCTTCCTGAAGTCGATCGCGATCTACAAGAAGGTCAACCGCCTCGACCCGCGCCGCACCGAGACGTACGAGCGCCTGGCGGACCTGTACTTCAAGCAAGGGCTGATCGTCGAGGGGCGCCAGCAGCTCGTGACGCTGGCGGACTGGTTCCTGCGCTCCAAGCAGCCGCAGGAGGCGGTGCGCGTCTACCGCCGGCTCGTCGAGCTCGAGCCGTCGAACTTCCAGGCGCGGGCGAAGCTCGTGGACCTCTCGGTCCAGCTGGGCGACATCGCGACCGTGGCCTCCGAGATCGACACGCTCGGGCGCTCGCTCCTGTCGCGCGGGATGCTGGACGAGGCGCTCAAGCTGTACTACCGCGCCCTCGACCTCGGACCGGAACAGGCGGACTTCGTCGCGCCGTGCATCGACGCACTCGTCAACGCGGGGCGCCAGGCGCAGGCGGCCGAGCTCGCCAAGAAGGCGCTCGCCGCAACCAAGGGCGGGCTCGAGCTCGAGCGCGCCGCCGCGAAGGCGCTCGCGGAGGCCGGCGAGGCCGCCGAGGCGCGCCGCCTCGCCGAGGGGCTCGTCGCCAAGGCGGGTGACCGGACCGAGATCATCCAGCTCTACGGCGACGTGATGATCCGCTCGGCGGATCCGGCCGAGGCGATGGGACAGCTCCTCCCCACCGTCGACCGCCTGCTCAAGGTCCGGGACGTGGCGCGCGCGGCGACGCTGGTGAAGAAGCTCATGAACGCCGTACCCGGCGACCCGCAGGTGCTCGAACGCGCCCAGAAGGTGTTCGAGCAGCTCGACGACGCCGACATGGTGCTCAACATCGAGACCGCGCTGGCGGACGCGTACCTGCGCGAGGGGCGGAGGAACGAGGCGATCCCGCTCTACCGCCGCCTTGCCGCGGTGGCGCCGTCCAACCCGCTGTACGCCCAGCGCCTCGCCGAGCTCGGGGTGGCGGTCCCGGCCCCGCCGGCCGCGCACCCTGCGCCAGCGCCCGCCGCGCCGGCACCCCCGCCCGAGGAGGAAGTCGAGTTCGTCGACGTGGAGTTCGGCTCCGGCGTCGGCGCGCGTCCCGCCCCGCCGCCGCCGGTCGCGCCGGCTCCTCGCAGGCCGCCCGAGCCGCCGGAGGAGAGGCCCCGAAGGGACGCGGGCCTCACCGAGCCGTCGCTCTCGCCGACCAACGCCGAGGAGCTGTACACGGAAGCCGTCGTTTTCGCGAAGTACGGACTCACCGACAAGGCGATCACGCACCTCCAGCGGCTGCTGGCTCTCGATGCCACGCACGAACGCGGCCGCGAACTGCTGGCTTCGCTCGGGGGCGGCGAGCTCGTGGAGGTGGAGGCGCCGCCGGCCCGGGTTCCCGCGGCACCCTTGCCGGAGGCCGCGGCGCCGCCTGCTCCGGAGTTCCCGCGGGTCAGCCCAGCGGAGCCCGCGTTCGCTCCGTTCTCCGAGGCGATTCCGCTGCCGCCCGCGGCCCCTGGCCTCGGCGCGCACCCAGCGCCTGTACCACCCCCGATCGATCTGTCGCTTCAGGCACCTGCGCTCGATCTCAGCAGCGTCGGAACACCTGCTCCGCACCCACCTCCCGCCCCCACCGCTGCGGTGCCGCCGCCGCGGCCGCCGCAACACCCGAAAGCCGCGGAGCCGAGGCCGATGGAGCCGAGGCCGATGGAGCCGTTGCCCTCGTTCGACGATCTCGTGGCCCCGCTGCCCCCGAAGCCACCGCTCGCACGCGAGAGCCGGCGACCGGCGACCGGTCCCGTCCGGCTCGACAACCTCGAGGCGATGCTCGGGTTGCGGGCACCGACCGCAACGCCGCCGGTGGCCCCGCCGGTGCGGCCTGCTCCTGCACCCGCCCCGACTGAGCCGCCGGCCCGGCCCCATGCCGCGGCGCCGCCCCCCGAGGTAAAGCACGCGCCGCCGGCGCCCCCCCCGGCACCCGAGCCGCCCGCGGCGCCGGAGGAGCCGATAGAGCTCGTGGAGGTCCCCGAGGTGCTCGCCGGGCCCTCCGACGATCAGCTCCGGGAGCTCGACTTCCTGATCCAGCAGGGCCTGCTCGAGGACGCCGCCAAGCTGCTGGGGAAGGTCCGGGAGGCGTTCCCGGACCACCCGGACGTCGCGACACGCCATGCGATGCTCAAGGCGCGGGGGTGGGACGAGGAGCGCCCCGCGCCGGTGACCGCGACGGCGGCGGAGCTGTTCAGCGAGGAGGAGCAGTTCTTCGACCTCGCCGCGGAGCTGGAGAAGGAGCTCGCCGACGAGGAGATGGTGGCCGAGGCCACCGGCGCGGGCAAGGCGAGCGACGTCTCGATCGAGGATCTGTTCAAGGAGTTCCAGCGCGGCGTCGCGGAGCAGGTCCAGGAGGAGGACTACGACACCCACTTCAACCTGGGCCTCGCGTATCGCGAGATGGGCTTGCTGGACGAGGCGATCGGGGAGTTCCAGCTCTCGACGAAGTCGCCCGACTACCTCGTCGAGAGCGCGAGCATGATCGGCGCGTGCTACCTCGACAAGGGGTTGCCGGAGCAGGGCGCGGAGTGGTATCAGCGCGCGCTCGCCGCCCCCAACCTCCCGCTCGAGACGGAGCTCGGCCTGCGCTACGAGCTCGGCAGGGCGCACGAGCTGGCCGGAAACACGGGAGCCGCGCTGTCGTGCTTCAGCGAGGTCCTGGCGATCAACCCCACGTTCCGGGACGTCGTGGACCGCGTCTCGAAGCTCCGCTCCAACTGAGACGAGCAGACAGCTCACAGCCGACAGCTGACAGGCAACAGCCAACAGGGACAGCTTCCTTCCCCCGGGTGCCGTGTCTCTGGGGTGGGTGGGGGAGCTGCGGGCTGTCAGCTGGTCGGTCGGGTGGGGGAGAGCTGTCGGCTAGCTTCTACATCTCGCCGGCGACGAGGATCGGCATGCCGGTGCGCAAGAGGTGGTGGATGCGGCGGGCGTCGTCGTCGCCCATCGCGAGGGTGATCGCGGGGATGTGGTCCTCGCCGAGCCCGCGCAGCCGCCGCCACCCGTCCTTCACCGCCGCGACGAACGTCAGGAGGTTGCTCTGCGGCGGCAGTGCGTCGGTGATCCACAGGTCCCACCCGTTGGTGAGCCGGTTCCGGTACGAGACGGGGGGCAGCGGGGTCGGAGTCGGCGTCGGCGTCGGCGGGGCGGGCGTTGCCGACGGCGTGGGCTCCGGCTCGTCCTCGTCCTCGCCCATCTTGGGGGCGGGGCGGAGCTCGGTCGGCTCGAGCACCTCGCGGTCGGAGTCCCCGGCACCCTGCTCCACGGTCCACACCGCCGGGATCGGCGGATGGGACGGGACGTCGCGGCGCAGGACGGGCTGCTGGCTGACGACCTCGACGCCCTTGAGCGCCACCGCGTCGAGCACCGCGCCGCGCGACCTGACCTCGAGGATCCTGCGCTGCGGGTCGAGCACGAGGTACACGCCCGGCTTCTTGGCGAGGCCCGCCTCCATCTCGAGCACGGCCACCCGGGCCGGGTCCGGAGGGGCTTCGCCGGCGCGTGCGTCGAGCGCCGCGAGGCTAATAGAGATACACGCGAGTGCCGATAGGCGCATGCTTGTACACGAACTCCAGGTCCTCGTCGCCGAGCCGGATGCAGCCGTGCGTGACGCGCCGGCCCAGGAGGCTCTTGAACAACGTGCCGTGGATGATGAAGCCGTCTCCGATGTAGAGCGCGTAGTCGCCCAACGAGAGGTTGTCGAACCGCTCGTTCGGGTCCTTGGGTGGCAGGTACCCCTCTTCGATGAACGCCCAGTCGGGCTTGGCCCACACCGGGTGCTGCACCTTCCGTTCGACGACCCGCTCTCCCATCGGCGTGTCGAACACCCACTTCTTGCCGTTGCGCGGGTCCTTCAGGACGCGCCCGGTCCCGGTCGAGCACACCGCCGAGCGGAGGATCTTGCCGTTGTCGTAGAAGGTGAGGCGGTTGCGGAAGCTGTCGACGACGATGTAGACGCCCTTGGGGTGCACCTTCTCGAGATCTTTCGAGGCCTGCCCCGCGATCTTGGTCAGCCGGTTGGGGTCGGAGGGCATGTCCGGTGTGGACGGCGTGGCGTCGAACGGGGTCGCGACGTACGGCCTGCCGAGGCGGGCAAGAACGGCCGCCCCGCCGCACGTCAGCAGGACGACGACGGCAAACCCCACCCCGACGGCGAGGGGCCAACGCGACCTGGGCCGCTCGGGGGGGAGTCCCAGCGTTGGCTCAGTGCTCATACGTTCCCACGATCGTCACCGGCGTTCCAACGTGCACACGAGCGAACAACCGGTCCATGTCCTCATTCGTCAACGCGACGCAGCCGTCGGTCCAGTCCCGCCCTTCGCCTCCGTCACCGTGGATCTCGATCAAATTCCCGATACCGGCTCGCATGGAGATGGTACCTCGCGTGCGGCCGAGCGCGAAGCGCATCCGGTCTTCGTCGTTCGGGTAGTTGATGAGGAGCGCCTTGTTGTAGCGCGACGCCGGCGCCTGCTTCGCCTCCACCACTTGGTAGCGCCCCTCCGGGGTCGCGCGGTCGCCCGAGTGCTCCTTGCGCCGCAGGCCGTTGGCGCCGAGCTCGGCGGGATAGCTCGCCATCACCTTGCCCGCACGGTACAGGATGACCCTCCGGCGCAGCTTGTCCACGATGATGGCCGCGTCGCCGGTGCGCCGGGACTCCTCGAGCGTCTGGTCGACCCATCCGCGCCACAGCCGCAAATTCGCGGGGTCGGAGAAGCGTGCGTGCAGCGCACTCCATGCACGGTGCACGACGGTCGCGCTCTCTCGCGCCTTCAGGAGCTCGTCCCCGGCCTCCT